>JAWPNA010000219.1:0-33922 GCA_045402695.1 Acidobacteriota bacterium
CCAACGTGACCATCCGCGACGTGACCGAGCGCCCGGAGACCATCGAGTGCGGCAGCAACATGCTGAGCGGGGTCGAGCCCCGGAGCGTGCTCCGCCATTCCGGGAGACCGAGGTGACCGTGTTCATCCATGAGATCGATCCGTCGTACGTGCTCTCAGATCCTCCGGACCTGACGCGTGACATCGCCGCGGCCCGCTTCCGGGAGCTCAACATCCTGCTCCATTCGATCGCCTTGCTCGGCGACGACCTCAGCGGCCGCAAGCACTTGTTGCCCCTGTTGCGAGCGTCGGCCGCCATCGTCTCGGCCGACAAGGGCCTCCTGTACCAGTGGGACGAGCCGCGCTCGGGGCTCCGCCTCACGACCAGCATGGGCTTCCCCGAGCCGATACCGGGCCCGCTCGGCACCGAGAACGCGATGGCGCACGCGTGCCTCCTGCAGAGAAAGCCGGTGTTGGTCTCGGCTCCGTCCGACAGTTTGCTGCGGGAGGAGCTGACCCTCCTCGGCTCCAGGTCGGCGCTCAGCGTTCCCCTGACGCATCAAGGGATGCCGTGGGGCGCCATGCAGCTCCTGAGGGACAGACAGTTCCTGAGGGATGAAGCGGTCCTGTTATGGATGTTCGCGCTTGTTCTGGAAGGCGTGCTGCCGTCGCTGCTTGGCGTGAAGAGGCATCGGGAGATGACGGCGGCGATCGACGCGTCCACCGGCCTGGTCATGCCCGATCACTTCAGGCGCCGGCTGTCCTGGGAGCTGCAACGTTCGGCCTGGGTCGCGCGGCCGGTGACGGTGGCCTGCATCGAAGTGACGGAGATGCTGCACGGCCGTCCTCGCGGTGGGTCAGTGCCCTTCAGCCCCCGCGAAGCCGCACAGCTCGTGCAGAAGGCGCTGCGCCAGCATGACTCGGTAACCTGCCTGGGCGGACACCATTACATCGCCGCGATGCCCGACATGGGCCGCAGTGATGCCGGGCAGATCGTGGATTCAATCCGCGAGTCGTTCCTGACGCGGGCGGCCGGCACGCTGCCTGTGTTCGACCTCTCGGTGGGGTTCGCGACCTTCCCGGATGACGGGCGTTCCGAGGCGGAGATGATCCGCGCTGCGTGCGCGGCCGGACGGCGCGAGAGCGGCCGCTCTAGGAAGAACCCTCTCGCGGGCTGACGACCGATCCCCCCTCGTGGGCGATCAAGTCCTGAACGCTGGTGCCCGTTTGCATGATCGCGTAGTCGCGGATCTTGTAAAGCATGGAGCGGTAGCTGATTCTCAGGAGCTGGGCGGCGCGGCGCCGATTCCACCGCGTCGTGGACAGCGCTTGGAGGATCGCTTCGCGCTCGGCTTCCTCCACGGCGCGGCGAGTGATCTCCTTCAGAGGCACCTGGCCGCCAGTAAGCACGCCCGGCACGGCCTGCGGCGCCGCGGCGGGCATGAGATCCACGGCCGTGCCGAGGTCCTCGAAGATCCGATCATACCCGCCGAGCAGGATGGCCCGCTTGATCAGATTCTCGAGTTCACGGACGTTCCCCTCGAAGGGATGCGTTCTCATGACAGCGATGAGGTCGTCGCCGATATGCGCAAACTCCGGCTTGTTGTAGAGCGACGAGTACTTGAGGGCGAAGAACCGCGCGAGCCCTTCGATGTCGCCTGGTCTCTCCCGAAGCGACGGGATCCGCAGGCACACAACGCAGAGCCTGTAATAGAGATCGCGCCGGAAGGTGCCGCGGAGCATCGCGGAGTCGAGGTCCTGATTGGTGGCGGCGATGACGCGCACGTCCACCTCGATCGGCTCCCGGCCGCCGACCCGGCAGAATCGCCTCTCCTGCAAGACATGGAGAAGCTTTGCCTGCAGCCTTGGGCTCATCTCGCCGATCTCATCGAGGAAGATCGTGCCCCCCGACGCCATCTCGAACTGTCCCGGCTGGGAATCGACCGCTCCGGTGTAGGCGCCTCGCACGTGGCCGAACAGCTCGGACTCCAGCAGTCCATCGGGCAGGGCGGCGCAGTTGATCTGAACGAACCGCCCGGCCGCGCGGGGCGAGGCGTCGTGGATGCGGCGCGCTGTGACGTCCTTGCCCACCCCCGTCTCGCCCAGCAGGAGGACCGTCTCGTCGGAGGATGCGACCTGGAGAGCCTGCTCCTCCACCAGCTTCATGGCCGGATCGGTGGGCGGGAGGATGGAATCCTGACGCGGGATGAACGAAGGCTGCCGCGGCGCGCCACCCGCCGTCCGGTGGCGCTGCGTGTAGCGGGGATTTATGGACACTCGGCTCCTCCAGGCGTCGAGAGGCGATGGAGACAAGAGCCCCTCGTTCCTGACTGTACGACCGGCGACAGGGTGGACGGATGTCAGTAGGGTGCCCGACTTTATACAACGATTCACCGAAAAGGCAAGCAGAATCGGCACGATCCGGTGGGAACCGCCACAACCTACCGGTAAGGGGTGGCGATTTGAGCGGTTCGGTCGTGGATCCCGGTGCCTTGCATTTGTCGGGGGCCTCTCCATATTCTAAATTGCGCCCGACATCCAGCCAAAGTCGTGAGGACAAATAGAATGCGGAGCATCCCGACGATCCGCTCATTACACTCTTGTCCTGCCGAACTGGTGCGGAATGTCGCTCTCGTCGGCCTTGTGGTGGTGACGTCGGTGGTCTGCGCTGCGCCCGCGTTCTCGTCATCATCCGATGCGTCCAGCGCCGACAGGCAGGCGAGCGTTGCGCAAACCCAACCGGACGAGCCGACTTCCGCATACTCCCGAGCCCTGACGCTTTACCGCGAGGGACGCTTCGACCAGGCAGCCCACATTCTGGAAACCGAGCTGAAGGCATCCCCCCCCGAGGATCCCGTCGGCTACCTCTCGCTGCTCGGCTGGTGCAGGTACCGTCTGGGACGAATGGAGGCCGCGCTGGCCGCCTTTCAGACCGCGCTGAAGCTATCTCCCGGGAACGCGGACCCGCTCGAAGGGGTCGCCCGCGCATCGGCTCGCCTCGGGCGCAACCGTGAGGCTCTCGACACAGTCATCACGCTGGCCCGGACGCACCCGGATGTCGATCTCACCGACGTCGCCGACCAGGTGCTGGGCAGGCCCGGCACGCTCGACGATCGGCGTCTGGGGCGCGAGTTGCGGGGAGGGGACGTGTCGGCAGAACCGATCGTGGTCGCGAAGGCCGGCCGCGACTACTTCCACGTGAGATCGGCCGGCAGCCCCTGGCATCCGATCTTCGTGAAGGGGATCAATCTCGGCGCGGCTCTGCCGGGCAAGTACCCCAGCGAGTTCCCCCGGGACAAGTCGGTCTACCTCGACTGGCTGGCCAAGATGTCGGACATGGGAGCCAACGTGGTGAGGCTGTACACGCTCCTGCCGCCGGAGTTTTACGAGGCGCTCCGCGATCACAACGACGCTCGCGCAGGGCAGGACGGTTTCCTGTGGCTGGCGCAGGGGGTCTGGACGGAGCTGCCCGAGAACGACGCCTATGACAACACCGAGTTTGTCGGGCAGTTCCTGGAGGAGATTCGAAGAGTCATCGACGCGGTGCACGGAAACCTTGCCGCGGCCCACCGCCGTGGTCATGCCTACGGGCTCTACACCGCCGACGTCTCGAGGATGACCCTGGCCTACATCCTGGGGCGCGAGTGGGAACCGTACTCCGTCGCCGCGTACGACGACAGCCGTCCTCACCCGAGCTCGTTCGCGGGGGCCTGGTTCACGATGACGGAGGGGACCCCCATCGAGGCGTGGATCGCTCAGACGATGGATCTCGCGGTGTCTCACGAGATGAGGATGTACAACGCGCAGCGCCCGGTATCCTTCACCAACTGGCCGACGCTGGACCCGATCGGCCACCCCACGGAGGCCACAAAGAAGGAAGAGATCGCGCTGCTGAAGAAGCTGGGCCTGCCGCAGGAGCCGGGCACCGTGCTCGAGTACGACAACGACGGCATGAGCATTGACGCCAACAGGATCAAGCCGACTCGGCGCATGGCGGCGGGAATGTTCGCCTCGTATCATGCCTATCCCTACTATCCCGACTTCATGAACGTGGACCCCGGATACCTGAAGACGGCGGATCATCTCGGCCCCAGCAACTACCTTGGCTACCTGCGCGAGCTGAAGGCCCATCACCATGACATGCCGTTGCTGATCGCGGAGTTCGGCGTCCCCACGAGCCGGGGCATCGCACACCACCAGCCGCAGGGCTGGAACCACGGAGGCCACAACGAACGGGAGCAGGGCGAGCTCGACGCGCGCATGTTCGAGGACATCCAACAGGCCGGATGCGCCGGCGGCGTCCTCTTTTCGTGGATCGACGAGTGGTTCAAGAAGAACTGGCTTGTCATCGCGTTCGAGGTCCCGTGGGACAACAACAAGAACTGGCTCAACATCCTGGATCCGGAGCAGAACTACGGCCTGCTGGCCTGCAAGCCGGGCAAGGACGGATGGGCGGTCACCATAGACGGCGAAGGCGATGACTGGCGCGGCGTGCCGACAGTGGCGGGCGACGGCGCCGGCCCTCTGCGATCGCTGCAGGTGACCCACGACGAGGCCTACATCTACATGCGGCTGGACGTCGACCGGCTGGACTGGGACGCCATCCACTACGCGATCGGGATCGACACCTACGGCGCCGCCGAGGGAGATCACACGATGCCGTTCGATCTCGGGCTCACCACACCCACGGGGATGGAGTTCGTGGTGGACTTGAGCGGGCCGGCCACGAGCCGCGTGCTGTGCGATGTGCCGTACGACCTGCACACGAACCGCTTCACGCGCCCCTGGAAGTCCCAAGAGAACAAGGATGGCGTCTTCATCGAGATGCTCGCGGAGACCAGCCGCCGGCGCATCGGCAGGGACGGCACGATCTACCCCGCCATCGTGTACAACCGCAGCCCTTTGCGTTACGGCACCATGGACCCGGCCTCCCCGCAGTACGACGACCTGGTCGAGTGGCGCGACAACCGGGACGAAGGGTTCATCGAGCTGAGGATTGGATGGAACCTCCTGAACCTGACCGACCCGTCCACGCGACAGGTACTGGACGATCCGGTGCCACCGAGAGGCGGCGCGGGGCACAACACGACGGACGGCTTCCGCTTCTATCTTGCCGCCTATCGCGCGGCGGACAGGAAGATCCTCGCCACGCTTCCCGCGGCCTCGACCTCGGGGAGATTCAAGGATGAGGGGATCCCCTTCTACACATGGAAGCCCTGGGAGGAGCCCACGTATCACACCTACTTGAAGAAGAGCTACTACATCCTGAGAGACCGGTTGGCGGCGCTGCAGCCGAAGGCGGAACTCCCGGAGACGGCGCGATGAGACGATTCGTCATCGCGCTGGTGATCGTCATGGGATCCTGGTTGCCCGGCTCCGTGGTTCTCTGCCAGGACACAGTGGTCCCCGCCGCCCCCGCCGACGACGGCGCCGAGACGCGGGCGGACCAGGAGTTCGCGCTCGAGAATTACACCCAAGCCGAGACCCACTACCGCGAGGCGATCGCGGCCCGTCCCGACAGCATCCACGCGTTGATGCGCCTTGGCCTCCTGCTGTCCTGGAGGGGGGAGTACAAGGAGTCCATCACATTCTACAACCGGGCCGTCTCGCTCGATCCCGCGGGCATGGAACCCCGCCGCGGCCTCGCGCAGGTGTACGCCTGGAGCGGAGACTTCGACGCGGCGCTGGCCCTGTACCGGAGCCTTCTGGCCGAGCGCCCAGGGGATGAGGGGCTGACGCTCGAGATGGCCCAGGCGCAGGCCTGGTCGGGAGACAACACGACAGCCAGGGAGACCCTGCACGAGCTGGTGGGACGCAACCCTCGCCACGTGAAGGCCAGGCTCACGCTCGCCCAGGTCCACGGATGGGAGGGCGAGTTCCCCCAGGCGGAGAAGATCTACCGCTCGGTGCTGGCCGACGAGCCTGACAACATCGATGCGCTCGTAGGGCTGGGCGAGGTTCTCTCCTGGGAGGGACACCTCCCCGAGTCGCTCGGAGCGTACGATCGCGCGCTGGCGAAAGATCCCAGGAGCCGCAAGGCTCTCGAGGGGCGAGCGCAAGTCCTGCACTGGCAGGGACGGGCGCCCGAGGCTCTCGACACCATCCGCCAGGCGCTGGAGCTGTACCCGGACGCGCGTGACGCGCGGCGGCTGGGGCGCGACATTGGAGGCTCTCTGCGACCCAGCCTCCAGCTTTTCGGCACGACGACACAGGACACGGACGACAACGACCTTGCGACGTGGGGCGGCACCTACACGCACTATCTGGGCGCCTCGGGATACGTCGGCGTCACCTTCACGCACGCGCAGACCGACTCCAAGGTGGACGCGGATCCCAACGTGTACGGTGTTTCCTCGATCACGCCGGTGGCGCAGTACGACACGCTGCGCGTGATCGGGGCGCGGCACTTCTCCCGGCACGTCAGCCTGTACGGGGAAGTCGGCCCGGAGCGCGTGACCTTTCCGCTGATCGACGCCGATCCGAATGCGGGGACGTCGCGGGAGTCACGCTCGCACGCGGCGGGCTCGCTGACCCTCGAACTGAACGGGCCTGAGTGGTTCACGCTGGTGGCAACGGCTTCGCAGGACAGCCTGGTGGGGACCACGCAGGCGTTCATGAACGACGTGGGGATCCGGTCCGGGACCATCGCTGCCTATTTCCGTCCGCACTCCGGAGTGCGCCTGCGTGTGGCGGGAAGCAGGGCGCTGTTCACGGACGCTGACGACCTCGAGGTGCCCTCGACACTACTCGTCGATGATCCTAATGCGATCGAGGGGCACAGGAATAACGGCCGCGACCTGATCACGGCCGGCGCATCGTGGAAGCTGCCCGTCAAGAGACCCAAGATCACGCTGCAGGGCAACTACCGCTGGATGTCGTACGACCGCGATCTCGATCAGGGATACTTCGACCCGGACCACTACTGGGTCGCCACCGGCGGCTTCGACATCTTCGACACGATCGGCAAGCGCTTCTACTGGAGCGGGGGGATCGATCGCGGCGTCCAAGTCGTCGATCGGTTCGACGCGCGAAACGCCCGCGACGACGTCTTCGCCTACCGCCTCCTCGCGGGATTCAACATCGGAGACAGCGTCTCCGTGGAGGGGTACTACAGCCGCGCCGACCAGGCCGTGGCATCCGCCGCCGGCTTCAAGAGCACGGACGCGGGGATCAGATTGAAGATCAAGTTCGGGCAGAGTCTGGGGCCCGCCTCGCCCGCGAGGAACCCGGCAACTCAACATGGCACCATGGACTGAAGGAGACATCACGTGAATCAGCATCGCATCGTGATCGCCGACGACGACCCCATCGTGACCAAGTTTCTCTCGGCCATCTTCAAGGATGAGGGGTACGAGGTGCGCACCGCCGACGACGGAGAAAAGGCGTGGCGGCTCATCAAGGAAATGAAGCCGGACCTGGTGATCCTCGACCTTGTCATGCCCTACCGCGACGGGTTCGAAGTGTGCCAGCAGATGCGCGCGGCGGCCGAGACGCGCAGCGTGCCGGTCATCATCCTCTCCATGAAGGAGAAGGAGCAGGACGCGCTGCACGCCTTCGAGGTCGGCGCAGACGACTACATACGCAAGCCCTTCAACGCCCTGGAGCTGCTGGCGCGCGCCCGCAAGCTGATGAACGGGCGCGCTGCCTGAGAGGATATGCATTCATGACGTCGCTGCTGACGACCCATGGCGACCCCACCTACCAGGCGGTGGTCGTCTCGCTGTTCGCCATCGGCGGCTTTTTCCTGCTGCTGCTCGGCATCATCATCGTGAGCAAGGGCTGGCGCGAGCTCGTGGAGGCCGGGCTGCGGCGGAAGCGCGCCGAGCTGGAGCCCGCCTTCTTCAAATACACCGTGGGCTCAGGGCCGATCGAGAACTACCTGCCGCGCGCTCTGGGCTCCGGCGAGCGGGTCCTCGTGGAGCAGATCTTCTTCGAACTGGGGCGCGTGGTGAAGGGCTCGGTAGCCGAGCGGGCCAAGGACGCGTTCGAGCGCTTGAGGTTCGTGGATTACTACCTTGCGCGGATCGACAGCCGCCGCTGGTGGGCAAGGGCCGAGGCGGCCGAGAAGCTTGGATTGATGGGGAGCCCGAAGGCCACCCGAGCTCTCATCGAGCACATGAACGACCCGGTGCCCGAAGTGCGCGTGCGCGCGGCGCGCGCGCTGGGCAACATCCGCACTTCAGAGGCGCTGCGTCCTCTCGTGCACGCGCTGAACGATCCGGGGCGGTGGTCGGCCATCCGCGTGGCCGGGATCCTGATCAGGGCGGGAGACGAGGCGGTCGAGATCCTGCTCGAGGAATTCGACAAGATGCCGCTGCACGCGAAGATCTCCTCCATCGACATCTTCGGGCGCATCCGCAGCCTGAAGGCGATCGCGCTGCTGCGCGATCTGCTGAAGAACGCCGAGCCCGACATCCGCGCCCGGGCGGCCTTCGCCCTGGGATCCATCGGCGATCCCACGTCGGCCCCGCACCTTTCCGAGGCCCTGAAAGACAGGGCGTGGGCCGTTCGCGCCATGGCGGCCAAGGCGCTGGGCCGCCTCAGGGAAGAAAACACCATCGGCGCCCTGTGCGCGGCGCTCGGGGATCAGCAATGGTGGGTGAGGACCAATGCCGCCGAGGCGCTCAAGAACAAGGGCGACAACGGCGTGCGCGCGCTGCTGCAAATGCTCGATTCGAAGGACGTCTATGCGGCGCAGCAGGCGGTTCAGATGCTGCAGGAGTCGGGCGTGCTCGACTTTTTCGTCGCGCAGCTCGGATCGCAGGTGAACGACGAGCGCCAGCGCGCGCTCGAGGTGATGGCCAAGCTCGTGAAGCTGAGGCGGACGGACCTGCTCACGGAGATGGCGCACAACCATCCCGAAGTGTCGATTCGCCAGAGGCTCGCGATCATCCTGGGGTTGCGCGTGCAGCCGCAGCCCGGAGCGTGAAAACGCCTTGAGAGCCTGAGGGACAGACGGTGAGGCAGTTCCTGGTACAAGCGATCACGATCTTCAACGACTTCGTGCTGATCTATTTCATCAGCCTGAACATGATCTATCTCATCCTGTTCCTCGTGTCGCTGTACGAAGTGCTGAAGTTCATCAAGCGCACGTTCTTCTCCGACTACCAGCAGATCCTCCAGTCGGACATGACGTGGCCCATCAGCATCCTCGTGCCCGCGCACAACGAGGAGAAGAACATCGTCGAGACGGTGCGATCCCTGCAGGTCGTCAACTACGGCGAGTTCGAGATCATCGTCATCAACGACGACTCCACGGACCGGACGCTGCAGAGCTTGATCGAAGCCTTCGACCTGCGCCGGCTCGACAAGGTCTTCAAGAAGTCGATCTCGACGCGGCCGGTCCGGGGAGTGTACGGATCGTTGACGCAGCAGAATCTGCTCGTCATAGACAAGGATAGGGGCGGCAAGTCCGACGCCCTCAACGCCGGGATCAACCTGGCGAAATACCCTCTGTTCTGCTCCGTGGACGCCGACTCGATCATCGAGGACAACGCGCTGCTGCGCGTGGTCAAGCCCTTCATGGAGCATCCCGAGGAGATGGTCGCCGTGGGGGGCATCGTGCGCATCGCCAACGGGTGCGAGGTGCACGAAGGACGCGTCTCCACGATTCACCTGCCGCCCCGCGCGCTGCCGATCTTCCAGGTGGTGGAATACCTGAGGGCCTTCCTGACGGGCCGCATCGGATGGAGCGTGATGCGGTCGCTGTTGATCATCTCGGGCGCGTTCGGGTTGTACAAGAAGTCCGAGGTGATCGAGGTGGGAGGCTACGACTCCGCGAGCGACACCGAGGACCTTGAGCTGGTGGTGCGGCTGCACGAGAACTGCCGCCGCAAGAAGATGCGCTACCGGATCGTCTTCGTGCCGGACCCGGTCTGCTGGACCGAGGTGCCCACCACGTTCCAGATCCTGAGGCGGCAGAGGAACCGGTGGCACCGCGGGTTGCTCCAGAGCCTCTGGATTCACAGGAGAATGTTCCTGAACCCGAGATACGGCGTCATCGGCATGGTGACGCTTCCGTACTTCGTGATATTCGAGATGCTGGGGCCATTCGTCGAGCTGACCGGCTACGTCACGATCCCGCTCGCGTGGTGGCTGGGGATCCTGAACTTCAAGTTCCTCGTGCTGTTCTTCGTTCTGGCCGTGCTGTACGGGGTCTTCCTTTCCGTGGCCGCCGTCCTTCTGGAGGAGATCTCCTTCCGCCGGTACCCGGGCTGGCTGGATCTGATCAAGCTGGTGGTGTACGGAATCCTGGAGAATTTCGGCTACCGGCAGATCCTGAGCCTCTTCAAGGTCAAGGCCTTCTTCGACTTCGTGCGGCGCAGGAGAGGATGGGGAGACATGAAGCGAAGAGGATTCGAGAAGCGCGCCGCCGAGGCATGACGCTCGGCCACGTCCTCCATCCATCCGATCGTGTGCTACGATCCGCCGTGCGCTTCCCGTGTTCCCACGCCGTGTCTCGCTTGAGAGGGCATCTTCATGACTCGATCTCGTTGCAGATTGATCGCGTTTCTCGTCCTGTTGGTGGGGGGAGTCGGGGCAGTGGCGGCGCAGACGCCGCAGGTGACGCCGAAGAGCAGGATGTTCAACATCCGGCTCAGGTACCGGTACGATCCGATGCCGGCCGAGATTCAGAAGATGGAGTTCTGGATGCCGATGCCGTTCCAGGACAATCGCCAGCGGATCTACAACCGGTTCATCCAAACGGCGTACGACCCCCAGTACTACCTCAACCCGGATACGGGCAACGAGAACATCTACCTGAGCTGCGGCGCGCGCTCTGGCGTGCCGATGAACTTCACCTTCTCTTTCGACGTCGAACGCGAGGAAGACCTGCGCAACGATTTCCGGCCGCGGATGGCCATGCCCGCGCTCCCCACGCAAGAGGAACAGAAGGCCGAGAAGGCGCTGATGGCGAGATGGCTCAGGCCCGAAACGCTCATGACGGTGGATGCCGGCGTCCGAGACGCGGCCGGCAAGATCACCGCGGGCAGGAAGAAGCCTCTGGAGAAGGCGCGCGCTCTCTATGACCACATCGTGAACAACATGACGCTGCTGGACAGCGCGCGCGATCTGCAGGGGGCCGGATTCGGCAACCTCCCCTTCGTGCTGAAGAACATGAAGGGGGACAGCATCGACTTCGCCGCCGCGTTCGTGGGGCTGTGCCGGGCCGAAGGGATTCCGGCGCGCTGCATCAATGGGCTGAAGGCGCCGGACAAAATCCCGGAAGGCCTCATCACGGTCTATCACGGCTGGGCCGAGTTCTACCTTGAGGGGATCGGCTGGGTGCCGGTGGATCCGGCCGAAGGCCGTCGCAACGTCGCCCGGCGGTCGTACTACTTCGGCGCTCTTGATGAGAACAGGCTCGCCATCTCCATCGGACGTGACATCCAGCTCGTGCCCCCGCAGGCGGGCCGGCCCCTCAACTACCTGATCTACCCCTACTGGGAGGGGGATGGCAAGGGGATGCCGACGCCCGGCATCGAGGCGCGGTTCACCTCGCTCACCGAGATCCAGAACAAGTCCGCCGTCCCCGTACCTTCTCCCGCGAAGCCGCTGGGAGCCTCCCCCGCCAGGTCCAAGGCACCGTAAGCCACCGTGGCAGATCGGCGGGAGATTCTGATCGACATCACGGCGCCGCTCGGGGCCGGCACGCGGGCGTACCCGGGCGATCCGCGCTTCGAGATGCGCACCATCGCCGATCCCTCGCGCGGCGATCCGGCGCGGGTCTGCTCCATCACCATGGGCACGCACACGGGCACCCACGTGGACGCTCCGCGACACCTCGTGGGAGGCGTGGCCGGGGTGGACTCGTTTCCCGTCGGAGCGATGATCGGACCGGTCCTCGTGTTTGAAACTCCTTGCGGATTGATCGGCCCGCTCGATCTGTCGCGGTTGCCCGGCAACGCTCCTTCCCGGATCCTCTTTCGCGGCGCCCCGGTCATCCTCCCCGAAGGAGCCGCCGAGCTGGTGGCCCGGGGGATGGTGCTCGTGGGAACGGACGGACTCTCCGTGGACGCGATGGAGAGCCACGACCTTCCGGCGCACCGGATCCTGCTGGACGCGGGTGTGGTGGTGCTGGAAGGGCTTGATCTCGCGAAGGCGGCCCCAGGACGGTACGAGCTGATCGCCCTGCCCCTTCTCATTCCGGGCGCCGACGGCGCCCCGGCGCGCGCGGTGCTGCGGGCGCGCAGACGTGCGGGCCCGAGGCTGGTGCGCCGCGGCAGTGGATAGAGGCGTCCCCCTCCAGGTATTTCTTGACAGGGATCCCGGCTCAACGTATATGCCCGGGGTCGCACCCCGCCGCGCAGCCCAATGGGTCAACAATCACATGACAGGGTGGAGAATAAGCACGCACTCATCGAGGCGCTGGGCTGGCGCGTGGCTTCTGTGCGTGCCCGTGCTGCTTTTCCCGGCAAGCGCGGCCTCCTCGGAGAAAGTCGAGAAGGTCGAGATGGACGAGGTGTGGCCGTCCGTGGGGCCGGGAAGCGAAGGCCCGAGACACGGTCCGCACTTCCTGGACCTGGAGGTCGCTGATTCCGGCGCAGTCGTTCAGGCGCCCGGTTCGTCTCTGAGCGGCTTCCCCGAGATCCTGCTCACTCCCACCCTCGCCCTCGGCTTCAACGGTGTCAATGGGACGGCCATGGACGGCTTCCTGCACATTCCCCCCGATACTCAGATGACCGTCGGGCGCGGCGCCGGCGCCGCGGGGCGCGTCATCATGATCACCAACAGCGGCATCCAGATCTGGGACAAGATGGGCACATCCGTGGTCGGGCCGATGCCGCTCGACACGTTTCTGGGGACGCCGCTGAGCCCCCAGCCCTCGGCCTTCGATCCCCGGGTCATCTACGACGCTTCCTCGGACAGATTCATCGTCTCCGCTGGTGAGCGGAGCCCGGTTCCCACGGATCCCTTGACCACGGTCAACCAGCTCCATATCGCGGTTTCGACCAGCGGCACGCCGAACAACCTCACCTCGGATTGGATCAAGCTGACGGGCGACGCTCTCACCACCATCGGCGCGACGCTCACCTGGTGTGACTACCCCGCCATCGGATCCGATTCGGGCTCCGTTTTCGCGACGTGCAACCTGTTCGACGCCGCGGGTAATATCACCGGGATAAAGATCAGGGTCTTCGACAAGGCGGCGCTGATGGCCGGGAGTTACACTTTTACGGACATCAACCTCAGCACTGTTTTCCCGTTCCCCATCACGGGCGCCACGATCCAGCCGGCCCATGTGGTGGGGACGACCGATAACGGACACTTCTACCTGATCAACCGCATCACCCCAACGGCATACAAGCTCTGGGAGATCGCGGGCGCTCCGTTGGCCCCGACCATTGTGGGCGGCGCCCCGCCCGTTAATCGCACCTGGTCCGCGGGCGCGCAGATCCCCGCGGGCGCTCCGCAGTCCGGGACGACGGTCACCCTTCAAACGCTGTCGGCCCGCATCATGAACGCGGTGTATCACTCCGGCAGTGTGTGGTTGACCATCGCCTCGGACCCTGACGCCGACTTCCGCACGGAGGCCTTCTGGGCCAGGATCGCCACCAACGGCGGTCTGCCGACCGCCCCGACGGTCGCCGATTCCGGATTCATCGACCCGGGCGGCACTGCCTGGGCTTTCATGCCAGCGATCGCCGTCAATGATTGCGACGATGTCGTCATCAACTACACCGTGTCGGGCAGCGCGCAGTTTCCCGACATGAGATACGCAAGCCGCACGGCCGCCACCGGAGCCGGCCTTTTCGACGCCCCCATGGTGGCGGCCGCAAGCCCGGGATTCTACGACAGCTTTTTCACGTCGCCGGACCGGTGGGGAGACTACGCCGCTACGGTTCGGGATCCGCACGACGGCACGTTCTGGATCGCCAACGAGATCGTGCGGACCTCGGGGGTCAACACCTCGATCTGGGACACCTTCATCGGAAAGACCGCTTCGGTGTCGGGATGCGCCAACTGCGCCAACGGAGCCCCCTGCGTGGACAGCGATCTGTGCACGACGGCAGATACCTGCTCGGCGGGAGTCTGCATCTCGGGCGGCCCGCTCATATGCACCCCGCTCGACGCGTGCCACGTAGCCGGCGTCTGCGCTCCCGCCACCGGATTGTGCTCCAATCCCCCCGGCAACGACGGGGCGGCCTGCACCGACGGCAACGGATGCACCCAGACCGACACATGCCTCTCGGGCTCGTGCTCGGGGTCGAACCCGAAGGTGTGCACGGCCATTGACGACTGCCATCTTACGGGCACGTGCAATCCCGCCACCGGCATCTGCTCCAACCCAATTGCTCCCGACGGCACCCCCTGCAGCGACGGAGATGCCTGCACGGAACCCGACGTGTGCGACACCGCCACATGCGTCGGGGGCAGTCCGGTGGTCTGCAGCCCGCTCGACCAGTGCCACGTCGCGGGGACCTGCAACCCCGTGTCGGGCCTCTGCTCCAATCCCGCGGCGCCCAACGGCACCTTCTGCAACGACGGCGACCCCTGCAGCGTTTCAGACACATGCGGCGCCGGGATCTGCCAGGCCGGCGCGCCTCGCGATGATGACGGCGACGCCCACGCGGCCTCTGGCTGTGGCGGCGACGACTGCGACGACACGCAGAGTTCCGTGTGGGCCACGCCGGACGAAGTGCCGGACCTGGACGTCACCGACGCCACGACGCTTGCGTGGCTGCCCCCGGCGAACCTGGGCGGCGCGGGCGTTCTCTACGATCTGATCAGCTCGGGCGACCCCGCCGACTTCGTCTCATCCGCGGTCTGTGTCGAGACCGACGACGGGTCAGACACAACTGCCGTGGATCTGGCGATCCCAGGGGAAGGCACGGCGCTGTACTACCTCGTCAGACCCGAGAACTCCTGCCCCGCCGGGCAGGGAGTGCTGGGACGGGACTCCGGCGGCACCCTCAAGCCCGGGCGCGGCTGCCCATGAAGCGGCCGGCTTCCCTGGGAGGCAAGAGAAGGGAACGGAACCGTCTCACGTTCCTGATCCTCTCGTGAGAAAGTAGGCCATCACGATGATCCCCAGCGCGATCCGGTACCAGGCGAACGGCTTGAAGTCGTGCCCCGAGACGTACCGGATGAGTCCCTTAACGGCCGCGAGCGCCGAGACGAAAGCCACCACAAAGCCGATCGCCAGGTAGCTCAGGTCGCTCATCGTCAGGAGCTCTCGGGCCTTCCACAGATCATATGTGGTGGCCGCCAGCATCGTCGGGATGGCGAGATAGAACGAGAACTCGGTGGCGGCGCGCCTGCTGAGGCCCGACACCATGCCCCCCATGATGGTGGCCGCGGCCCGCGACACACCGGGGAACAGCGAGAGCGTCTGGGCGAGACCCACCGCCAGCGCGCGCGGCCAGGGGATCTCCATGATCGAACCAATCGTGGGGGCCGGCCTCGACCACTCGATGGCCAGCATCGCGACGCCGCCGGCCACGAGCGCACCGGCCACGGTCAGCGGATGGAACAGATGCTCCTCGATCAAGTGATGGACCAGCAGGCCAGCCACGGCCGCGGGGAGGAAGGCCAGCGCGAGGTTCCTGACAAGACCTAAGGCCGCCGCGTCGCCGCGGGGCGACAGAGCGCCTCTGGCCACCTGCAGGAGATGCCTCCGGTACTCCCACACGACCGCGAGGATGGCGCCGAGCTGGATCGCGATCTCGAAGACGGCGGCCCGGCGCCCCGTGAACCCCATCGCGTGCCCGGCCAGGATCAGGTGCCCCGTTGAAGAGACGGGCAGAAACTCCGTGAGACCCTCGATGAGGCCCAGGAGGACGGCGATGAGGATCACGGCAGGCAGCGCGTCCGCTTCATGCGGCCTTGTCCTCGCGCGCCTGGGCCGAGCGGCCCGGTAGTGACAGCACAGCGGGCAGCAGCGTGAGCGCGGTCACGAGGCAGGCGAGGCTCCCCACCGAGGAGATGATCCCGACGCTGCGCAGGCCCGGGTAGTTCGAGAGCGCCAGAGAGCCGAACCCCACGATGTTGGTCATGGCGGCCATCGCCACGGCTTTGCCGGTCTCCAGAACGCCGCCGTCCGCCACCCCGCCGTTGAGCCGCATACGGTGGATCAGGTGGATCCCGTAATCCACCCCCACACCCAGGATCATCGTCGCCACGAAGCAATTGACGAAGTTCATCTCCACGCCGGCGAGCGTCATCGCTCCCAGCATCCAGACCACGCCTCCAAGGACCTGCAGGTTCGCGAGCACCATCATCTTGATCGACCGGAAGTCGAGCCACAGCAGCACGCTCACCAATACGATGCCGATCGAGATCGCGAGCTTCGCGTCGCGCGCGAAGATGTCCCGCAACCGCTTGCTCACGACGTTGACGCCCGTCACCGTCACGCTCGGGTCGTCTCCCTGAAGGGCCTCGATCAGTCCCGGCGGCGATTCGCGCCTCCACCTGCCCTCCTCCATGAACAGGTAGACTGCGGCCCGGTACGCGCCGTCGCTCCCACCGGAAGACTTCTTCACGTACCGGTCCAGAACCGCGCCCAGGTTGTGCGCCTGCAGATCGGCCAGACCGATCGGCTCTGCCTGCGCCAGGGATTCCTTGAACTCGAGGAGGTAGTCGTCGAAGGCGTCCTCGCGGAACCCTTCCTGCTCCAGGGAGCGTCTGAAGGTGGCTTCCACGCGGGCCGGGTCGAAGAACGAGCCGTTCCCCGACCTGATGGCCTCGATCACCTGCCGCTGGCGCGACGGTGCGGGAAGGTAGTTGACCATCGAGTCGGTGCCACGCAACGTTCCGGCGGCGAGAAAGGGCTGCGCTCGCTGCAAGACGCCCCGGACCTTCTCCACGGCACCGTCCACCGTGGCATCCTCCACCACGGCCATCATGAAGTTGAGATCCCCGCCGAACTTCGCGGTCACCTTCTCCTGGGCCAGCACCCCCTGATTGTTCGGCGAGCGCAGATCGCGGATGTTGTCCGAGAAGCCGATGTTCCAGGCGGCCGCTCCCAGCACGGCCGTCACGCCCGCGAGCACCAGCAGCACCGCGACCGGGTGCCGCACGGACAGCGGGATGAGCCGTTCGAATCCGAACGACTGGATGTGCAGCTTGCGCACGACGTCCGAACGGCGCCGCCGGCCCTCGTTCCACCGAATCATGGCCGGGAGCAGGAACAGGATCGCGACCATGCTGAGGAGGATACCGGTGCCGATGAGGAACCCCAGCTCCCACAGGCCGCGGAACCTGGTGACGCACATCGAGTAGAAGGTGCCCGCCGAGGTGATCGCCCCCGTGAACATCCCCAGCGCGCCCTCGCCCATCATGCAGCGGCTCGCCTCACCGAGCGATTGTCCGCGCTGGCGCTCCTCGACGTAGCGCGCGTACATGACGATGGTGAAGTCGGTGCCCAGCCCCATCACCATGGCCACGAACCCTGAGGAGGCCGAGTTGAGATGGCCCAGCACCAGAAACGCCGCGGCGAAGGTGAGGGCCTGGCCCACGATGAGAGGGATGCTGCTGTAGAGCAGCGCGCCGAGCCGGCGGTACCCGATCAGGTAGAGCCCCAGCACGCCGATGAACGAGAAGACGGCCGTGATCTTCATGTCGGACTTGATGAGGTTCGAGTCGCTGAGGGCCACGATGTAGGATCCGGCGTAATCCACCGCCACCTTGTCCAGGTCTGGAATTCCTCCCTCGCCAGCCAGCTCGGCGCGGGCCTCCGCCTCGGCGCGCTTGAGCGCGGCCGCCAGCCTGGCCGTGAACCCCAGATCCTGCGCCGGCCGCGCGGGCTTGATCAGGAGGAGCAGCGCGCTCTCGTCCATGGACATGTAGTAGCCGTCCACGGGATTCAGCCGCAGCGCCCCCTTGCCCTTCAGCAGGTGGCCCCACAGCAGAGGCCCGATCCCGAGCGGGTCGTTGCGGACGATGTCCTTGAGGAACGTGGACGAAGGGTTCTCGAGGATCCGGCGATCGGCGGCCACCTGCTCGCGGATCGAAGCATCGGAGAGTTTCTCCCGCAGCTTCGGGAGCTCCTCGGGCGGGAGGAACAGCAGCGCGTACTTGCGGAACAGCTCCATCATCTCGCTGCCGCCTCCGAGCCGGTACTCGACCTGCTGGACTCCTTCGACGGCGGCGGTTTTCTGCGCGAACAGATCGGCGAAATCCTCGTATTCATCGGCCGTGTGGCCGGCGGGGGCCTCGATGAGCACCGCGACATAGTCGGCGCCCCCGAACTCCTTCAGCGACGTCTTGAAGGCGTCCACGGCGCGGTCACCCTTCGGGACGAGCGCCAGAATGTCGGTGTCGAGATGCAGGCGGCTGCCCAGGTAGGCGGCGAGGCACACCGCAAGGAAGGTCGCGAGGAAGATGGCGCGGGGATGCCGGCTCGAGAACTCCTCGATCGAGAGGAAGGCCCCCTGCCGTTTCTCCTGCGACCCGATGGGCATGAGGCGCGCGCGGCTCCTGGTGATGCGGGACGTTCGGCGAGGCGGGGCAGGTTATCGGCCTGCCGAGGGTAGTGTCAAGGAAACGCGCCCATCCGGACCGCGACAGCGCGGCCCGCCGCGGATCGGGTCACGTCACGCATCCCCCAGCGTCATCGCGCGCCGGGACGGACAGTCCGGGCTCGCCTTGCCCACTCCTGGCGAGCTGCGAGGCCCGCGCCGGTGGCGCGCTCTTTGCGAGAGAAAGAAGAAGGCGGGCGAGATGGGGGCGTTGACATCATCCAGCCCGGACGAGTCTTACGAAGGAGCCACGAACATGAGAAAGCTGCCGATCCTGACAGGAATGCTGATGGCGGCCGCTCTGGCGGCCTCGCCGGCCAGCCGGGCCGCCAGGCCGAGCTCTCCGGCCGATAAGGGCGTGGCGCTGACGGCTTCGCAATTCGCGCTCGAATGCAGCCGCGATGGCACGGTCACCCTCTCCGGTCGCCTCTCGGTGCGAGGGGGCGCCGGCACCATGGCCAGGGATTGCACCGTGACGATCCCGAACGATACCTCCTTGAGCTTCGATCATGCGACGATCGAGGGGCCGTACAAGCTGGAGTTCCAGGGAGGGGCCGGCAGTCGCCTTCGCGTGCACACCTCCAGGATGCTGATGGGAGGGTCGATCCAGTACACGTCGGGCGACTACGGAAAACTGGAGATCCGCGACTCGGAGCTTTCAACCGCCGCGGGAGCCCCGATCAACCTCAGCCCCGGCGGTCTCGGCGCTTCCACCGAAATCCGCGGCAGTGTGATCCTCAGCGGCGAGGACCTGACCGTGGCCGCGTCCTACTTCGCGAGCCGCGGCAGCGTGCTCATCGATCGCACGACGCTCTCCTCGGGCGCCGGTCCGTACGACCGCCTGGTGGTGTATGCCTCGCTGATGTCCCCGTATGGACTGATCGAGGTCGCCAACAGCTTCCTGACCGGGACCGAGAAGGTCGAGATCCGGACGGGCGACGTGGCCCGGACCTTGGTGAGAGGCAACCTCTTCAGCAGCGAGGGGCCGATCCTGATCCTGGCGATGCAGACCAGTCCGTGCCAATCGCGGGACAACGTGCCCGCGATGGAATGCATCTGGTACTGATGGTACTGATCATCGTTCTCTGACGATCCGGAGGAACTGCCGCGCGGGGACGTCCCGAAGGATTGTGCGCTTCCCGTCGGGCCATCTCACTTCCACTTCGTCCACGACTTCCGCTTCTCCGAGGCCGAAGTGGAGCCGCGGATCGTGGCTGCTAAGGTAGGAGTCACCCGAAGCGACGTCGCGCCGCAGCCGGCGCTCCCCGAGGATCACTGTCACCTGCGTGCCGATGGGCACCGCCCCCATCCAGGGATCATCGCAGACGATGGTGAGCCACGAGCCGGTGCGACTCTCGTTTCGCAACAGCGATGGCGGCTCGTCGAGGTTCGTGATGAGCACATCGAGATCGCCGTCGTCGTCGTAGTCGCCCACCGCCAGCCCCCGGCTGGCACTCATCCTCTGCAGACCCGGGCCCGCCTCTCCCGTGACGTCGCGGAAGACACCCCCCTCATTCTCGAGAAGGAGGTTTCTCTGGGCGAAGCGGCCCATGATCTCGGGGTGGTTGTCGATCTGGGGATAGACGTGGCCGTTGGCCACCATCAGGTCCAGGTCGCCGTCGTTGTCGAAATCGGCCATCGCCGTTCCCCAGGACAGCGACAGATAGGTCGGCGGCCCCACCCCGGCGCGCTCGCTCTCGTCCTCGCAGAAACCTCCGCCCAGTCCGCGGTACAGCGTCGAGAAGTCCTCGGAGAAGTTGGTCACGAAGATGTCGAGGATCCCATCTCCCGTCGCATCCCCCGTCGCGATGCCCATGCCCGCCTGCGCGGCGCCGTTCCTGTCCAGCGCGCAGCCCGACCAGAGCCCGACCTCTCTGAAGATTCCCCCTCCCTCGTTGCGGTAGAGGTAGTTCGCATCCGAATCGTTGGCTACGTACAGGTCGGCATCGCCGTCGTCGTCGTAGTCGGCCGCACGCACGCCGAACCCGTAGCCGAGGGCCTTGTCCTCGAAACCGGCCTCCAGGGTCGCGTCCACGAACTTGCCGCCCTCGGCGCGGAAGAAGTGATCCGCAGCACCCTTGAGGCCGAAGGGCCCCGCTGCCACCTTCTCCAGACCTTTCCAGTCGAGCCTGCGCGTCGCGTCAAGGATCTCCTGCAGGGTGCAGTTGACGTAGGAGGCAACATAGAGATCAAGATCGCCGTCGCCGTCGGCGTCGAAGAAAGCGGCTCCGGTGTTCCATCCGGGCGACTCCAGGCCGAGCGCGCCCGCCACGTTCTCGAAGCGACCGTCGCCCCGGTTGTGGTACAGGATGTTGGGGCCGAAGTTGGTCACCAGCAAGTCGGGCCAGCCGTCGGCGTCATAGTCGGCCACGGCAACGCCGGCCCCCCAGCGTCCCTCCCCTCCCACCCCGGCTTGCTGGGTCACATCGCGGAACCGTCCCCCGGGCAGCCCGCGATACAGGGCATTCGCGCCGCGCTCCACGATCCGCGATCCCGCGAGCCGCCAGCCGTTCACCAGGTAGATGTCCAGTCGGCCGTCGCGGTCGTAGTCGAGGAAGGCCGCCCCCGCCCCGGCCGAGTCCAGCAGGTGGTCTTTCCCCGGCCTTCCGGCCAGCAGCACGCGTGTCAGCCCCGCCTCGGCCGCGACCTCCACGAAGTGGAACCGGGACGGCGCGGGCCCGCCCGCGCGTGCGCCCGGCGCCACCTGGGGCGAGCATCCGGAGTCGATCGCTCCGCTGATGATCGCCATGAAAGCCGCCACTCGCCGCAGCCGCGTCCCGAAGGAATGCCTGCCGCCCCATACCGGGGCGGCAGGCAAGGAGGAACGCAAGGAAGCTACCCGCCCGTCTTCATCAGCCCGGACCAGGTCGCCTCCACCTTCATCCACTCGGCCTCCAGGGCCTCTGCCTTCGGAGCACGCGCCATCTGGCCGATGGCGCGCGATGAATCGAGCAACGCCTGTTTGGCCTTCTTGGTCACCACGACGAATCCCTCATCGTAGATTCCCTGGGCTTCTCCCGCCGCATTGTGGTGGTGCCCCCCATCGAGCAGCCGCTTGCGGATCCCGGCCACCGCGTTGTCCCCCTCCGTGCCGAGGAAAGCCACGTCGGCCGCGAGGTTCTCCACGGCCGTCTGGGCGGCGGAAGCGTTGCCCCCCTTGAGCTCATGTCGTGCGCGCCCCAGCTCCACCTGAGCGTGGGCGTAGGTGGCGCCGAGGATCGAGCGGACAAGACTGGCCTCCGTGTGCTTCACGGCCAGGATCGCATCGGCGAGGGCGTCGTAGGTTGCGACCATCTCGCGGGGGGTCGACGGCTGCCCCTTCCCCGTCTCCGCCGCGGCCGGCGCCGCCGCGGGTCCGGCCAGGCAGGTGACCAGGATCGCCGGAACCACCAGTTTGAAGCCATTCACCAGCGTTCCCATCTTCTTCATCGCGAGCCTCCATGCCGGATCATGCCGGCGCATCTCTACCCTTGCGGAATTCCACCACCCACCGTGGGCGATAATCCTCACGGTCGCCCCCCGCGGCCGACTTTCCGCCTCGCGTCGCCGATCTTACTATTTAATGCAAATGACATGCTCGGCGTGACGCCCGCGTATGCCATCGGGGTCAGCCCAGATATCCGAGGGCTTTATGGTAGCGCAGGCCGGCGTTGTAGAGCGCGTCATCGTGGATCTCGCCGAACTCGCCGGCGAAGGCGGTCACCGGCTTGCGCCATGCATGCGCCGAGATCAGCATCGTGCGGGAGCCCCCCGGGAGAGCGCCCGGGGCAGAGCGATGATCTCCTCATCCTGCGCGCTGAACAGATCTTCCGGGGGACGTCAAGGCGACCTTCGCGGTGAACGAGGGAAGCGCCGTCGGGGTGTGGTTGCCCTGCGTGTGATCGTTCAGGAAGACGACCCCGTCCGCAGCAACGGAATCCAGGCGCGGCGTGGCGCGGCCGTAGCAGATGAACCGATCGACCCGGGCAGCATCGAGCAGAATCAGCAGCGCGTGCCGCGGGCTAACGGCTCAGATCTCAGTTCCCGATTGCCGCCGCGTCACCTCGGGCCGTGGCGCCGGGTCGGACCGGGACGCCGCACGCTCGCACACGTCGCAGGAGCGGCCGACGTCCGTGCAGGGCACTCCGTCCGCCTGTGCCTCGGCGCACAACCCGGTGCCTTTCCACTCCGGCGCATCCCGCGCGCCGGGATCGAGGCGGGCGGTCCGCCTCGAGATCGACTTGTTGAATGCACGGCACAGATCGCTGTCCATGCGTCTCCCTTCGAGCGCCCGGCTCGTCTCCTCCGGGCGACGGTGGACACCGTCGCTCGGAGGACGGTATTGCCTCGTCAGACCTTCGGTTCCAGCCGGCCGATCAGGTGCTTGAGGAGAGCCTCCCTGCCCTTCAACTCCTCACGGAGATCCATGCTGTCGGTGTCCGCGATCTCCATGCGCAGGTCGGATACGTAGTTCTTCAGCACATCGCTTAGCATCGCTGCTTCCGGCTGCGTCAGATCGATGCGCACCATGATGCCTCTCTCAGACTCTCTTTTCGATCGGCACGTAGCGGCGCTCGGTGGCCCCGGTGTAGATCTGCCGCGGACGACCGATCCGGAACGCGGGGTCGTGCCGCATCTCCTGCCACTGGGCGATCCAGCCGGCCAGGCGCCCCATCGCGAACATCACGGTGAACATGTTCACGGGGATGCCGATCGCCTTGTAGATGACCCCCGAGTAGAAATCCACGTTGGGGTACAGCTTCCGGCTGACGAAATAGTCATCCTTCAGCGCCAGCTCTTCGAGTCTCATGGCGATCTCCAGCAGCCGGCTGGATCCCCCGGATCTCTGGAGCACTTCCGTGCAGGTCCGCTTCAGGATCGCGGCGCGCGGGTCGTAGCTTTTGTAGACCCTGTGGCCGAAGCCCATGAGACGTGCCGTGTCGTTCCTGTCCTTGGCGCGCGCCAGGAAGGTGTCGGCGCTGTCGCCCCCCGCCGCGATCTGCTCCAGCATCTCGATCACCTTCTGGTTGGCTCCGCCGTGCAGCGGTCCCCACAGCGCGCTGATGCCCGCGGAGATGCTGGCGAACAGGTTCGCCTGGGAGCTGCCGACCAGCCGCACCGTGCTGGTGGAGCAGTTCTGCTCGTGATCCGCGTGCAGGATGAGCAGCATGTCAATTGCGCGTGCCACGATCGGGCCCACCTCGTACTCCTCGCACGGCGTCGCGAACATCATCCGGAGGAAGTTGGAGGTGTAGTCGAGGTCGTTGCGCGGATGGATGAGGGGCTGTCCCAGCGAGTGCTTGTACGAGAACGCCGCGATCGTGGGCATCTTGGCGATGAGCCGGACGATCGTGTCCTTGATGCGCTGATCGCTCTCGGGCTCCTGGTAGAAGGTGGCCAGCGCCCCCACCGCCGCGGCGCACACGGGCATCGGGTGGGCGTCCTTGGGCAGCGCGCCGAAGAACCGCCCGAAATTCTCGTGCAGCATGGTGTGGCGCGTGACCTCGTGCGTGAACCCGAGCAGTTCGTCCCGCTTGGGCAGCTCGCCGTGAATCAGCAGCCACGTCACCTCGAGGAACGTGCTCTTCGCGGCGAGCTCGTCGATCGGATACCCCCTGTACCGCAGGATCCCTCGCTCACCGTCGATGAAGGTGATCGCGCTGGCGCACGAGCCCGTGTTCGCGTAGCCCGGGTCGAGCGTGATGAGACCCAGGCTGCCGCGCAGTTGCGTGACGTCAACAGCCGTCTCCCCCTCACTGCCCTTCATCAGAGGAAGCGTCACGGAACGGCCGTCGTGACTGATTTCGAGACTGTTTTTTGTTCCCCTGGCAAGAGTTTGTGTAGCCATGTGTCGCTCCTGATCTTTGGACCTGTGCGGTCCGGCTCGACTCCGCGGCCGGGACGCAAGGCTCTCTCACGCTGCGATCAAGCAAGCCGGATGCCACCCTCTTTAGGGCCGGGAAGATTGCCGGCACGACGGGCTCCTGGCGGGCGAGTCCGACAGGCAGAGTCTTCCGCCCCAGATCTCCGGCGCGGCTGCGGGTTAACCCGCACTCCAAGCTTCCCCGCGTCGAGGGAGAGTTCTAGAATGCTGGCTGCCATCTCTCGTGAGGACATGAAGAGAATCCTCGTTTCCGCGTACCTGGCGATCGCGATAGGCATGGCCTGGTACGCCTTTCTTCACCCGTATCACAACTGGGATCTGATCCCGTACGTAGCCGTGGTGCTCTCGTACGATGAGAGCGATCCTGAAGTCGTCCACCAGCGAGCCTACGAGGAGGTCCGGCGGTCGGTGCCCGATCAGGTCTACGCCGAGATGACCGGCGGGCCGTACAGAAGGGAGATGGAGGCCAACGTCCCGTACTTCACCCAGCAGCTTCCTTTCTACAAGATCCGGCCGCTCTACACCGGACTCATCCTTCTCGGTCACCGGGCGGGGATTCCCGTCGTGAAGGCGGCCCTGGCTTCTTCCGTGCTGCCGGGCCTCGTGATCTGCGCCGTCATCCTGGTCTGGCTGCTCAGGTATTTCGACGCGGCGTGGGCCTCCGTGCTCTCGGTGCTGGTGGCGGGCGCCACGGGCGTGACGGAGGTCTCTCGTCTGGCCACGCCTGATGCCCTGTCGGCCGCGCTCCTGATTCTGTCGGTCTTTCTCTTCACCGGCGGGAAACACGCGAGGCCGGCGGCCGCCCTCCTGGTGCTGTCAATTCTCGCCCGGACGGACAATATCCTGCCCGCGCTGCTCGTGCTGGGCTATTTCCGGTTCTACGAGTCGAACGGCGGCACGATGCACTGGCTCGATCACCTCGTCTCCTCCGTGTTGTGCATCGTGGCGTATCTCGGGGCGGCCGGACTCGCAGGCGGGTATTCGTGGGCCGTCGTGTTCCACCATACGTTTCTTGGCCGCATCGGCAATCCGGCCGAGTTCCATTCCGGGATCGGCACGGCTGACTACCTGCGCGTGCTTGAGCGCGGGCTGATCGGGGGGATCATGGAGGACCGCTCTTCTTTCTTCTTTCTCCTCTGCACGGTGCTCACCGTCATGCTGGCCCCCCGCGCGGGCCGGCGGGCCGCTGGACACCGGGGACTGGCCATCCTCATGATGCTGGGCGTGGCCGCCCACTTCGTTCTCTTCCCGAGCCTCGACGTCCGGTTCTTCGTGGCCAACTACGCCGTCATCTGTGCCTGCCTGCTCGGCACGGTCCGCGTGGCGGCCGGACCGGGCTACGACGCCGGGAACTCCAGCGCTGCCTGACGCCCGCGGGGCACGTCCACCCACAGCAGCATCACCAGGCCGGCGGCGAGAAACAGGAGCACCGTGAGGATTGCGATGCGATGGCTCGAGGCGAGGCTCGCGGCCAGCCCGTAGACGGCCGGCCCCAGCACCGCGGAGAACTTGCCGCACAAGGAGAAGAACCCGTAGAACTCCGCGTCGTGCCCCGCGGGGACGAAGAGCCTCATCAGCCCGCGGCTGGCCGCCTGGTTGGATCCCAGCCCCAGCCCTGCGACCAGGGCGATCGCCCAGAACTGCCCCTTCGTGCCCGCCGCGAAGGCCGCCGCCACGACACCGCACCACAGAAGGAGCGTCATGATGATCGTGGGCTTCGCGCCGAGGCGATCGGTCACATGTCCGAACAGGAGCGATCCCGCCAGAGCCGTCACCTGCACGGCCATGAACAGCCAGACAGTCTCGGCCATCGAGAAGTGCAGGACCGAGACGGCGTAGATGCTGGAGAAGTAGATCACCGTCTCGATGCCGTCGTTGTACACGAGGAACGCCGCCAGGAACTTGAACAGCTCGGACAGTGTGCGCACGCGCGAGAAGGTCGCCGACAGCCGGGCGTATCCGGCGCGCGCGAGCGATGTCCCGGGGGTACTGTGGTGCGCCACCGCCCGTTCCTTCATCCAGAGGAAGATAGGCGCCGAGAAGAGGGCGAAGAACACCGCCGTCACGACGAACGACGCGCGGAACGTCGCCTGGTTGGCCGGGCCCAGCCCGCCCGCCAGCAGTGGCAGGCACACCGCCAGCGCGATCAGGCCCCCCGCGTATCCGAGCGCGTAGCCGTACCCGGAGAGACGGCCCACGTTGTGCTCATCGGAGAGCTCCGACAGGAAGGCGTTGTAGATCCCATTGCCGCCGGCAAAGCCGACGTTGGCCACCACGAAGAGCGCGGTGCCGGCGAGCAGATCCCCCTCGCGCACGAAGAACAGCAGCGCGGTGGGGATCACGCACATGGCGGTGAAGAAGAGAAGCCAACTCTTCTTCGACGCCGAATGATCGGCCACCGCCCCCAATAGAGGCGAAACCACCCCGATCAGGATCATCGAGACGGTGATCGCAATCCCCCACAACAGAGGGCCGGTCGAGACACCCAAGGCGACCACCTGGGTGAAGTAGACGGAATAGGCGACGGTGGTGATGAGGGTGGGGAACGCCGAGTTGGCGAAGTCGTACAGACACCAGCTCGTCAGCTCGACTTTCGACGGCGGCCCCACCTCGTAGAAAGTCTCAGGCGCCGACAGTGGTCTTCGGAATCTGGACTTCCTCGTCCAGCTTGATCTCGAACGGCGTGTCGGCGGCGAGCTTCGCCTGGCCGCCGTCCTTGCCCATCACGACGGCGGTTCCCACCCCGCCGCCGATGATGGCTCCGATGACGGCGCCTTTCGTGTCCTTGCCCAGGATGCGGCCCAGCAGCGCGCCACCTGCGGCGGAGCCTCCGATGACGGCGGCGTTCTTCTTCTTCTGGCTGGCCGTGACCTCGCGAAAGGTGCCCTTGATCGGCGTGCTGTATCCATCCGGCATCGTCAGCTCGTCAAACGACATCGCGAGCTTGGCCTTGCCGGCGCCCGGCTTGGCCGCGATGGCCTCCGTGACTGTCCCCTTGACCTTCGAGCCCGCGGGGACGACCTCCCTGCCCTCCACCGAGATCGCGTCCACGACGGTGGCCGTGAATCCCTGGCCGACCTGCGCCGTCTTGGAGTTGAGGGGCGTGTCCAGCGCGAGCGTCAGCACGGTACCGGCCGGCACTGCGGTCATCTGCGGCTTGGGAGGCGCGGGAGGCTGCTGGGGAGCCGGCGCGGGGGCCGGGGTGGTGGTGGCGAAGCGCTCGGCGGGCGGCTGTGAGCGCGGTTGCGGACGCTGCGGCGCCGGCGTGGCGGGATACGCGGGGGGAGGCGCGGTGGGCTGCGCCGCCTGCCCGTATGGCTGCTGCGCGGGGGCTGAAGGTTGTGTTGTATCAGGCGGAGGAGTCGCCGGTTGCGCGGCGGGCTGAACGGCGTCCGCCTGCTGCTGTGGCGAACCACCGCAGGCGACCAGAAGCGCGATCAGGATCGGGCCGGTCATGGATCCGAGGTTTCTCATCGAATGCCTCCCTGGTGAGTCGTGGAGTCGAAGCACCGCGCGGGGTCGCGGGAAGGATATCACTTCGCCGGAGACTTGCCGGAAATGCCCGGCTCCGTCATCTCGAACGGGTCGAGGATCTTCTTCAGGTCCCCTTCGGGCAGCAGTTTCATCTCGCGCACGACTTGAGGAATCGTCTTGCCGCTCCTGGCGGCCTCCTTCACCACCTCGACCCCCTTCGCGTACCCGATGTACGGATTGAGCGCCGTCACGATGGCTGGAGACATCTCAGCAAAGCGCCGGCACCGGTCCTCGTCGGCGCGGATCCCTTCGATGCAGCGGGTCCGCAGCACCGTCAGGGAGGTCCTCAGGATTTCGAATGACGTCAGGGTATTGAATGTCATGGCCGGCATCATCACGTTGAGCTCGAGCTGGCCGGCCTGAACCGCGTAATCCACGGCGGCTGCGCAGCCCACGACCTGGAAGCACACCATGGCCGCCATCTCGAGGATGGCCGGGTTGACCTTGCCGGGCATGATCGAGGAGCCCGGCTGCACCGCGGGCAGGATGATCTCGGCCAGGCCGGCCATCGGTCCGGAGGCCATCAGGCGCAGATCGCCGGTGATACGGATGATCTCCAGCGCGATCAGCTTGAGCGCCGATGCGGCGGCCGCCATCGGCAGGTTGGACTGCATCGCCTCGCGCATGTCGGCGCTGGGTCTCAGATCCAGGCCGGTGAACAGGCGCAGGTTGCCGATGGCGCGGTCGCGGTATCCGGGAGCCGTGTTGAGACCGGTGCCGGCGGCCGTCCCTCCCAGTCCCAGCTCCTCCAGGTGCCCGCACGCCTCCTTCAGCGCGCGGCGCCCGCGCCCCACGGCACGGGCGTAGGCGGCGAACTCCTGCCCGAGCCGGATCGGGACAGCGTCCTGCAGGTGGGTGCGCCCCGGCTTGAGCACGTGATCGAGCTCGCGTCCCTTCGCGTCGAGGGCCGATTCCAGGGCCGCAAGGACCGGGTCGAGGTCGCGCGCGCACAGCAACGCCGACACGCGCATCGCCGTGGGGTAGGTGTCGTTGGTGGACTGTCCGAAGTTGACGTGATCGTTGGGATGCACGAGGCCGTAGTCGCCCTTCCTGCCACCCAGGATCTCGATGGCGCGGTTCGCCAGCAGCTCGTTGACGTTCATGTGCTGGGAGACCCCGGCGCCTGACTGGAAGACGTCCACCACGAACTGGTCCCGCATCCTGCCGGCGAGCACCTCGTCGCAGGCTTGAGCGATCGCCGAGGCCACCTCGGGTTTCAGCGCGCCTCCGTCCCGGTTGGCCAGCGCGGACGCCTTCTTCTGATGCATGTAGGCGTCGATCAGGCGAGGGTGGGATCTCCAGCCGCTGATCGGGTAGTTCTCCAGCGCCCGCGCCGTCTGGATGCCGTAATAGGCGCTCGCCGGGACTTGCTTCTCCCCCAGAGAGTCTTTCTCGATGCGGCCCGGCATGGAATCGTCTCCTAGTGTGGTGAGTCAGAAATGTCGTGCAATACCGAGGGCGCCGGAGCGCCCGGATGGCGAGGAGCGACGAGGGCGCATGCGTTGTGCATGTAACCGAGGAGCGACGCGGCCATCCGGGATGATACGGCGGCCGAATATCACGAGATTTCTGACTCGCCACACTAGAGTCCAGCCCCGGACTGGTCGATGTGCCACCCGAGGATCTTGATCTCAGTCATCTCCTCGATGGCGTACTTGAGGCCTTCCCTTCCCAACCCCGAGTCCTTGACGCCTCCGTACGGCATGTGGTCGATGCGGAACGAGGAGACATCATCCACCATCAGCCCGCCTACATCCAGGGTCTCGAACGCCTTCCAGATCGATGGCGCGTCCCGCGTGAAGAGGCCCGCCTGCAGGCCGTAGTCCGAGTCGTTGACCATCTCCAGCGCCTCCTCAAGAGTCTCGTAGGAGTTAACCACGACCACGGGCGCGAACACCTCGCGGCACGACACCTTCATGTCGCGGCGGGCGTCCGTCAGGATGCACGGGGCGAGGATGGCTCCTGTGCGCCCGCCACCCAGCACAAGTTTCGCGCCCCCCGCCACAGCCTCCTCGATCCATGAAGCGGCGCGCGCGGCCTCCGGCTCGGAGATCATCGGGCCCACGTCGGTGGATTCATCCAGCGGATCACCTACGTTCAGCGCCTTCACCTTGGCAACCAGCGCCTCCAGGAACGGCCCGCGCACCTCGCGGTGCACCAGCACCCTCTGCACCGAAATGCACGATTGGCCCGCATACGAATAGCCGCCGGCCGTGATCCGCTCCGCGGCCCTCTCGACGCCGGCGTCGCGGTGAACGATCACCGCCGCGTTGCCGCCCAGCTCCAGCGCGACCTTCTTCTTTCCCGCTTTGCGCTTCAGCTCCCATCCCACCGCGGGGCTGCCCGTGAAGGTGAGCATCTTGACCCTCTCGTCCGTGACAAGGGGGCTTGCGGTCTCGACGGAGCACGGCACGACGCTCAGGGCGCCGGGCGGGAGGCCCGATCTCTGAGCTATCTCGGCCAGCACGAGGCAGGGCGAGGGAGTCTGCGAGGCGGGCCTGACGACCATCGTATTGCCCGAGGCGATGCAGGGAGCGACCTTGTGCGCCGTCAGGTTCAGGGGGAAGTTGAATGGAGTGATCCCCGCGACGGGGCCGAGGGGAAACCGCCGGACGATTCCGATGCGATCCGCCCCCCACGGAGCCCAGTCCAGCGGCAGCACCTCGCCTCCGATGCGCCGCGCTTCTTCCGCCGCCACCTCGAACGTGAAGATGGCGCGGTCCACTTCGGCGCGGCCCGCCTTCACCGGCTTGCCCGCCTCCAGCGCCAGCAGCCGTACCAACTCATCGTGCCGCTTCCGGATCCCCTCGGCCATCTTGGCCAGGATTGCGGCGCGCTCCCAGGTGGGCGTCCGGCGCGAGATCCTGAATGCCTCCCGAGCGGAGGCGATGGCGTCCTCGATGTCGGCGGGCCGTGCGCGGTGCACGCACGCCACGACACTCGCGTCGGATGGCGAGCGCACTTCATGGATCTCGCCGGTGGCTCGCCACTGGCCCGCGATGAAGCAACGCCGTTCGGTCATCCGCTACTTCTCCCCGAGATCATCGTCCCCCGGTTTTGCGCCACCGTGGATTCTACATCTTCCCCGGTCCGCGCATGAAACCGCAGGCTTGGAGCGTGATATCCTGCACCCGTGCATGAGCCCGACCGAACCATCCGCGTGAGTTGCTTGAAGGAGCAGGGCAAGGACGGCGACGTCCGCTCGATGACGCCCGCTCAGCGCATGGGCATGATGTGGCAGCTCGCCGTGGATGCGTGGGCCTTCATGGGGAAGTCCGTTGATGAATCGGAATTTTCTCGAACTACTGTCCGCCTTCTCCGGCGAGAGCGTTGAGTACCTGATCGCCGGCGCCTATGCCCTCGCGGCCCATGGAGTGCCAAGAGCCACCGGCGACCTGGACGTGTGGATCCGGGCCTCCGAACAGAACGCGGCGCGCGTCTTCCGCGCTCTGGCGGTCTTCGGCGCACCTCTGGCCGGCACGAGGGAGAAAGACTTCCGGACCCCAGGCACTGTTTTCCAGATCGGCGTCCCACCTCAGAGAATCGATGTCTTGACGGAGCTCGACGGTATCCGCTTCGAACAGGCATGGCCTCACCGCACCGAGGTGGACCTTGCGGGCATGAAGGTTCCCGTGATCGGCCGTGCGGATCTCATCCGGAACAAGCGGGCCGTCGGCCGCCCCCAGGACCTGGCCGACGTCGCGCGGCTGGAGGAGCTATCCGGGTAGTTCTCAAGCGCCCATACCCCTGGCTCTCCGGATCCGAGCGGATGACTGCAAGCGCCGCTCGGACAGGAGATCCTTCAGGAGCGTGAAGGCTCATATGGCGAAACTCGGAACTCACAAGCGTCCGGCCATCGTCAGGGTCCGGTCGGTCGAGGAGGCCCAGCGCGTCGTCGAGGTCTGCAGCAAACACGGCTGGCAAGTCATGGTCGGCATCGAACCTGGCGAGCCCGAGGATCTGTCGGACCTGCACCGCCTCCTCGGTGCTGACGGACCGGACTCCGGCGGCGCCGACTCCCGGCCCGCACGCAGGGCCGGTCCGGGGCGAAACTCGCCCTGTCCCTGCGGGAGCGGTCGCAGGTACAAACGCTGCTGCGCCGCGGCGGCAAGTGGCGGGCGGTGATAGAGAAGGTGAGTGGCTGGAGTACTGGGTTCGGACTGGTCATCGGAGAGAATCGTTGAGCTGGTTCATCCGCGAACGCCTGTCAGACGATGAGTGAATCCCCGGTCAACTGGAAGACAATCCGCCCGTCAGGGGGGTCGCAACGGGGTGGGTTCGAGGCACTGTGCTGCCAGCTCGCCGATCTCGAACGCCCGGCGGGCACGTCGTTCGTGCGGAAGGGTAGCCCCGACGCCGGGGTCGAATGCTACGCCACCTTCAGGGACGGTCGTGAGTGGGGGTGGCAGGCGAAATACTTTGACATCCTCGGCAATTCTCAGTGGGCTCAACTCGATAAATCGGTCCGGACGGCCCTCGAAAAGCACCCGCAACTCGTCCGCTACTACGTGTGCGTCCCGATCGATCTGACGCACGGATCAAGTCGCAAAACTCGGAACAGGGCCGATGGAACCAGCGCGTGAAGAAGTGGGAGAACTGGAGCCGAGAGCGCGGAATAGAGGTCGAGTTCGTGTTTTGGGGAAGCTACGAACTCCTCCAAGAGTTGAGCAGGCCAGAGCACATCGGCCGACTCCGATTCTGGTTTGACGTCCACCGCTTCGACCCCCTGCCACCACGCCATGCTTCAGCAGGACGATTGCACCGACGACGAAGTGCCAGTGGTTGCCGACCATGACTGCTCTCCCGTAGATACCACCGAGGGTTGATTGCCGGGCGGTCCAGTTCATCGCGCCAAACCCGACCAGGGCTCCCCCGAGAAGCGACGAGAGCGGCTCCACGTCTGGGCGCCGAAAGACCGCATCACCTACCTCTTTACCCGCAAAGAGCAGGGCTGCTCCCATCGCAGCGAGAAAAAGCGCGGAGGCCGTTACGGCCCAGCCAATACGGACCTGGCCCCTCTCGTCACTCATGTCTTCTCCAATCCCGTCCTGTCCGCCCAACGCTCCGGTCCAGCGGCGGGCCGCGCAGCGGACCGGCCGCTGCAACCGGTAGACGGCGGCCTCATGGTGTTCCGATCCCGGACCTCTTGGCACAGAGGCTCAGCGTATCGAACGTCTTGACTGCCCAAATGACCAGTGGGTCAGCGTGGTCGAATAGCACTGCATGGATGTCACCCATGCCCGTGCGTATGGTGATGTCTCGGACTATCGGATCGAGCGCGACTTTGTTCAGCGCTGGCACGGTGATGCGGAGCTTGGCCAGCTTTGCGATACGTGACCGAAGCTCAGGGCACTCTTTCTCCGTTATCTCTGCCTTGCTCATCGACAACTTCGGCAGCAACGCCTCCGGAGTCGCGCTCGGATCCCCGAAGTGCTGCGTGAACAATTGTGTCTTCAAGGGTCTGCCCTGCGGCTCGATCACCGTTGCGACGAGCGTCCAGGGTGGGAGTCCACCCGGAAGAATCTCGCGAATTTCAAAGTATTGCTCAGGCACATCGTATTGGTCGTCGCCTGGAACGTAGGAGTTCAAGCTGGGTTGGCTGCGGAACGTTACTACTGCGGTCCGGTCAACCGTGTCGACGGGCATTATGGAATCGATCACACGGCTGGCGTCATCCAGCCATCGCCAATCTGCATCAGACGGCTCCACATCCGCGGCACACGCGACGCCGAAGGCAACCCCTATGACCACCAGAAGTGCGATGCAAACTCGCTTCATGTTGCCTTCCGCCGTCAACGCCCCGGCTAAGCTGCGGCGCGCGTGCGCAGCCACCCATCAGCCACGGGCCTCCCGCGCGCCGTCAGCTTCAGCCGGTTAGGCAGCGGCTGTCGAATAGTCTCACTCAATGACCGAGCCAAGGTGCTGAATCAGACTCGAACCCTCCTCTAGACCCAAAACAAGCGAAGAATGAACCGTCGAGGGCACGTTCCGCGACCGGCGCGGCGCAGGCGTAGCTCCGCTGGCCCGGCTCCTCGGGCCGGGATTTTGTCTTCGGGCTGTCTTTGAGTCACGGTCCGCCTCGCTTT
>JAWPNA010000056.1:0-2490 GCA_045402695.1 Acidobacteriota bacterium
CATCAGGAGCTGTGCCACGATCACGCTGGCCGGCAGGCGCGGCGCCACAAGATAGATCAGCGCGACGAGGTACGGATACAAAGGCTCCTGATGGAAGACGTGGCCGTACCAGCGGCCCCACTCCTCCACCGGCGCTATCGCGGCCTGCCATGGATGGAAAGGATGGAAGTCCCCCCTCCCCAGCCAGTCGCCATTGACGATCGACAGCGCCCAGCGATGAAACGTCTCCATGTCGCTGATCGGATCGAGGTTGATGTCGAGGCAGGCGGTGCCGCTGATGGCGGCGTAGTAGACAGCCCTGAAGAGCAGCGCCGCGCCGAAGAGCATCAGCGCGCGGAACAAGGGGGAGCCCGCGGAAACCTTCTGGAGGCGCATCGGTCGCGGCGCAGGAGTACCACACCCCTGCCGCGGGCGTCAACCTTGATCCTCGCGCCGGGGCGGGCATAGAATCTGACGTGTCCGCGCGACAATCATCCCGCAAGCCGGCCGGTTCCCTCCTCCTGGTGATCAGCCTCATCCCTTGCTTCTGCGCCCTCACCGCCGAGCCGGGCCCGCAGGGCGAGGAGACCGGACCCGACCAGCCCCAGGCGCGCTGGCGCGAAGGACCCGTCCGCTACATCATCGCCTCGGAAGAGGACAAGAGGTTCAAGCAGCTCGCCACAGACGAGGACCGCGCCCGCTTCATCGAAATCTTCTGGGCGCGTCGCGATCCGGACCCGCGCACGCTGATCAACGAGTATCGCTACGAGTTCTGGAAGAGGGTAGCCACGGCCAACAGGTTCTTCGCCGATTCGACCAAGCCCGGCTGGAAGACCGACATGGGCCGCTACTACATCATCCTCGGCCCTCCGGACGACCGCGACACCTCCCGGGAGATGCCCCTCGGCCTCGGCCGCCGGGGAGTGCGAGGCGCGATCACCTGGCGCTACAGCCATTCTCCCCTTCCCAAGATCGGCACCGGGCTCACGATCGTCTTCACGCGGGATGCCACCGGAGAGTACCGGGTGGAATCCGATCCCACCGTCGTGCAGGAGGTCCTCAACAACCCGCTCGGCTCGGTGGGTCCCGACCTCACGGCGTTCGGCATGTCGCTGCTGCACCTCGCGCCCCGCCTCACCGAGCTGCAGCTCATGATGGACCTGGGCCGGCTCGATGAGGTCCCCTCGCAGGAGGACCTGCTCACCACCATCATCACGGCCGAGGAGTTCTTCGGCGTGATCCCCTTCTCCGCGAGGTACGACTTCTTCGCCGGACTGCCAGGCTCCACGATCGTGGCCGTCACGCTCAGTCTCCACCCAGATCCGCTCGACCCCGACCGGCGCCCGTTGCCGCCCGACTACCTGATCGTCGGCCGCATCGAGGGCGTCGCCGGCGGCCCTGTGGTCTTCCTGCACGAGGGTGGATTCAGCCCGAGCAGCCACAACCTCGATCCCGGTTACCACGGCCCTTACATCTACCAGGCTGTCACGTCGCTGCCACCGGGCGGGTACCGCCTCTCTCTCGCCGCGTTCGACCGCTCAACGCGCAAGACGGGAACCTATTCCGACGATGTGACGGTGCCGCCTTTCTCCGAGGATTCATTGAGCCTCAGCAGCCTCTGCCTCTCGGAGAGCATCGAGCCGGCCCCGAAGGAGACGGCCCAACCGGCACCGTACATCATCGGCCACCTGAAGGTGACGCCGAGGCTCATCCCCTCGTACCACAACGGCGAGACCTTCGCCGTCTATTACCAGGTCTACAGCGCCGTGACCGATCCGATGACGCACGCGCCCGACCTGGATATCGACTACCAGTTCTTCGTGAACCAGGGCGGGACTCTCCTGCCGATCGGCAGGCCGATCCACTTTGACTCCGTCGGCAACTCCGCTCAGGGCTGGTCATTTCCCTTGCGGGACTGGCCCGCGGCGGAGTTCATGCTTCAGGTGACGGTCACCGACGCAATCACGGGTTGGACAGCATCGCGCCAGGTCACCTTCCGCGTGCTGTGACCCGCGTCACTGCCGCCGTCCGCCGATCCCTCGCGTTGCCCTTGTTGCTGGCGGCGGTGTCAGGAGCCACCGGTCTGTCGTTCGAGATCCTCTGGGCGAGGCAGCTCACGCTGCAGGTCGGAGAGCCCCTGGCGGCCTTCACGATCGTCGTCACATCCTTTCTCGCGGGTCTCTCGGTGGGGGCGGCGGTCATCGGCCGCTTCGCCGATCGCGCGGCCGCCCCCCTCGAGCGGTTCGCCCTCCTGCAGGTCCTGATCGCCGGCATGGGAGCCGCGTCGGCCTTCCTGACGGACTCTGACGGCCTCACGCGCGCGGCGCTGCTGGCGCTGAAGCTGGCTCCGCATCAATTTGCCTTCACGCTCACCGAGATCGTGCTTTCGGGCGCAGGCATCTTCGTCCCCGCGGTGCTGATGGGAGGCACGCTTCCTCTTCTGCTGGCGGCCCGCGCGCCCGGCGGAAGTGAGCTGGATACCGCAGCGCAGGGCGGGCTGCTGGCGGCGGC
>JAWPNA010000173.1:0-3009 GCA_045402695.1 Acidobacteriota bacterium
CCGACAACCCCAGCTTCTATTATGCGGCGCGCGTGTCGCCGGTGGTGCGGTACGGGTTGCGCTTCCTGCCCGTGGCGGCGTTTGGGCTGGTGGGGCTGGGCCTCACGCTGCTGCCGGCATCGAGGGACCCGCGAGTCGCGCTCCTGCCTCTGTACCTTCTCGCAGGCAACGCGTTGTTTCTCCTCGCGCACGTCGTGTCACGGTACCGGCAGCCGATGGTCATCGCGCTTCTGATCCTGGGATCTCACGCGGTGATGTGGGCGGTGAGGAGGAAAGGTGTCGCGGCGGCGGGGGTCTCGGCTGCCGCCGCGGTGCTCATCCTCATTCTGCCGTGGCGGCCTCCGGCAGGGTACGGCTACACGCGCATGGCCGAGTACGTCATCGCGGCCCAAGTGTGCGCGGGCCGCGGCCAGTTGGACCGGGCGGCGGCCGAGATGCGCGAGGTGATCGAGATCGCGCGCGCCGACGCCTTGCTGAAGCAACACGTCCCCGTACTTCTCTACACTCTCGGAACAATGCAGGCGAGCGCCAACCGGCACCAGGAGGCGATTGTCTCCTTCCGGGCCGCGCTGGCCGAGGACCCTGACTACGGCGAGGCGGCGCGCGAACTCGCCGCCTCGGAGCGCGCGCTGGGGCTTCCGCCATCACAGGCGGTCCAAAGATGACCGGGGATCCCGACCTTCACACGCGCCAGCAGCGGGAGCGGGAGTTCCACGATCGGTGGGCCGGGCAGGTCGATCCCGGCGAGCTCGACCCCCGCGGGATGGCCGCTTGTCCGACCACACCGGAGACAAGGTACGCGCTCGACGCCCTCGGGACGCTCTCCGGGAGGCGCGTGCTCGATCTCGGCTGTGGTTACGGCGAGACCGCCGCGTGGCTGGCGCTGCAGGGCGCGAGTGTCGACGCGGTGGACATCTCGCCGGCGATGATCGAGGTGTCGCGGCGGCTCGCGGCGCGGCTCGGAGTGGAGGATCGGATCACGTTTCACGCCGCGCCTGGCGAGTCGCTTCCCTTCGAGGGCTCGAGGTTCGACACCGCCTTCGGCCACGACGTGCTGCACCACCTCGACCTGGAGAAGGCCCGCGGGGAGATCCGGCGCGTGCTGAAACCCGGAGGACGCGCGGTCTTCGTCGAGCCGCTCGGCCACAATCCGATCCTGAACCTGTTCCGCGATCTGTCGCCCGAGACCCGCACCCCCGATGAACGGCCGCTCAGGTTCTCCGACCTGCCCCGGCTGAAGGAGGGCTTCCGCTCGCTGCGGCACCGTGAGTTCCAGCTCATGACGCTGTCGCTCTTTCTCTGGTTCTACTTCATCGAGCGTGCCGACCCTAACAAGGAGCGCTACTGGAAGAAAATCATCGTCGAGGCCGCCCGTTACCGCCGCCCGTTTGCCGTGCTGAACGCTTTGGATCGCGCGGTCCTGGCCGTCTGTCCTCCCGCGGGGCGTCTCTGCCGCATGATCGTCCTCGTGCTCGAATGAGGCAGGCGCGGCGGGAAAAGAAAAACCCGGCGCCCCCCGTCGGAACGCTAGGAGGGACGCCGGGCCTGGATCGGCTGATTCCGGCTGGTTAGGTCTCGCCGCGCAGGGCGAAGAGCACCCTCTGCTGCCGGAAGATATTGGGATCGTTGATCACCACGGTGGCGGTATGACCGTCCTGGCTCAACTGCACCGTGTAGTCACGCCCTTCCTGGTACACCTCTGGCCAGATCTCCACGCCGCTGATTGACTTGAGGCCGTACGACTCCGGCGAGAAGCTGATGCTCTTGGCCTGCCTCAGGTCGAGCGTCTCGTCGTAGTCGATCCCCTTCACGTCCTTCAGGTTCTTGAGGAAGCGCGTCAGGACCCCTTTCTGGGCCAGGGCGCCTTCCGAGTTGGCGTGGTAGAAGAGCGAGTTCTGCCGGAAGGCCAGGTCGTCCTCCAGCCTGTCGCCGCGCATTTGCAGGTCCTGGTTGTGCGTCTCCAGGCCGGCGACCTGCGTCTCGAGCTGGCCACGCCTATCCTCGAGGGTGTTCACGTCGATCTCGAGACGGGCAATGTCCTGGTCGAGGGCCTTCTTGGTCTCTTCGAGCGACTTCACTCGGGCCACCGCGGCGTCGCGCTCGCCGATCAGCTTACGCTTCACGGCCCGCTTGACGGCCAGTGGCGTCTGTCCGGCCTCGCCTTGCGTGACGTAGGTCTTGAAGACGTCGCTCTCCTTGTCGTAGTTGTACCAGACCTTGAAGCCGGGGAGCAGCTCCTCGGTGAGATCGATCTGGTTCAGAAGCTGCTTGGCCTTCTCCTCTGGAACTGTCTGACTGATCAGGAACTCATGCGCAAGCTTGTAGTGCGTGTCGCCCTTGTGCGCGATCACGAACTTGTCGGGGAGTTGCTGCTCCAGGCGGAGCACTTTTTCCTGGAGGCCCAGGATGGATTTGCGATCCTCGATGATGTGCGAGAGGAGGTTCTTGAAGGAAGGACTCTTCTCCTGCTCGAGGAGCTGATCCAGCACGTCCCGCTGCTCGGGGCTGAGGTCGGCGTAGAACAGCTCGCTGAACTGGAGCTTTCGTTCCCCGGCTCCCCGTGACGCGTTGAACTGATCGATGCGCTGGATCATCTGTTCGCTGGCGCGGTCAATCTTCTCTCTGTGCGCCTGCAGCTCGGCCATCAATTCCTGTGGGGTGGCCGGCACGGGGCCCGACAGGCCCCTCTCCAGCGCGCCCTGGTTGCACCCGGCGGAGCCGGCGATCAGCAGGGCTCCAGCGAGCAAGGCTCCGAGGCCGAACGCCGCGAAACCCTTGTTGGACAAGTACTTCATGTGGATCAACCTCCCTGCGAGAGGGCCCGCACCCACTCGCGCGACCACCGCTGAACGGGATGATAGCACAGCCCCCCCCCAGGCCGCGATGCGCGGCCGTGGTCAGGGTGCCGCCTTCCTCTGGCCGTACGTCTCCTCGAGGTAGGCGATGATGTCGTCGGCCTCGGTGACGATCATCCGCTGCTCGGGATCGATGAGGACAGGGACGTCGCTC
>JAWPNA010000185.1:0-2576 GCA_045402695.1 Acidobacteriota bacterium
TCACGAAATCGTGGTCCGCCTGGAGATCAGAGATTTCCCCTCTTGCCACTACGTATCTGAAAAGCTCGCCTGGGACGACCCCCAAGGGGTAGGTCCAGGAGAGGCTTGATGTCCCCGGGCCAAGGGTCAAGTCAGCGACCTCGGCGGCAGGATCGCTCGTAGCGGCGCTGTAGGGCGCGCAGTCTGTTGCGTTGGGCGCTCCATCAGAATCGGCATCGGGATCACACGCATCACCTAGTCCGTTCTCGTTCAGATCCACTTGATCAGTGTTCGGAGCCAGCGAGCAGTTGTCGCACAGATCGCCGATACCGTCACCATCCTGGTCCGTCTGCGCCGTGTTCTCTTGGAGCGGACAGTTGTCGCAGTCGTCGCCGATTTGGTCTAAGTCAGTGTCCACTCCAGAGGGGTCCGCCAAGCCAGGACAGTTGTCTGACGCATCAGGAATACCGTCAGCGTCCATGTCCGCAGTATCAAAAGCGGCCGCGGAATGTGGCCCTGTGATCCAGTCGCCATGTTGGTCAACCGGATTCTCTCCCGTTACCGCATCAAGCAAGACAAGCCCAGACACCACATAGGGGCCATCGATGTTCGATGCTCGGACCGCTCGCCCACCGAACTCGAGGGTGAGAGTTCGTATCTCTGGGCCCGAAACGCGTATCGTAGTGGTTGCTGAAGCGATGGTGATTTGGGAAGAAGATCGAAGTAAGCCTCCAAGAGTAAACAAACCGGCTTGGGAGAAATCCACGTCCACAAACACCCGGAGGACGTCCGCGAGACCGCTTCCGTCGAGGTCCAGCGTGTCTTCCGTCGGCTCGGTCGCGGCGAAGGCAGCCGACGTCTCCACCGCGGTGTAATGCGCCAGCGCCCTGCGGAGATAAAACCCTCGACCGAGGGCGAAGCCGGAGCAACGCGTCTCGAAACCCCGTGTTCCCGCCTCGGTGGCGGCAGAAACCTGCGCAGTGTAATGACCATCAGCGGCCACGCTGTCTGGATATGACCCATCGTCGAGCATGCGAAAGGGTGCGCTCAGCTTCTCGCGATCGCGTAGGTGGCGGCCACGGCGAGAGCCATCGTCAAGGAAGGGAGAGGAAATGACCACCTCCGCTTGCGCAAGAGGCGTCACTAGACAGGTAGCTCCCGTGATGGGACCGGTTGCATCAGAAAGGACCGCCACAAGGACTGGTTCCTCTTGAACGGGATATTCCGGCTGGGCGGGTTGAGCAGCAAGATCCAGATCAGATGCTACTTGTACTTCCGCCAACAGTGGCCAGGGAGTACGAACATAGTCGGGTCCTAGGCCAACATGCATGGTCCACACTCCAGAAAGCGGCGAAGTGATCGTGTATGCGTCGGCGTTCGGTTCTCCTCGGCTCTGGAGATACGAAACCGTTGGGTCTGTTCCGGGCGAGTTCGGATCGATTCGCTGTCCGTTCGGATCGATGAGCGTTACCTCAGCCTCACCCCCGGGCCATTCGGCCAGGACTGACAGGCTCTGCACGTCATCCACCACGAAATTGTGTGACTCCGCTGTAGATGGACCGCCTGACGTATGAATCTCGTCAACGCTGACTAGCCCCGGGAAGTCTTGCTCGGCATCAGCGGATACCAAAACAGCTGTGCCTCGAAGGCTGTTTCCCGGGCAGGTCGAATTCTGATTGTTGGGGTTTAGAAGAATTGCTCTGATGGTGGATAGCGTAGCCGGAGCCTCGTGAAGTTCCTGGTGAGTATCAACAGTGCAGAACAGCTGATGATTGGGATCGCTCCGCTGATCCTGAATAAGGGCCACCTGAGGATCTGCCCTAAAAACGGCATTTGACGTGATGCCACCATTACTTGTGCAGCCAAGAAGTGCGCACTCCGCCACATCCCAGGGCACTAGACTTTGCATTGCTACCCATCCGTCAGCAGGTATGGGTGTCGTTCCAGGTAGCAGCTCCACGCCCTTAACAACAAAGACATTATGCCATCCAGAGAAATACGTGTATCGGACTGAGCCCATGATGCTCTTCTGAAGGCTCGCAGGATTGAAGTCAGGATGCGCAAGGTTGAACGCCTTCCTTGACTGGAGGCGCAGCTCGCAGAGCGCGGGCTCTGATGAGCTGCCCCGCCACGTCCCGCAAAGGTTGTCCGCGTTTCGGCTTCCCGCATTGGGAGTGCCGAGCATCACCAAGTTTGCGATGCGTGCGCGCTCAAGCGCTGTCCCGGCAGCACTTGGCGGGTGCTGTGCCAAATACTGCCGCGCAATCGTTCCTCCCATGCTGTGCGCAATGAGATCGATGCCCACAGGGGCAGACGTCAGCTCGGGAAGCACCTGTGTTGATACATAGCGGAGATACTCATCCAGGGCATCGGCGTTGTCGACATGTAACCCTGCCTTGTTGAGCTTGCGTGCAACAAAGGTCATGAATCCCTTCGTTGTTTGGCTAGCGACCCGAACCTGTTGAGTGAAAAATGAGAAAGCTGTATTCCAAGTTCCATAAGGGGTGCCGGCCGAATCTAAAAAGTACGTGCCGATTCCGTGAATCAGTACGATTGGTCGCGGGAAAATAATGTCGAAAGTGCCGGTCCGTGCCGAC
>JAWPNA010000101.1:0-3222 GCA_045402695.1 Acidobacteriota bacterium
CCGCGGCGGCCGCGGCCCAGTCCAGAAGGAGATAGAGAAACGGGATCGCGATCTTACGCCGGTGCGATGTGATGAGTGCCGCCGCCTCGCGGAACTCGAGCCGGAACATCCGGAGGTTTTCTTCCGTGGCCTTCCGGAGGAACGGGATCGAGGGAAACAAGACTGCCGCGCGGCGAACGAGGCGCGCCCCCAGCGTCAGAACCAGATCGAGGACCCTGCGGTTGTAAAGACCCACCAAGGCCGAAGCCACCAGCAGGGACGAGAGCGATACGATGAGGCCCGAAAGGACCTGCTGCACGAGGTTGAGCGAGCCGTTGAGCATCAGGCGGCCGAAGCCGACCATGACGAACAGGAGCAGGACGACGTTGTTGAGCAAGGTGGAGACCAAGGACACGATGAGAGTCATGTGGGTCCTGATGCCCTGCCGGCGCAGGAGGTAGAGACGCAACGTCATGCCGCTGACGCCTCCGGCCGAGAACAGGTAGCTGACCGTCGCCGAGGCGAACGCAATCCGGAACAGGTTTCCCCCGTGCAGGTCGCAATCCACCGCGCGCACGAGGCCGCGGAAGCCAAGGTAGTTGAAGAAGTAGCTCAGCAGCGTGGTCAGCACGGCCAGCGCGAGGAAGCGAGTGTCCAGCCGGCTGATGACGGTCCCGAACTGCTCCAGGTCGGCGAAGAAGAGGAGGACCCCGAGTATCCCCAGGAACAGCAGGACAGTGAACCCGGCGAGCGTGTAGGTGCGCGGTCTGTCCATAAGGCATCGGCCGAGGCGCTGACGAGAATATCAGATCAGGCCTCAGGCCTGTGTCGTCAGGGGATGCAGGGATGGAGATTGGGGCGCTTCAGGCACGACGAGGAGTATCCCAGGGGTCCCTCGAGCCCCGAGGATTCGACGCTCACGAGATAGAAGTATCCGTCCCCCGCGGGGGGCGACGATGGGTCGTCGTACTCAGGGAGGGTCAGCGATGGCGAGGCGCATTGGCCGTACTCTTCCAGCGAGAGCTCCCCGAGCTGGCCACGGTAGACCCGATAGCTGACGGGCCCGGGCACGGCGTCCCACGCCAGGTGATCATTGCTCTCGAAGAGGAGAGCGACGATCGGATCGGCGATGGCGGTGTTGTTCAACAGGATCGAGGCCGTACTTCCGTCGAAGTCAACGGTGGCAAGATCGACCCGTGAGTCCCGGTTGAAGTCGCTCGCCACCAGGGAGGCCGGCCCGATGCCGGTCCCGTACCGCTCGATGCCGGCGGTGAGAAGGCCCGTGCCATCGCCCGTGAACAGCATCACGTCGTTGTCGAGCCGGTTCGACACCGCGACATCGAGCCCCCCCGCGCGGTCCATGTCGAATACAGTGACGGCGTACGGGAGGGCCCCCGTGGCCAGCGCGGGGTGAGGCATCGCGAAGGTCGCGTCGCCGTTCCCCATCAGGACCGTCAGCTCTCCTGGCCCGAACAGGGTCGCAGCCTGGCTGACGGCCACCAAGTCGATTGCGGCGTCCCCGTTGAGGTCCGCCGCATCGATCTGGCTGATCGTCGAGGTCCCCCCGAGCTGGATTGTGTCGCCATTCTGGAAGCCGCCCTGGGGCGTTCCCAGGAGAGGAAGCACCGCGTTCTGCCCCATCAGGGCGATCGCCACGTCCAGGACCCCGTCACCGTTCAAGTCGGCCACGGCCAGGCTGCGCTGCGCGACCTCGACCCTGATGTTCTTCGCGTTGCCGAAGCCGGACTCCTGCGCAAAATAGAAGGAAATCTTGTCGCTTCTGCTGTTGGCGGCCACGATATCAGGTCGTCCGTCGCCGTTGAAGTCGCCCGTCTTGACGTCGAGAGGCAGGTCGCCGACGGTCAGCGAGTGCGTCAGCGTGAACCAGCCGGTCGTGTCGTTGGTGAGCACGTCCAGGGTGTCGTTCTGCTGATCACCCGGGATTCCCTCATTCGCCACGACAAGGTCCGGCGCGCCATCGAGGTTGAAATCGCCCGCGGCGATCGCGTCCGGAGCCTGACCCGCCGCCAGAGTTTGAACCATGACCATCCCTCCCTCGCCGTCTCCCCGGAAGATCGAGACCGAGTTGGCGTCGCGTCCGGCCACGGCGAGGTCGAGCTTCCCGTCGCGGTCGAAGTCGCCCGACGCACCGCCCAACGGCGCCGCCCCGGCCGGGAGCGTCGGCGTCCCCAGCACGCGGCGGGGCGCGCCCAGCAGAGTGGAGACGCTTGCGTTGTTGGCGGTCACGACGTCGCAGCGGCCGTCCAGGTCGATATCGGCCACCTGGCCGTGCGCCGGAGAGCCGTCCACGCCCAGGCTGAGGGGCGCGCCGAAGGATCCGTCGCCGTTGCCGTGGAGGAGCAGGACGTCGCCGGAGCCGGCATTTGGCACGGCCAGGTCCAGCTTGCCGTCCAGGTCGAAGTGGCACAGTAGAGGATTGCGGGGCGAGTTGATCGCAAGGGCGACATACGACATCACGCTGAAGGTGCCGTCGCCGGCCCCTCTGAGCACCACGATCTCGCGGCCGACGGTCTCTCCCGTGGCGATCAGGTCCAGGTTCCCGTCACCGTCAAGATCGGAAGCAGCAAGAAACAGACTGGACGCGCCGATGCCGCTGACCGTGGAGGGCCCGAAGTTGCCGTCGCCGAGCCCGGGCAGGAACGTGAGGTTGTCGGACAGGTTGCTGCCTGCCACGACGTCCGTCTTGCCGTCGCCGTTGAAGTCGCCGGTCACGGCGCCGCGCGGATCCTGACCGACCACACCCGGCGTCATGGCCGTGAAGCCCCCCGCCCCGCTCCCGCGCAGCACCGTGATGCGGCCGGAGGGCTGGCCTATGTACTGCTGCGTCACGATAAGATCGGTATTGCCGTCGGCGTCCATGTCGGCCACCGAGATGTGAATGGCGTCGAACCCCAGCGGGATCGTGATAGGCGGCTGGAACCCTCCCCCTCCGTTGCCGAGGAAGACCATCACGCTCACGTAGTTGACGGCCGCCACATCGGGGATCCCGTCCTTGTTGAAGTCGTTCATCGCCGCCCAGGTCGAGCTGCCGGCGATAATCTGGTTCGATGCAAGCGTGTACCGGCCGCTCCGGTCCCCCCTCAGGACGGTGATTGACCCGTCCACCAGGAACCCGTCGATGTACTTGTTCACGATGGCCACATCCGGCGCGCCGTCGCTGTTGAAGTCCGCGGGCAGAATGGAGATAGGCCGCGTCAGCTCGGCGATGCCGCGGGTATCGAG
>JAWPNA010000155.1:0-5871 GCA_045402695.1 Acidobacteriota bacterium
GAACGCAGCGGAAGTGCTCGCGATGCGTACGGTTGGTCCGACTCGGGAGCCGCCCGGCCTCTTGAGGGAGGAGCCCAGATCCGGCCTTGATCATTCCACTTCCCCTCCTGGGCAGGGGTGGCCGAGGAGGTCGGATTCAACACTGTGGTGGTCCAATTCAAGAGAATCATTGAGGTTCACAAAGAAAGTTCTTGACATCCGCAGGGAGATCGTAGTACCTTCGTCCCATCTTCACGATCCACTGACTGCCGATCTTGCCACCGAGCTTCCTCTCCAGGAGGGGCCGATGCTCGAAGCGCCGACAAGTCAGACCGTCTTCGATGCCCGAACGTCTCCAGCAAAGGAGACACCACGCGAGTTGCTCCATTTGGACGGGCCTGGGCAGTCGAGGGGCAACGGCACTCCTGTGCCCGCCGATACTTACGATAGGCTTTCGAGATGGTTGATGGCTTCGGACCAGAGGGTGGCAGGCCACTTGAGCCGCGCCTTGGTCGAGGTTCACGACGGGAAACTCTACAAGCACGAGGGGCATGTGCTGTGGTCCGCGTACCTCAAGGCGTTCGTGCCGCTCACGCAGCGCTGGTGCCAGCAGGAGATGAGCCGGGAGAGAAAGCTCCGGCTCTTTCCGAAGCTCGCGGCGGCCTTCGAGCAGGGGCAGCTGTGCAAGTCGCGGGTGCGGGTGATCCTGGCCGCCGTGACGCCACACACCGAGGATGTCTGGCTGGCGTGGGGGACGACCTTCTCCGTGAGGAAGCTGGAGATCCTGGCGCGGGAAGAGACGGCGCCGGCGGAGGACTCTGAGAAGCCCGGCGAGGAGACAACCGGGCATCCCCCTGGCCGCAGGCGCGCGCGCGGGCGCCAGCGCGCGGTGTTGGTCCCTCCGGGTGTGGCGGTGCTTGTGGCCGCGGCGGTGGATCTGGCGCGCAAGGTCGAGGGGTACCAGATCTCCAGGGGCACGGCCATCGAGGCGATGGCGATGGAGGCGATGTCGGGCGTGGGCAGGTGGCCCGATGGGGCGAAGGAGGAACCTGGGAAGGCCAGCGTCTCCTCGGACGGGATCGAAGGCGAGGGCTGGCGCGAGGAGGCCATGGGCCAGTGGCAGCATCTGTCGTGGGAGTTCCCAGAGGTGATGCTGGAGGGGGCTCCGGCAGACGATGCTCCCGCCCATCAGAGGGTGGTCTTCTGGTCCCAGGCGCAGGGGCGGCTCGACGCGGTGCGGGGGCGGCTGCTGCGAATCATGCGGGAGTGCCGGCTCGCCAAGGAGCTTCGCTTCGCGAGTCTGGATCAGTACGTGAGGGAGCGCGCGGGACTGAGCGCCCGGGAGGCCGATGATCTGATCAGGCTCGACGTGGAGCTGTCGGATCTGCCGGTGGCTTTCAGGATGTATGCGGCGGGACGGCTGGGGAGGTCGGCGGCGTGGTTGGTGGCGCGAGCGGTGCGGCTGAAGGGGGACAACAGGGCCGAGCGGGCGTGGGTGAGATTCGCGCTGTGCCACTCCTTCCGGAAGCTGGAGGCGGCGGTTGAGGCCGCCGAGCTTCACCGTCAGGCGGACTGGGCTGATTTCCAGGCACATGGGGGCTGGCCCCCGGAGGACAAGAGCTTTGCCGAGGTTTTACAGATGTGTTCGCATTTCACAGTAACGCCCGAGGCGGGCCAGTCGATGACGCGGCTGACGTTCGTGCTGGATGAGGATCAGCAGGCGACCTACGAGCAGGCGTTGAGGGTGCTGAGGGGGTTGTACGGTCAAGACCGGCCCGAATGGTGGTGTCTGGCTGTGATGGCCCGCCACTTCCTGGAGATGTACGGGCACGCGGATGATCATGTGAAGAAGACTCTGGCGCGGCGCGTCATCCAGAGAGACGAGTACACGTGTGGCGCTCCGGAGTGCCTAAGGCGCGGAGGACTGGAGGCGGACCACATCGAGCTGAGGTCGAGGCGGGGGCCATCGGTGGAGTGGAATGAGGGATCACTGTGCGGTGGCCACCACCGGCACATCAAGCACGAGCTCGGGGCGCTGACGCTGTACGGGAAGGCTCCGGATGATCTGTGGGTGAAGATGGGCGAGCGCCTGTACCACAAGGACCGTCTCGTTCAGCCGGAGCTTTACGAGAGCGTGCTGGATGAAGACCCGTGGGCCATTAGGGTCATGAGCGAGGCGCGGGTGGAGTACCTGGTCTCATGAGGTGATCTAAGATGTCCGCCATGATCCTCACGCTGGCCGCGGCCGCGGCCGCCGCCGCGTTGCTGCCGATCGACGCTTCCTGGAGCCGGGCGGCGGTCTGGGACGACGGCCGCGCCGAGGTGGCCCACTACGAGGCGCACCGGAGGGTGTACGGCACGGACCGGGCGTTCGAGGCGGTCCTCATCACGGTGAAGGAAGAGTTCAACAGAGCGCTGGGAGTGAAGGCCGACCCACCCTACGAGGGCAAGGACATCGCAACGGTGCTCAAGATGAATATCATCACCCGCATCCAGACCGAGAACTACCCGTACAGCTACATGACCTCGGTCTTCGTCTCGCGTGACGACCCTCGTTCGCTGGCCAAGCTGAGCCAGAGCAGCCAGGAGTGGTGCGGGACCACCTTCAAGGAGATCGTCACGTGGGATGGTCCGCCGCACATGGTCTTTCACTCCTACTTCGACGGGCAGGCGGACGGCCGGCATCCGCTGGCGCTCGAGGGGGGCGCGCTCCTGGAGGAGCAGCTTTTGCTAGTCCTGCGGGCAGCCGACCTGAAGCCAGGGCAGCGCTACTTCTTCCCGCTGTTCGACTCTCTGGTGACCAACTCGGTGAAGCCGCCCGTCTCCAGACCGGTTCAAGCCGTTCTCGCCGGCGAGGAGACGCTGGGCACGCCGGCAGGGTCGTTTGCCACGCAGCGCATCGAGCTCAGGGGGGTCACGTCGCCCTCAGACCCGGGGCCTCTGCTGACTGTCTGGATCGAGAAGGGGGGAGCGCGCGCTCTGGTCAAGTTCAGCGCCGCGGATGGTCGAAGTCTTCTCTTGAAGGAGATCTCCCGGCGCGACTACTGGAGCCGATGAGCGGAGGTCTTCACGGGGTGCGCAGGCGGCGCTTGGAGTAGACCACTTCCTTCAGCTCGATCGGGATCGGGAACCGAAGCTGCTCGGCGCGCGTCAGGAACTTCCAGGCCGAGTCGTAGTCATACGCGTAGAAATAGATGACCGCGAGATCGTATGACCGCCCGGCCTCGCGCGGGTTCACCTCGTAGGCTCGAGTGAAGATGTCGATCAGATGCATGAACTGGGGATTCTGCTCCTTGATGCCGATGAGCTGGTTGGCCGAGTGCGGATCGATCAGGAGCGCGTCCTTGAACTCCTCCAGCGCGAGGTCGTATTGACCCAGATGGTTCTGCGAGAGCCCGAGGAACACCTTCGAGCGCAGGTCCCGCGGCGAGAGCTCGATCGCCTTGCGCAGCTCGCGGCTCGCCTCCTCGTAGCGGCCCACCTTGAACAGCACCGCCCCGAGGCTGCTGCGCGCGCGCACGTCGTTGGGGTCGATCTCCAGCGCCGCGCGGTACATCTCGGCGGCGCGATCCCACTCCTCGCGCCGTTCATGGATGCTGCCGATGCGCACCATGACCGATGTGCTGTCGGGGGCCAGCCTCAGCGCCCGCCGGTAGAAGTCGATCGCCTCGTCCAGACGGTCGTTGCGGCGTGTGAGGAGATCTCCGATACTGACCAGCAACTCCACGTCCGCGGGGGCGACGCGGAATGCCTGCATGTACGCATCGAGAACGCCGTCCAGATCGGCGCGGCGTAGGGAGACTTCGGCCTTGAGCTTCCATGCCTCGACGCTGCCGGGATCGGCCGCCAGGGCCTTGTTGATCTCCTTCAGCGCCTTGTCGAGGCGCTGGTTGTCCATGTACCGGCGCGCGGAGGCCAGCCGATCGGCGGGACCCTGCGCGAAGGAAGAGGAGGGGACACACCACCAGGGAGCGATCGCAACGCCAAGCACCAGCGCCGCGAACCCGACGACCCCTGCTCTGGCCCCGTGCCGTGGTTTCATGTGGCGTCTCAGGGGCGGCGAGGCTCTCGACCCGCATCGTGAGCGGCGCGGGTCAAGCCTCTGGACATATCGATGACATCATACTCCAGTCATCGAGCGATTTCACCGGCCGATATCAACACGCGCCCGCCTGAATATACGTCAAGTCCGCGGCCCCTTCATTATCTATTCCTGGCTCTCCTGGTCCTTCTCCTTGCGGCTCCCGGGGCCGGCACCCGCGCCGAAGCGCCCAGCCCGTTCGACATCACGCACCCGCCGGCGGCCGCCCCCCGGCCCGCTGCCGCCGACGCGCGCCGTATGTACCGGGCGCTGCTTGGGGCAAGGTCGCTCACGGCAATCATCGCCCCAGGCGAGGAGAGCTCGGAGGCGGCGTACCGCCGTGCTCTGGAGAACCTGGATCCGGGGCGTCGCGGCATGCGCCTGAAGGTGGTCTCCGCCGCCGCGGCCACACGCGAGGACCTCGATGGGCCGGTGCTGTTCGCAGGCACCAGCGGCCTGAGTAACGTCATCGAAAGACACCTGGCGGCCACCCCCTACCCGGCCGGCGATCGGCCTGGCCCCGGCGAGGTACTGCGCGTCACCTCGGTCAACCCGTGGGACCCCAACGCGCTGATGATCGTTGTCGCCGCGATCGATGACCCCGTTGTCCTGCAGGCGCTCGATCGCCCCGAAATCCTCTGGCAACATGACTATGTCGTGGCGCGGGGCGATCTGCTGGTCCGTTACGGAGAGTTCGACCCGGCCCAGGACACCGACCTGCGCCGATCTCTATCGTCTCTTGACGCCGGGCCGGTGCGGGCCTGGTTCGTGCGCGCGGAGCTTGTGGAGCCGGCGGCGCGGCGAGAGGCCGAGCGGGCCGCGACGGACATCAGGTCCTTTCTGGAGCGACTGGGCGCGGCCGGTCCACGGCCTCTGCCCGCGGGAAGCGTCGAGCTTGTTTTGCACGCCGGCCGCGAGAGCAAGGCATTGAGAACGGGAGACCCGCGCGACAGACACCTGTGGCGCCAGGCCGGCGCGCCGCCCCGCGTCCACATGGTCGTGAGGGGCGACGGCGCTCCCGGAGATCGGCTCGGCCTCGCGCGCGCCGCCCTGGCGCTCGCGCTGGGCGAGGCGGGCGAGCTGGATGAGACGGCGGGCTCGCCTCTGGCCGGCGGCACGGCCATGCTTCTGGCGGGCGGTCTCATCGGACGCGACCTCACTTGGTGGCGTGCCCGCCTGATCGGATCGGGATCGCTGCCCCCCGCCGAGGCGCTCGTCGAGGAGAAGGCCTTCCGCGAGGGGAGCTACCTGATCGGCCTTCCCGCCGCGGCGCTGGCCGCGCGATTCATCCTTGACACGCGTGGCCCTCGGGCGCTCACTGGAGCGCTGAGGGACAAAGCCAGGCAGCGCGAGCTGATCCGCGAGTTCGCCGGGACCATCCCGGCGGCCGGCCCCCGTGCGCGGAAGGGTGCCTTGTCACACGAGTTCCAGAAGGGGGTCGGTCTCGCGCACGAGGGATACTCCGTGGTGGACGGATACGGCTCGAGTTCCTCCGCCGCCTCGATGGCGCGCCTGAAGTCGCTGGGCGCCGGATGGATTGCGCTGAGTCCCTACGCCTTCATGCGCGACCCGGGGCGCCCGGAGATCTTCTTCCAGCACTCAGAGACGCAGCTGGCGGGCACCGAGAACGACTGGGCAATCCTGGCCGACATCGAGCGGGCTCACCAGCTCGGCTTGAAGGTGATGCTGAAGCCGCAGGTCTGGCTCTCGGGATCTCACTGGACAGGAGATGTCGAGATGAAGGACGAAGCCGGCTGGCGCCAGTTCTTCGCGGTCTACCGCGGGTTCTTGACCCATTACTCCCTGCTGGC
>JAWPNA010000443.1:0-6446 GCA_045402695.1 Acidobacteriota bacterium
GCCGACCGCCGGGAGCTCGTCTCCTGGAAGCGCGATCACGTTGGCTGAGTCCACGGGCAGGGCGCACGCGTGGTCGAGGGCCATCTGGAGACGAAGGCCGGCCATTTCGATCGATCCGGCGTCCGGGGGAACCGGATCGGTGAGCATGAAGGCCGCCATGCCTGCAGCCATCATCAGAACCACGGCCGCGGCAGCGGCCCTGACGGCTCGTGAGGGCCGCGTGAACAGGGGAAGCCATGCTTCCCACCCAGTGCCTCCCTCCGCCAGGCCGCTCTCGATCCTGGCCTTCACGGAGGGCAGGAACCGCTCCCAGTACGCCTCGCCCGGGTCGGGCACGTCGTGCCCGCCGAGGAGCGAGGCCGCCTCCACCACGGCTTTGAAGGATCGAAACTCCCGCGCACATCCGGAGCAGTCGCGGAGGTGATCAACCAGAGCCGCGTCCGCTGGGCCGTCGATCAGATCGGGGAAGCCGAGTCTGGCCCGGTCGCAATCAATCCGCATGCTGGCCCGCATGGTTTATGAACCTCCCGCGTTCCAGAGGAATCTTCACAGGATGTCCTTCAGCTCCCGCTTCAGCGAGGCGACGGCGTGAAAGAAATTCGCCTTGGCCGTGCCCGTCGAGCATCCCATGACCCGCGCGATCTCCTTGTACTGAAGGCCCTCGAAGGCCCTCAAGATCAGTGTTGATTTCTGTTTCTTCGGCAGCGCCTCGATGGCCCGCCGCACGACCTCGTCGCGCTCGCGCCGCATCAGGTCTGCGGCGCCGACCGGCGCCTGGGCGGTGGCGGCCCCACCGCTCTGGGCGAGCACCTCCACCGCAATCTCGTCGCGCCGGGCCACTCGCGCCGACTGGATGACATTCAGGCTGAGGTTCGACACGATACGGCTCAACCACGTTTTGAGCGTGGAGTCGCCCCGGAACTGCTTGAGCGCACCGTAGGCCTTGAAGAAGGTCTCCTGAGCCAGATCGTCCGCCTCGGCGTGATTTCCCGTGATGCGGTAGGCGATACGGTAGATCTCCTTCCGATACCGCAGGACCATCTGATCGAAGGCCGCCTCCTCCCCATCACAAAAACGCCGGACCAGCTCATCGTCCGTCGAAGATGCATCGGCCTTCCGATCCATCCTGGCCCTCACTGCCTATAGACAGCCTGAAAGGTCGGGAGTTTAAGAGGCCCAGGCGGCCGCCAGGGCCTGATCCAGGATGCCGAGAGCGGCGTCCACCTGGGCCGCGTTGATGACCAGCGGGGGGCAGAGTCTCAGGGTATTCTCGCCGCACGTCAGGATCAGGAGCCCGTGGCGGAAGCACTCGGCGACGACGCGCTTTGTCTGCTCGGGCGCCCTCAGGCGAGCGGCTCGGTCCTTCACCAGCTCGATGCCGATCATCAGGCCCAAGCCGCGTACATCCCCGATGAGCAGGTGACGCGAGGCGAGCGCCCTGAGGCCCTCCATCAGCCGGTCTCCTTGCAGACGAGCGTTGTCCATGTAGCGTTCCGACACGAGCTTCAACGTGGCCACCGCGGCGGCGCAGCAGACGGGGTTGCCCCCGAAAGTGGAGGCGTGCGCCCCGGGAGGCCAAGTCATCAGATCCTCGCGGGCGATGCAGAGCCCCAGAGGCATCCCGGATGCGAGGCCCTTGGCCACCGCGATGATATCGGGCCGCACGCCGAAGTGCTCCATCGCGAACATCCGCCCCGTCCGTCCGATCCCTGACTGGATCTCGTCGGCAATGAGGAGGATGCCGTGGCGGTCGCACAACTCGCGCAGCCGCGTGAAGAAGCGCGCGGGAGGCACGACGTATCCTCCCTCGCCCTGCACGGGCTCAAGGATCACGGCCGCCACCTCGTCGGGAGGCAGCGTCCTCTTGAAGGGATAATCCTCGATATAGGTCACGCACTCCACGTCGCAGTTCTCGGGGACGCGCCCGAAGGGGCATCGATAGCAGTCGGCGTACGGGACATGCACGGCGCCCGGAAGCATCGGGCCGAATCCTCTGCGCTGAACGGCCTTGCTCGCGGTCAACGACAGCGCGCCTAAGGTCCGTCCGTGAAACGATCCGTAGAACGCGAGGATGTTCTGTCGCCCCGTGCGGTAGCGCGCCAGCTTGATCGCCGCTTCGATCGCTTCGGTGCCCGAGTTCGTGAAGAGCATGCGGACGGCGCCTTCTCCGCCCGCAAGCGGAGCCAGGCGGGCCATCGTTTCGGCCAGTTCGACCATCGGCTGGTGGTAGAAGATGGCGCCCGGCATGTGGAGGAATCGGTCGGCCTGCTGCTTGATCGCGGCGACCACCTCTGGATGGCTGTGGCCCGTCGAGCAGACCGCGATGCCGGCGGCGAAGTCGAGGAAGCGGTTGCCGTCCGGATCGTGAACGAGCGCGCCCTCCCCGCGCTCCATCACGAGGGGGTAGACCCTCGCGTGAGAGGGGGAGACGACCCTTGCGTCGCGCTCGATGAGTGCGCGGGCCTTCGGGCCGGGAGGAGGCTCCACAAGTCGTGGGAGATCGTCGACGTTCATCAACGGGCCTTCCACCTCACGCCCTGGGGCGTGTCCTCCAGGATGATGCCGCGGTCATGTAGTTCCCGGCGCAGACGATCGGACATCGCGAAATCGCGCTTCTGGCGCGCCTCCTCGCGCCTCCGGATGAGGTCCTCCACTTCGGCGGACAGCTCGAGCGGTCGGCTCCGGATTCCGAAAACAGAGGTCAAGTCGTCGAAGAAGAACCCGAGCGCGGACCGCTCCTCGGAGGATCCGCCGCCGCGGTCGAAGGTGGCGTTGGCCTCCCGCAACAGGTCGAATGCCGCAGCCAAGGCCTCGGCGGTGTTGAGGTCATCGTTGAGGGAGGAGTCGAATCTCTCGCGCGTGGTCTTGATCGCGTGGTGCAGCTCGCCGGGGTGGCCGGGCGGCTCGCGGACAAGGCGATCGGTGAAGTCGTCCAGCCGTGTCAGGGCTGCGGCCGCCTGCGAGACTCCTTCCAGTGTGAAGTTCAGCTGCTTGCGGTAGTGGGCCGTCAGGAGAAAGTACCGGATCGCCCGCGGGTCGAGGTCGCGCGCAATCAGATCCCTCAGCGTGTAGAAGTTCCCCATGGATTTCGACATTTTCTCGCCGTCCACGATCAGGTGCTCGCAGTGCATCCAGCACCGGACGAACGGTTTGCCCGTTGCAGCCTCGCTCTGGGCGACCTCGTTCTCGTGGTGCGGGAAGATGTTGTCCACGGCCCCCGTGTGGATGTCGAAGGTCTCGCCTAAGTACTTCATACTCATGGCCGAGCACTCGACGTGCCACCCGGGGCGGCCTTCGCCAAGATCGGTGGCCCAGTATGGCTCGCCTTCCTTTCGGGCCTTCCACAGGACGAAGTCGCGGGCGTCCTCCTTTTCGTACTCGTCGGATTCCACGCGGGCGCCGGGCATAATGCCCGAGAGGTCGATGTGCGAGAGACTGCCGTAGCGGGGGAAAGTCGAGATCCTGAAATAGAGCGAGCCCTGGCTCTCGTAGGTGTGTCCCCGAGCCTTCAGCCGCTTGCAGAGGTCCACCATCTCCGGCACGTGATGGGTGGCGCGGGGGTATGCCTCGGCGCGTTCGATCTGGAGGGTGTCGAGATCCTCGAAGAACGCGTCGATGAACTTGCGTGTGTACTCATCCAGCGTGACGCCGGCCGACGACGCCCCGCGAATCGTTTTGTCGTCTACGTCGGTGATGTTCATCACCTGCGTCACCTTGAACCCCCGGTACTTGAGGAACCGACGCAGCAAGTCCTCCCATGTGTAGGCGCGGAAGTTGCCTATGTGGGCGTAGTCGTAGACGGTCGGCCCGCAGGTGTAGAGGCGCGCCTCTGCTTCCGCGAGCGGCCTGAAGGGCTCCACGCGGCGGGTCTGCGTGTTGTAGAAACGGATGTTGTCGCGCGCGGTGCTGTCGGGCATGGCGAGCGGCAAATCTACAGCAGGTCCGGCGATACGGTCAACTGCGCGGCCCGGTCAACGGATCTCGAACACGAGATCGCGCGACGTGCTGGCCCCGGCGACACGGTCGGTGACGGAGATCCGCAGCAGGTAGGGACTGACCGGCCAGTCCTTCAGGGAGAGGGAGTAGCCATGCGCCTCGTTCTTCTGTCCGACGAAGGTGATGTGTCCGAGATCGTGCGTCTCCTCGGCCTCCACCGTGTAGAACCCGTAGTCCACGTCAAGGAGCTTCTCGCCCGTTGCGGGATCGGCGGCGGCGCCGTAGACCTGATAGTAGAAGGAGAAATCATCTCCCGGGTGATAGGTCTGCGACAGTCTGGGGAGAATCCGCAGGCTGCCCAGAACGAAGGGGGCCGCGGCCTGCGCGGCGGCAATTGACCGCGCCGGCGTGACACTGCTGAGCGTCAAGGCGCCCGCGCCGAAGTCGGGCACCGTGACAGAGGTTTGATACGAGCCGACCTTTCCTCCGACGCGGTCCAGCACCGTCAGCAACGCCTTGTAGATGCCGGGCGCCAGCAGGACGCGCGCCTGGAAGACGAGGTCGTCATCCAGGCCGGCCGCCGGGTTCTCCGCCGCGGGAACGAAATCGTCGTCCTTCTCGAGGCTGGCCACCAGGTCGCTGGCGGTCAGATCCAGGATCCGCCCGTAGAATACCGTGTCCGGCACTTCGCGGCCCCCGGCGGTACGGTAGTGCACGGCGCTGCTCTTGACTGCCGCCGTCAAGACCACCAGCGTCCTGGGGCCCGTGGTCTTGAAGAAGTCGGCCCGCGCGCGGATCGGCACTGCTCCGAAGAACTCCTGCGTGGTGATGCTCTCCCGGATCTCCCACTCCCTGGACGGCTGCTGGAGCTTGGCAAGCTCGGTCAGCAGCGCGAGCGGGCTGGCGTTGGCGGGACCGCCCGCTTGCCTGATGAGCGGGTCGGTCAGGTTGAATATCCGAGCCGAGTCTTCCTGGGCCCGCAGGATCTGGGCCGTCGCCAGCGCGGCGGTCCCCATGGGCGGCTGGTAACGCACGGGAATGCCCTGTTTGGGATCCGACTCCTTGCTGGGCTCCGTTGACAGGCGGAATTCGCCCGTCACATCGCGGGCGAAGGCGATGACGACGTTGGGCCCGACACCCGGCGCCGAGGAGTTGCGGTAGGTCCAGACGACGGTTCCACGGTGTCCTTCGGCCACCAGGTTGCGGCTGATGTCGTCGGGTGGTCCCCTGAGGATGTGGATCTTCCCCATGTCGGTCCACCACCCATCGCGGGCCGTGCCTTCCCCATACAGGTGGTTCGAGTCGCGGACGCGCTTCCAGAACTCAGCTCGAAACTCGTTGCCCGGCGTCTCGGGCGTCTGGTCCCTCCGCCTCCAGAACGACTCGATGAAACGGGCGCGCTCCTCCTCGGTCTCGAGAGACTTGTACTCGTCATCCTCCCACTTGGTGATGATGTAGCGGATCGGACCCTCCCGCCACTGGGGGATCGGCTTGTCCTGGTAGTCGACCTTCTTGCGCGCGACGGCCTCGTCGCTCCCGAGCAGGAGGAGGGCGACCGCCGTCACGAGGAGGATCGCCCCGAGTCGAACGGCGTTCATGGCTATCCTTTCGACTTCGCCTTCGACTTGGTGGGGCCGGCCGGCGCCGCGATGATGAACGGCACCTCGGCGGAGACGTTCCTGCCGGCCACGGTGTCGGCCACCTTGACGGTGAGGCGGTATTCCCCGGGAGGCCTACCCCTCAGTGGGAAGCCGTAGGCGTGCACCAGAAGCGTCTGGTTGGGAAACTCGATCGGCTTGTTCCCAAGCATCCTCCACTGTCCGCTGCCGTGATACTCGACCGTATAGGAGATGTCCACCTTCGGCGTGTTGATGACCGGGTCGGGCTGGGCGCCGTAAATTTGATAGTAGAAGGTGAGCTCCTCATCCGGCTTGTAGACGTGCCCGGGCTTCGGCACCACCGAGAACGATCCGAGCACGAAGGGGACGGTTGATCCGGTGGGCGGTGGAGACACCAGAGGATCGAGCTTCTGCGCGAGGGTCACGGTGCTGAGCCTCACCCCCTCGGCCGCATAGTCGGGCACGTCGAGCTGCTTTTCCAGCTTGCCGACAGCACCCGAGGCCGGGTCCTTGATCGCGAAGACCGCCTTGTACTTGCCGGGCTTCAGCGGCCGCTGCGCCTGGTAGAGGAGGGTGTCCCCCAACGCGGCGCCCGTGTTCCCCTCCCAGGCGCCGAACTGCTCCTTCTTGAAGAAGCGCTGAAGCGATTCGCCCGTGTCGGGGTCCAGGATCTCCGCGGAAAGCAACAGCGCCGAGGAGTCAGCATCAGCGGGCAGGGATGACATCTTGATCTCCAGCGTGAGCGTCGCGAATGTCGACTGATCCGCCGCCTTGTAGAAGTTGGCCGTGACATCCAGAGGAATCGTGGCGGAAGCCTCGGGCGCGCTCCTGATCATCGCCATCAGTTCGGACTGGGGAGTCACCTCCAAGGGAGCCGCCTCGGCCTGGGAG
>JAWPNA010000445.1:0-13758 GCA_045402695.1 Acidobacteriota bacterium
TCGACAACAATCTGCTGTTCAGCAACTTCGTGACCGGCGAGGGGGGCGGCATCTACTTCTCCGGCGTGGGACACATCTCCGGCAGGGTGACGGGCATCACCATCGTGGACAACACCGCGAACCCGGATACGTAGGTCACGCTGGGCGAGAACTGGACTCCGCCTCCTCCATCAAGGCCCGCGGTGTTGTCCACGATGGTGATGCCCGTCACCCTGCCGGAGATGTGTCCCACGCCGGAGAAGTAGATGCCGCCCCCCTCGCCGGTCACGAAGTTGCTGAACAGCAGATTGTTGTCGATCCTCAGATCGTACGTGTCGGCGCTGCTGGTCGTGATGAACGAGGCCCCACCACCGGTAATGGCGCGGTTGCCTCCGATCACGTTGCCCACGAGGGCGACGCGCATCACGTTGTACCCGTACGACGCCTGCGAAGACACCTCCACGCCGCCGCCGCGGGCCATCATGGCGCGGTTGCCCAGGATGAAGTTGTCGCTGATGGCGACGTCGATCTCCTGGCCCTGCGTGTAGAGAGGATACAGGTTGATCCCGCCGCCGCCCTTCGAAAAGGTGCGGTTGCCCAGCAGGACGTTGTTGCTCAGGATCGACTCGCCGCCAGTGGAGGTGTTGAAGTAGCCGTAGATGGCGCCGCCGCGCGCCGACGATGTGTTGCCCACGAAAACCGAGTTGCTGATGACCGTGTTGTCCCCGGAAATGATGAAGCCACCCCCTCCCAGCCCATCCCGCAGGCCGTTCACGACCGTCACTCCGTCGATGATCTGATGGCCGTCCACCCCTCCGGATCTCAAAGCGAAGGCGGCTCGACCTGCGTCGATCACGGTCACGAACTCATCCGGCTTGCGCTGCGTGAGGGCGGCGTCCCACCCACCCGAGAGCACGACGCCGCTGACGATCGCCAGCCCTGACTCGCTGTAGGTGCCGGCTGCCACCCGTATCTGGGGGACTGTTCCCGTGAATTGCATCGTCTGAACCTCGGCTATCGCACCCGCGATGGTCTTTTTGGCCGCCGCGGGTGTGACACAGTCCGAGCTGTCGTTGCCCGTCGGCTTGACGTAGCAGACCGAGTCCGTGTACATGAAGGGGAAAATATCGTCCGAGTCGCCGCCGTCGGTGACCCTGACGCGCGCCGCCTTGGCCGTGGCCGATGTCGGAACCAGGACCTGCAGCGTCCGTGAATCGACGTAGGTGACCGATGCGGCGGCGCCGTCAAACGTGACGGTGCTCGATGGGGTGAACCCGATCCCCCGGATCACCGCAGGCGCCGAGGCTGGCGCCGTGTTCTTCGGGACGAACGGCGGGTCGATGGAAAGCGCCTCGACGGCTGCCGGCATGGCGGGCGTCGCCGCCATCGCCAGCGAGAGGAGCGCCGATGAAACCGCGGCAAGCCAAACCCCAGCGTCGCGCCTCATGCCACCTCGCCTGAGCTCACCCATGCCGGAGGAACGAGTGGAGCCGCCTGAAAACACACGATTTCACCGCTACTTCACCCTGCGCCACCGTGTCGTTTCCATATACGGCCATTCTCCGCCGGCGGCAAGAGCAAACTTCTGCGCGGATCGAGCCCTTGGCGGATTCGGTTGTGACGGTTGGACCGGATCCTAGGTCCCCTCGGACCAGGAATGAAGGTACTGGCGCTGCTCGTCGGTGAGTGTATCGGCCTGATACCCCATCGTCTGCACCTTCATGCGGGCGATTTCCCGGTCTATCTCCTCCGGAACGGGGTAGACCTTCTTCTCCAGCCGGGAGGCGCTGCGCACAAGGTACTCCGCGGAGAGGGCCTGGTTGGCGAACGACATGTCCATCACCGCCGCCGGGTGTCCCTCGGCGGCCACCAGGTTGATCAGGCGCCCCTCACCCAGGAGGTAGAGTCGGCGGCCGTCCTTGAACTGGAACTCCTCCACATAGTCGCGCACGGTGCGCCGACCCGTGGAGGCCTTTTCCAGATACGGGATGTCGATCTCCACGTTGAAGTGGCCCGAGTTGGCCAGGATGGCGCCGTCGCGCATCGCATCGATGTGCTCGCTCCGGACGACGTGTTTGTTGCCCGTCACGGTGATGAAGACGTCTCCGGAGGAGGCCGCCTGCGCCATTGGCTTGACCGGAAACCCATCCATGACCGCCTCCAGAGAACGCAGGGGATCAACTTCGGTCACAGTGACGTGCGCCCCGAGGCCCCGCGCCCGCTGCGCCACCCCCTTGCCGCACCAGCCGTAGCCCGCCACCACCACGTTGAGGCCGGCCAGCAGGATGTTGGTTGCACGGATGATGCCGTCCAGCGTGCTCTGTCCTGTCCCGTAGCGGTTGTCGAACATGTGCTTGGTCAGGGCATCGTTCACAGCGATGATTGGATAGGCCAGCACGCCGTCGGCCGCCATGCTCCTGAGCCGGATCACTCCCGTGGTGGTTTCTTCAGTCCCTCCGAGGATGCCGCTCAGCAACTCCTTGCGGTCGGCGTGCAGCACCGATACCGTGTCAGCGCCGTCGTCCATCGTGATGGTCGGCTTCACGTCGAGCGACGACACGATGTGCTTGTAGTAGGTCTTGTTGTCCTCCCCCTTGATGGCGAAGACCGGCACGCCGTGATCCACCACGAGAGATGCCGCCACGTCGTCCTGGGTGCTCAAGGGATTGCTGGCGCACAGCGTGATTTCCGCGCCCCCGGCCTTCAGCGTCCTCATCAGGTTGGCCGTCTCCGATGTCACGTGCAGGCAGGCCGCCACGCGCTGCCCCTTCAGCGGCAGCTCCCGCGAGAATCGTGCTCTGATCTGGCGCAGCACCGGCATGTTGCGGTCGGCCCATTCGATGCGCAGCTTGCCGTGGGAGGCGAGCGCACGATCCTTGACGTCGTGGCTCATCGGAGTCCGGCCTCCTTGCGAAGCAGGTCCACCTTGTCCGTGCGCTCCCAGGTGAACTCGGGCTCGCTGCGCCCGAAGTGACCGAAGGCGGCGGTCTTTGTGTAGATGGGGCGCAGGAGCTGCAAGTGTTTGATGATCTCGCGCGGCCTGAGCGGGAAGTTGGCCAGCACGATCTCGGAGAGCTTCTCCTCGGGCATCTTGCAGGTGCCGAACGTGTCCAGCATCACCGAGACAGGATCGGGAACGCCGATCGCGTAGGCGATCTGCACTTCGACCCGATCGGCCAGCCCGGCCGCCACGACGTTCTTCGCGACGTAGCGCGCCATGTAGGAGGCCGATCGGTCCACCTTGCTCGGGTCCTTGCCCGAGAAGGCGCCGCCTCCGTGGCTTCCCACGCCGCCGTAGGTGTCCACGATGATCTTGCGCCCCGTCAGGCCGGTGTCCGCGTGCGGCCCTCCCTTGACGAACCGCCCCGTCGGGTTGATGAAGAACTTGGTGCTCCTGTCCATCAACTCCGGCGGGATCACGTGCCTGATGATCTTCTGCTCGATATCCTTTCTGAGATCCTCGATGCCCACCTTCTCGTCATGCTGGGTCGAGACGACCACGGCGTCCACTCGCACGGGCTTGGCGCCGTGGTACTCGATGGTGACCTGCGACTTGCCGTCGGGCCGCAGATAGGGCAGCACCTCGGTGCGCCGCGCTTCCGATAGCCGGCGCACCAGCTTGTGGGCGAGCATGATCGGCATCGGCATCAGTTCGGGAGTCTCGTTGCACGCATAGCCGAACATCAGTCCCTGGTCGCCCGCGCCGCCCGTGTCCACGCCCATCGCGATGTCGGGCGACTGAGGCCGGATGGCCGAAAGCACGGAGCAGGTCTCGTAGTCGAACCCGAACTTGGCCCGGGTGTACCCGACTTCCCTGATGGTGTTGCGCACGATGTCAGTGAACTCGACGTACGTTTTCGTGGTGATCTCGCCCGCGATCAGCGCCAGCCCCGTGGTCAGCAGGCACTCGCACGCCACACGGCCATCCGGATCATCCTTGAGAATCGCATCCACGATGGAGTCGGAGATCTGGTCGGCGATCTTGTCGGGATGGCCTTCCGTGACTGATTCCGAGGTGAACAGGTGTTTACCGCTTGATGCCATGAACTACCTCCGAGATTGGTTGTTTCACGCTGCGGTGTCCGGCCCCTGGGAGAGACACGATGAGGCATGAAGGCCGGCCCTGCGGACCCTTCGCCACCATACAAGGAAGGCGCCAGTATATGCGGGGCTTCCGGGGGCGTCAACGAGAGCGGGATTGTTCGTGTGCGCGGTACCGCACCGCCCCCTTGCCGAGGATCGCCTCGACCGTCGCCAGCAGCTCCTTGCCCGGCGCGGCGCCGAACTCCGGATCGGCCTTCAGGGTCACCACGAACCCGCCGGGGTGGGAGATCTCGAAGTAGAGAGGGCAGCTTCCCTTGTGCGCCTCGATCGCCGTCTTCAACTGCTGGAGCGTCTCATCGGTCAGGCCCGTGGTGACCATGCTGATCGCCACCGCCGACGCCCTCCCCTCGCGCGCCTGCTGCAAAGTCTGCACCGAGGTGGCCAGGATGCGCGGCCTCTCCTCGATCTCGGCCTTGCCTGTCACGAGCACCGGAGCATCCTCCACCAGGCGCGACATGATCTTTCCGTACAGGTCGGGGAAGACAATCACCTCGGCCGCTCCCTCCAGATCCTCGATCTGGAATGTGGCCATCCAGTCCCCCTTCTTCGTCTTCTTGCGTTTCAGCGTGGTCACGATCCCTCCCAGGGTGACCTCCGCGCCGGAAGCTCCGCCGTCGAGTGTGCCGGTCGTGTGAGAGCAGATCTCCGCCATCTCCTCGGCGTACGGGGACAGTGGATGGCCCGTCACGTAGAACCCGAGCGTCTCCTTCTCGTAGGCCAGGGTCTCGCGATCGGTCCAGTCCACGGCCTCGGGCAATGGGTCCTTCGCCGCGGCAGGCGACGAGCCCTCCTCCCCGCCTCCCATCATGGCGAACAGGGTCGCCTGCCCGCTCTCGCGCTCCCGGATCCTCTTCGCCGCCGCATCGAGCACGCCGTCCACACCGGCGAACATCCGCGAGCGGGGCGCCCCCAGCCAATCGAAGGCGCCCGCCTTGATGAGCGATTCGACGACACGCTTGTTGACCAGCCTGGGATCGCTGTTCTCACAGAATTCCAGCAGACCGCGGAACCGACCGAGCCGCGCGCGCGCCTCGATCACCGACCGTATCGCGGCCTCCCCGACGTTTTTCACCGCCGCGAGCCCGAAGCGGACCTTGCCTTCCTCCACGGAGAAGTCCAGCGAGCTACAATTGACGTTGGGCGGCAGGACTTCGATGCCCATCTCGCGGCACTCGCCGATGTACTTGACGATGTCGTCGGTGCTCTCCATCTCCGTGGTCAGCAGCGCGGCCATGAAGTGCTCCGGGTAGTGCGCCTTGAGATAGGCCGTGTGGTACGCAACCAGCGCGTAGGCGCAGCTATGGGACTTGTTGAATCCGTAGGCGGCGAAGTGCTCCATCAGGTCGAAGATCTCGCTGGCCGTCTTCTCGGGTATTCTCCGCGCGCGCGCTCCCGCGAGGAACTTCTCGCGTTCGGCGGCCATGACTTCCCTCTTCTTCTTGCCCATGGCCCGGCGCAGGTTGTCGGCCTCGCCCAGCGTGTAGCCGGCCACGCGGGAGGCGATCTGCATCACCTGCTCCTGATAGACGATCACGCCGTACGTCTCCTTGAGCGTCTCCTCCAGGATCGGGTGCGCGTAGGTCACTTTCACTTTTCCGTGGCGGCGCTTGATGAAATCGTCTATCAGCCCACCCTTGATCGGGCCGGGCCGGAACAGGGCGTTCAGGGCGATCAGATCCTCGAACCTCTCGGGCTTCAGCTTGCGCAGGATGTCCTGCATCCCGGAGGATTCGAACTGGAAGATACCGCTGGTGCGCGCCTCGCAGAAGAGTTTGAACGTCTCCGAATCGTCCAGCGGCACTGCGTTGAGGTCCAGCACGATGCCCCGCTGCGCGGCAAGCCTGTCCACCGCGTCCTGGATCAAGGTGAGCGTCCTGAGTCCCAGGAAGTCCATTTTCAGCAGACCGATCCGCTCGATCTCGCTCATCGCGTACTGTGTGGTCCGCTCCCCCGGGGCAGCCTGGTACAGCGGCGCGTATTCGATGATGGGCTTCGGCGAGATCACCACGCCGGCCGCGTGGGTGGAGGCGTGCCGCGTGAGCCCCTCGAGCCTTTTGGCCACGTCGATGAGCCGTCGGATCCTTTCGTCTTTCTCGTACGCCTCCTTGAGCTGAGGCACTCCCGCCAGCGCCTTCTCCACGGTGGCATCCAGCTCCGCCGGCACCAGCTTGGCGATGCGGTCCACGTCGGAGAACGGAATGTCCAGGCCCCGGCCCGCGTCCCGGATGACCGCGCGCGCCGCCATGGTGCCGAACGTGATGATCTGCGCCACATTGTCGCGGCCGTACTTGTTGGTGACGTACTCGATGACGCGCGGCCGTCCCTTCATGCAGAAGTCGATGTCTATGTCGGGCAGGCTGATGCGCTCCGGGTTCAGGAAGCGCTCGAAGATCAGGCCGTACTGCATCGGGTCCACGTCGGTGATCCGGAGGCAGAACGCCACCAGGCTGCCCGCGGCGGAGCCGCGCCCGGGCCCTACCGGGATGCCGTTCTCGCGCGCGTACTTGATGAAATCCCACACGATCAGGAAGTACGAGGGGAACTTCATCATGGAGATGATGTCCATCTCCTCCTTCAGGCGGCTCTCGTACGCTTCGATGGGGATGCGCAGGATGCCCGCCGCCTGCATCTCCTTCCACCGCTGCTTGCGCCCCTCGAACCCCTCGGCCACCATTTTCCGGAAGTACGACTCCGCGTCGTATCCCTCCGGTACCTGGAACTGCGGGAGGTGGTAGGTCCCCTTCTCGAGATTGAAGTGGCAGCGCTCGGCGATGCGCAGGGTGTTCTCGACCGCCTCGGGCAGGTGCGCGAACAGCTCCCACATCTCCTCGGCGGGCTTGAAATAGTGCTGGTCGGTATAGCGCATCCGGCTCGGGTCGTTCACCGTGCGGCCGGTCTGGATGCAGATCAGTACGTCGTGGGCGAAGTGATCGTCGCGCGTGAGGAAGTGGCAGTCGTTGGTGGCCACCAGCGGCAGCGAGAGCTTCCTGGCGAGATCCGTCAGGCCTTCGTTGACGACTTTCTCCTCGGGCAGCCCCTGGTCCTGGACCTCGAGGTAGTAGTTGTCGCGGCCCATGATCTCGGCCATCTCGGCCGCGGCGCGCTCAGCGCGGTCCTTGTGCCCCGAGAGCAGGAGCTGTGGCACCTCGCCACCCAGGCAGGCGGAGGTGGCGATGAGGCCGGCCGCGTGCTCGGCGAGGAGCTGCTTGTCGATGCGCGGCTTGTAATAGAACCCCTCCGTGTACGCCACCGACGCCAGCTTCACGAGGTTGGAGTATCCCTGCGCGTTGGTGGCCAGCAGGATCTGGTGGTAGTACGGTTTTTTCTGCGCCCCCTGCGTCCCCTCGGCCTGCATCGTCCTGTCGCGCCGGTCTCCAGGAGCGACGTAGCCTTCCATGCCGAGGATCGGCTTGATCCCCTTAGCCAGGGCCATATCGAAGAACTTCACGGCCCCGAAGAGGTTGCCGTGGTCCGTGACGGCCATGGCAGGCATGCCGAACTCGGCGGCCTTGGCGAGCAGATCCTCCAATTTGCTCGCGCCGTCCAGCAGCGAGAACTGCGAGTGGTTGTGCAGATGAACGAAAGAACGTGGCGTCATACCGATTCCTCAGCGGCTGGGCCGTCACTCCCACTCGATGGTCGAGGGGGGCTTGCTGCTGATGTCGTACACGACCCGATTGATGCCCGGCACATGATTCACGATCCGGGTCGAGACCCGCGCCAGAAACTCGTGAGGCAGCCTCGACCAGTCCGCGGTCATGAAGTCCGAGGTCTCCACGGCGCGCAGCGCCAGGACGTTTTCGTAGGTGCGGAAGTCACCCATCACCCCTACACTCTTGACCGGCAGGAGCACCGCGAAGGCCTGGGCGATTCGATCGTACAGACCGGCGGCGCGGATCTCCTCGATGAAGACGGCGTCGGCGTCGCCAAGCAGTCGCACGCGGTCGCGTGTCACTTCACCCAGGATTCGGACCGCCAGGCCTGGCCCGGGAAACGGGTGTCTCATGACCAGCTCGCGATCCAGGCCCAGCTCCAGCCCCAGGGCCCGCACCTCATCCTTGAAAAGCATCTTGAGCGGCTCGATCACTTTCAGCTCCATCTTCTCCGGCAGTCCGCCCACGTTGTGATGGGTCTTGATGGTCGCCGACGGTCCTGTCACCGAGTGCGACTCGATCAGGTCGGGGTACAGGGTGCCCTGCCCGAGGAATTCGATTTTCCCCTCGGCCGAGGCCGCGCAGGCCTCATCCTCGAACACCCGGACGAAGACTTCGCCGATGACCCGGCGTTTCTGCTCGGGATCCTCCACTCCACGCAGGGCCTCGAAGAATCTCGCGGAGGCATCCCGATGGCGCACGCGGAGGTGGTACCGTCGTTCGTATCGATCACGCACCTCGTCGGCCTCGCCTTTGCGCAGCAACCCCGTGTTGACGAAGAGGCAGGTGAGGCGATCGCCGATGGCGCGGTGTATCACCAGGGCCGCAACCGAGGAGTCAACGCCCCCCGACAACCCGCACAGCACACGGCCCGACGGGCCCACCTGCTGCACGATCCGCTCGCGCGTTTCCTCCAAGAAGGACGCCATGTTCCAATCGCCTCGGCACCCGCAGATCGTGAAGAGGAAGTTCCTCAGGATCTCCCGTCCGTGCGTCGTGTGAGCCACCTCCGGGTGGAACTGGATCCCGTACAGCCCGCGCGGGGAATCCTCGGCCACGGCGTAAGGGACCGACTCGGAGCGCGCCAGCTCGGCGAAGCCCTCGGGTAGATTCACGATCCGATCTCCGTGGCTCATCCAGTCCTGCTCTTCGGAGCTCAAGCCCGACAGCAGTCCGCTCCGTCCGGCCCCCAACACGGTCAGGGTCGCGTGCCCGTACTCGCGCGCCACTCCTTCCTGCACCAGGCCGCCGAGGCGGTGGACCATGAGCTGCATGCCGTAGCAGATGCCGAGCACCGGTATGCCGAGCGAGAAGATCCCGGGATCAACGGCGGGCGAGCCTGGGTCATAGACCGAGTCGGGCCCTCCCGAGAGAATGATCCCCTTGGGCCGCGCCTCCTTGAGGGCCTGCGCCCGCGTGCCGGGCGGGAGGATCTCGCAGAAGATCGACTGCTCGCGCACCTTGCGGGCGATGAGCTGGGTGTACTGCGAGCCGAAGTCGAGGATCACGACGGCCTCGTTGTGGCTCACAGCGACGCGATCCTCCAGATGAGCGATTCCATATGCGCCTGCTCGGCGCCCGACCCGTGGCTCTTGACCGCGCGGTCGGCCCGGCGCGCCAGCCGGAACGCCTCGATCAGACGGGGTTCGTCGAAAGACTCCAACTGGCGCGTCAGACGGGCCCTCACGTCCGGAGGAAGCGTCGGAGACGTCTCCTGCACGACCTCGCGCGCCGGCCTGCCTCCCGCCATCTTCGCGCGCATCTGCAAGAACCTCCGAAGCTGGCCTTCCAGCATCCCGAGAATCATGTAGGAGGTCCCGCCCGCATCGAACAAGTCACGCATAATCCTCACGGCGCGCGCGGGCTCCCTTGCCAGCACGGCGTCGGACAGATGGAAGGGATTGGTATCCTTCGCCTGCGCCATCATATCCTCGATGGCGGCGCGCGTGACGCGCCCCTTCGCGGCGAGCGAGGCGCGCGTCAAGTACGACATGGCGGCGACGTGGTCCTCGCCGGAAAGATCGGCGAGCATCCGCGCCGCCTCCGGATCAAGCGGGACGCGCGTGCGGCTCGCCTGCCCCTGGAGCCATCGCGCGAGCTGGTAATCGCGCGGCGCGGGGAGATCCAACGCGGACGCCGTTTTCTTCAGCGCCGTGAGGATGGGGGCCTTCCCCACCTCGGAGACGAACACCAGGCAGGTAGTGGCGGCGGGGGCCCCGGCGTACCGGCCGAGGACCTCGGCGTCACGTTCCTTGATCTTGTCGGCCCGGCGGATCACGATGAGCCGCCGGCCCACCCCCCCGGGGTGCATGGGGAACATGGGGAGCATCTCCGCGCGGTTCACCAGGTCGCCGCCCGACACCGCCTCCCCCGACAGCGTCTCGTAGTTGAACGCCTCGAACCCTTCGGGCACGAGCGCCTGCTTGAGCTCCGAGAGCACCGCATCGCGCGTGAAGTAGTCGCGCCCGGTGATCACGAGCACCGCCGGGCATTCTCCTTTCCGCGCGGCGGCGACCAGCGTCTGGGGATCAAGCGGACCGCGCGCGAATCGCGAGGACGCCGCGCGCAAAGGGGGCTTGGCCATCAGAACCCCTCCAGGATCGACGACACCACCGACTCCGCGAAGTCCTTCGCGATCTCGTCGATCGCCTGGATCTCCTGATCGAAGAAGCTGCCCAGCTCGCCCTGCACCTCGTACTGCTTCTTGAAGACGAAGTGGCTGCTCCGGAACAACACCTGCCCCTCCGGGATCTTGGTCAGCTCCACTGTGGCCGTGATCACAACCTCGTAGCGCGTCGCCCTTCCCTCCGAACCCACGCTCACCGGAGAGACATCGTACCCGGTCACCTCTCCCTTCAGGACGGCGTCGGCGCCCGCAGGGGATCCTGTGACACGATAGCCGCCGCGCTGGATCAGCGTGGCCGTGACCTGCGCAGTGATGCGCTGCTCGATTTCGCGGCGGCGCGTCTGGTTCTCGAATGGCGGCACCGCGATGACGCGGACGGTGGGTGGCAGGAGCTGGTTATGCCCCGCGAGTCGGTATCCGCATCCGGCGGCAGCCACCAGGCACACGAAGCCGCCAAGGAACACAGCGCGCGCAGCGGGGGCTCGTGGAGTCATCCAGCCGACACGACGTTGAGCAGTTTGTCTGGCACGTAGACGGTGCGGATGACGCCGGAGCCTGGAGGCGACACCAGCCCCGAGAGGCGCGCATCCGCGCGCACCGCGCTCAGCACGCTCGACTCATCCGATCCCTGCGGCACGACCACCTTCCCGCGCACCCTCCCGTTGACCTGTACGACGATGATGACCTCATCGGCCACCAGCATGGCGCGGTCCGGCTCCGGCCAGGGGTGCGCCGCCAGCAGATCGCGATGCCCGAGTCGCGACCATACCTCCTCCGCCAGGTGCGGCGCGAAGGGAGCCAGGCAGATCGCGAGGATGTCGAGCGCCTCTTTCAGGACGCCGCGTTCTTCACGCGACGCGGCGCTGGAGGGATCATCGGGCGGCGCGAAAAGATAGAGCGCATTGACCAGCTCCATGACACCGGAGATCGCGGTATTGAGATGGAGCCGCCGGTCGATGTCGTCGGTGACGCGCGCCAGAGTCCGGTGCGCCTTGCGGCGGAGTTCGAGCGCCGCCGTCCCGGCGGGGCGCTCCTTCTGCTCGGCTCTTTCGACCATCTCCGCGTGCGCCTCCACGATCCGCCAGACGCGTCGGGCGAAACGGTGCAGGCCGTCGATGCCCGCCTCGCTCCATTCCAGGTCTTTCTCCGGGGGAGCGGCGAAGAGAACAAACAGTCGGGTCACATCGGCGCCGTACCTCGACACCATCTCGTCGGGAGCCACGACGTTACCCTTCGACTTCGACATGGCGGTGCCGCCGTTCAGCACCATCCCCTGACACAGCAGGTTGGTCACCGGCTCTCCCGGTGTGGAGAGCCCCAGGTCCCGCATCGCCATGCTGAAGAACCGCGCGTACATCAGATGCAGGATCGCGTGCGTGATCCCTCCGATGTACAGGTCCACGGGAAACCAGGCCTTGACCACGTTCTTCGCGAACGGCGCCGATGCGTTGCGTGGGTCGAGGTAGCGGTAGAAGTACCAGGAAGAGTCCACGAAGGTGTCCATCGTGTCGGTCTCGCGCCGGCCGGCGCCGTGACACGTCGGGCAGGTGGTGTCGGCGAACGTGGGGCTGGTCTGAAGCGGGCTCCCACCCTTCCCGGTGAACCGGACGTCTTCGGGCAGCAGGATCGGCAGATCGGACTCGGGCACGGGGACCACCCCGCACCGTGCGCAGTGGATCATCGGGATTGGCGTGCCCCAGTACCTCTGCCGCGAGATACCCCAGTCCTTCAGACGATACTGCACGGACCCTTCGCCGAACCCTTTCTGCTCCGCGTATGACGTCATCCTCCGGCGCGCCTCGCCGCACGGGAGGCCGGAGAAGGGGCCTGAGCGCTGCGTCACCCCTTCATCCCCGGTGAAGGGAAGCGGCGTGGCGCCCCCCGGGCCCGCATCACCTTCGGGAACGATCACCTGCCGGATCGGCAAGCGGTAGCGGATGGCGAACTCGTGGTCACGCTCATCATGCGCCGGCACCGACATGATGGCGCCGGTGCCGTATTCCATCATCACGAAGTCGGCGATCCAGATCGGGATCCGTTCCTCACTGAACGGATTGAACGCGAAGCGCCCCGTGAAGACACCGGTCTTTTCGCGATCCGCCGACACCTTCTCCCCCACCGGCGCGCGACGGTGCTCATCCAGGAACTCCCGCGCCTCGCCGGCCTGCGGCGTCCCCGCGGGTAGACCGCCCGCCGCCGGATGCTCCGGCGCCAGCGCCAGGAACGTGGCGCCGTAGATCGTGTCGAGGCGCGTGGTGAAGACTCGGATCGGGCTGCCACCCTCCACCGGAAAGTCGACGAACGCCCCCGCGCTGCGTCCGATCCAGTTGCGCTGCATGGTGAGGACACGCTCGGGCCACCCCGGCATCCGATCCAGATCGTCGAGCAGCTCCTGGGCGTAACGGCTGATCCGGAAGAACCACTGCTCCAGATTCTTCTGCGTCACTTCCGTGCCGCAGCGCCAGCAGGCTCCGCCCTCCACCTGCTCATTGGCGAGCACCGTGGCGCACGCGGGGCACCAGTTCACGCGCCTGAGACTGCGGTATGCCAGGCCGATGCGGTGAAGCTGCAGGAACAGCCACTGGTTCCACCGGTAGTACTCGGGCGTGTGCGTGGCGAACTCGCGGCTCCAGGCGTAAGCGAACCCCATCATCTTGAGCTGCGAGCGCATGTCGTCGATGTTGTCCCTGGTCCAATCCTTTGGATGGCGCCCGCGCTGGATCGCGGCGTTTTCGGCCGGCATTCCGAAGGAGTCCCAGGCCATCGGGTGCATCACCTCGAAGCCTCGCATCACCTTGAAGCGGGCCACCGCGTCGCCGATCGAGTAGTTGCGCACGTGGCCCATGTGGATCCGGCCGGATGGATAGGGCAGCATCTCGAGGCAGTAGAACTTCGGGCGAGCCGGCAGAACGGGAGGCTCGAAGCACCGCGCCTCCTCCCAGACCTTCTGCCACTTCGGCTCGATGGTGGTGTGATCGTAGTCGGCCACGGCTGCTGCCTGCGCTGTTCTAGGGTGCTTCTGATTGTTCGTGGGAGACGCCGGCACCGGGAGCGCCGGGATCGGGTCGCGACATGCGGAATCCTAACACAGTGCTTTCCGGCCGGGCAACCGCGGTACAGGTCAGACGGTCGAGCGTTCGTGCACGGCCGTGGCTGGTATCGTGAGGCTGGCGGGAAGATCGAGCTCCCCGGCCTCCAGCTTGATCCGCACGGCGTCGAGGATGCCGTTGATGAACGGGCCCGATTCGTCATTGCCGTACTTCTTGGCGATCTCGATCGCCTCGTCGATGACGACGGCCGCGGGAGTGCCACGTTCGTGCAGAAGCTCGAAGATCGCGATCCGAAGAACGTTGCGATCCACTGCGGCCAGGCGCTCCAGACGCCAGTTCTCCGAGA
>JAWPNA010000400.1:0-15602 GCA_045402695.1 Acidobacteriota bacterium
CAGCGCGCAGGAGTCGCAGGCCCCGCAGGCGGCGTCGTTGTCCTGGTAGCAAGACCAGGTCAGGTGAAACGGCGCCCCCATCTCGATGCCGCGCCGCACGATCTCACTCTTCCTCATGTGGATGACGGGCGTCACGATCCGGATGGCCGTCTCGGGCCGCGTGCCCGCGTCCACGGCCGTCTCGAACGCGTCGAAGAACGACCGGCGGCAGTCGGGATAGCCCGAGGAATCCTCCTCGACGGCGCCGATGTAGACCGAGCCGGCAGAGAGAACCTCCGCCCACGCCACGCCAATGGAGAGAAGCTGCGCGTTGCGGAACGGGACGTACGTGGGGGGAACGCCGCCACGCGCAAGGTCGGCCGTTGGAACTGGGATCGCGGGGTCGGTGAGGCTCGACCCGCCCAGGGTCTTCATGTAATCGAGGCAGGCCGCGAGCTTGAGAGACACGCCAAAATGATCCGCCACCGCGGAAAAACAGGCGAGCTCCTTCTCCTCGGTACGCTGGCCGTAGCTCGCGTGAAGGAATGCGGTGCACTCCGGGCCATGGAAGCCCACGGCGATGGCCGCTGTCACACAGGAATCCATGCCGCCGCTGACCAGCACGACCGCCTTCGCTACCGGCATCTATATGCCCCGGCCGTCAGACGGCCCCTGGCGTCAGCGCGGCGAGAATCTTCCGGTGGATCTCCTCGAACGCCTCCACTTGCTCCGCGCCGAGGAAGAAGCGCGATCCGGAGACCAGTACGTAGTGGCGCAGCTCGGACAGCTTCGCGCGAACCTCGCCCATCGCAGCGGGCGAAAGGTCGCCGGGTCCGCCGGGCCCCCCGGGTGCATGCCGCGACAGCCCCGATGCGATCAACGCTCCTAAGTCCACCGCCGCCGCACGCATGCGGGTGTACAGAACGGGGATCTCGTCCGCGGGGAAGCGGTCCTCCATGTCGTAGATCAAGCCGGTCAGTCGGCTCACGCTCACGTACAGCTCGTGGCTCTCGAAGCCCGCAGCAGTGGACAATCCAGCATCCTCCTTTTCACACTCCCCGACGGTCCGCGCCCCAGATGTACTTGTGAATCTGGAGCTGCAGCCTCGCCGTCACTCCATCCTCCTTCATCCACTCGGCCAGATCCCTCGGATCCAGCGTGCCGTGCGCGGGCGACAGCAGCACCTCGACGGCGGGCGGAACGTTCCGGGTCCTCAGCACCTCGCGCGCCCAGCGGTAGTCATCGCGCCCCATCAGGACGAACTTCACCTCGTCGCCGGGCTTGAGGCGCGTCAGGTTATCCCACTCCATCGCGGCCGATTCACCGCTGCCCGGCGTCTTGACGTCGAGGATGATCCTCACGCGCGCGTCGACGAGCGAGACATCCAGCGAGCCGGAGGTCTCGAGCTGGACCTCGAAGCCGGCGGACGCGAGCCTCGCCATCAGGGCGTGTACATCCTCCTGCAGCAGCGGTTCCCCTCCGGTGATCGTGACGTACCGGCATCGGAACCGCGCCACGGCGTGCTCCACTTCCGCCACGCTCATCGATCTGCCCTCGTGGAACGCATGCGCGCTGTCGCAGTAGACGCAGCGCAGGTGGCAGCCGGTCAGGCGCACGAAAACGCACGGCAGGCCGGCGCGCGTGGATTCCCCCTGGATGCTGTGGAAGATCTCGTTGACGATCACGCGTGAGCTTTCCCGGCCTGAGCTCGCTTCGGTCCGCGGCGCCCCACGAGACCCCTGAGGACGGCCAAGTTGACCCGGTCTTCCGCGCAGTCTTCCCCTTTTGGCGTCTCGAGGAGCATCGGAATGCCGTCGAATCGGACGTCGTTCATCAGCCAGCGGAAAGCGTCCCTGCCGAGGAACCCCTTGCCGATATGCTCGTGCCGGTCCACGCGGCATCCGAGGTCCTTCTTGCAGTCGTTCATGTGGAACGCCTGCACGGTGGAAAGCCCCACAATGCGATCGAACTCCTCCATGACCGCGTGGTAGCCGCGCTCCGTTCGCAGATCGTAGCCGGCGGCGAAGATGTGGCACGTGTCGATGCACACGCCCACGCGGTCGGCTGACTCGAGCCGCTCGCGGATGCCGCGCAGGTGCTCGAACCGGTGGCCTACGCTGTGGCCCTGCCCGGCGGTGGTCTCAAGCAAAACCTTCACGCGATGGCGCGGCCTGGCCGCGAGCAACCGGTCGAGCGCCCAGGCCACGCGGCCGATGCCCGCCTCCGCTCCTGAGCCGACGTGGGAGCCCGGATGCGTGACGAGGTACGGGATGCCGAGCGCCTCGCAACGGTCGAGCTCTTCGCCGAAGGCGGCCGCCGATTTCTCGTACAGTTCCTTGTCGGGCGACGCAAGGTTGATGAGGTAGCAGCCGTGCGCCACCACGGGCGAGATCCCGCGCTCGATCTGGCTTTGCCTGAACGAGAGGATCGCCTGATCATCCAGGGGCTTCGCGCGCCACTGGTTGCTGCTCTTGGTGAAGAGCTGCACCGCGTCGCAGCCCACCTTGGCGCCGCGGTCGACTGCGAGGTGCACCCCACCCGCGATCGACATGTGCGCCCCGAGGATCTTCATGACAGCGTGCACACGGCCAGCAGGCCGCAACCGGCGCACTTGATCGGATCGCGACGGCGAGGGCAGGCGGCCAGAATCCCCAGGCGGCACAGCGCGAAGTCATACTTCACCGGGTCCTCGGGATCGATCTGCCGCAGCCGCCCGGTCACTTCCTCAGCCATCTTCCAGTCCACGGTGCGCCGCCGCGTGAGGCCCAGGTACGAAGCGATCCGCGACACGTGCGTGTCGAGAGGGATGATCAGTTGCGACGGGCTGACGTGGCGCCAGACACCCAGGTCCACACCGTCGTCCGGCCTCACCATCCAGCGCATGAAGAGGTTCATCCGCTTGCACGTGGAACCGTCCCGCGGCGAGGGAAGAAAGAAGCGAACCCCGGCTGTCGCCGGCAGCCTGTCCCGGGAGTAGTAAGGCGAGCAATCCAGCGCCAGTGCGCGCGCCGCGAAGGAGGAGAGCGCCTCGCCGACATCATCGTGCGCAGGCGAATAGCCGAGCGCGAAGAAGGCCCCGATGGAGCCCGCACCTTCCATCATCTGCCTCATGTAGTGCAGCAGCAGCCCGACGTCGCGCGCGTCGTTGAACCGGTGAACGAAACCGCGCAGCAGCCGTCGTCCGGTGGGCGGCTCGAAGCTCCTCACGAAGTCGGCGGGATGATCTCCCATGAGCGTGGCCAGCCGCGCGACGCTGGACTGGATCTGAGCGACGCGGCCGTAGGCGAGCGCCGAGGCCAGGAATCCGATGACCTCACGATCCTCGCCTTCGGGGTATCGCCGCGGGAAGCAGATCGGGTCGGTGTCGAGGAAGCTCGCGCCGTAGCGGTCGTAAAGCTGATCCAGGCAGGTCTTGAGCTCGGCGCGGGAGATCTCAGACATAAGCGCTCCGAAAACGAGATTATCCCCCTCCCGCGGGAGCTGTCAACGCGGGCTCCACCTCGTAGATCCTCACGCCGGCCTTGTCATACAGCCCGCGAAGAGGCAGCGCCGGATCGATCGCCCCTCTCGCCTCCTCGTGTGTCCCGACGTAGACGTACCGGGCCCGGGAATCGGCCAGGATCCCCAGCTTGTCCGCGATGGGGACCTCCGGAGCCAGAAGAGCCAGGATGTGCATCTTCCTCTCGCGGTACTCCGGACTCATGAACCAATGGCCGACGTGTACCTTCTTGCCGGACAGCCACGGGATCCGGTTGCCTGCCCAGATGCCGCTCAGCACCGTTCCATCGGGCTCATTCTCGAGCCACCTCATCGCCTCGAGCTCGGCCGCGGGCATGAAGATGTCCGCCTCGGACCTCGTGTAGGGCATCTCTTTGACCAGTATCACCGGCGCGTCAAGAAAGAGCAGCATCGCGCAGGCCACCTGGATCCTGGTCGAGCTCAACGCCCGCCGGAACGGCTCGTGCCGATCCATAAGATGGAAAAAACCCAGCGCGGCGAGGATGGCCAGCGGCGGGAAGACCAGGTACTGGAACTTGACGCCGGCGTACAATGGGTTGATCGAGAGGAAAAACGCCGCCGCGAGCCAGGAGAGGACGAGGTCGGATGGGGGATCGGCGTCTCGCGCCGCCTCGCGGATGCCGAACCAAGCCAGCGGAAGCAGCGCCCCGTACGTCAGCGGGTACCACCAGAAGGAGAAGTGCATCGTCCACCTGAAACCGCCTTCGCTGTTGGTCCTGAAGACCTCGTCGGTGCGCGCCCACAAGAGGTACGACGCCACGGCCAGGAACGAGAGGAGACCTGGAAGGGCGCGCTTGAGATTGGATTTCGCCCGATCCCAGTCGGGCGCCTCGAGGCGCGCGGCCGCGACGAGGATCGGCATGAATGGAAGCATCCCGAAGGTCAGGTAGGCGGCCATTCCCGAGTAGGGGTGCAGAAACCAGGTTAACGGAAGGAGGACGGCGGGCGCTATGGTGCCCGCCTTCCTGCCTCCCAGCACGGCTCGGCATGCCAAGCTCATCGTGAGCGCCGCCCAGATCCAGGGAGGCACCGCCATCGAGCCGAAGGTGGACCAGTTCCAGAAGTGGTCGTTGGGATACTCGAGGATCCTGGCCCAGGGGGCCACCGTGGCGCGCAGCACGGTGACGAGCCAGTCGAGCCCCCCCGCGAAGGAGAAGAGAACGGTCGCGAGGAGCCGGCGCCGCCCATCCTTGAAGTAGAGACCGGCCAGGTACCAGAACGCCACGATGTAGGCCGTTCCGCCCAGCACACGGAAGAGCTCCCATACCGCCGGGATGGGGGCGCCGGTCACCCTGGCCACATTCCCCAGGATCCAGAAGTACAGCAGCAGGAATGAGGGACGCTGCGGGTCGGACGTGAAGGGGTTCTCCATGATCAGATGCCCGGTGTCCTTAGCCTGACGGATGAAGGCGGCGTACTGGTAATGGTCGCCCGGCATGTAGCGGAAGCCCATGAAGATCTTCTCGGGGGGATGCGCGCTCGCGTACCCCTGCAGGGACGGGAGCAGGAACAGCATCGGCGGAATGAGAGCGCACAGCAGCACCGCCGCCGGAGGAAGACGCGTCTTCATCTCACTGCGCGGCGATCGCGATGGCCAGCACGCGTCCCAGGACTCCGAGCGCTTCCAGCCAGCGCCCCTGGCGCCTGGGTGCGGAGGAGTGCACCATGTCCACGACGCTGCCCACCACGACGGGAGCGGCGGGACGCGGGTCGGGCCCCGCGCGCACCGCGATGAGGGGCCGCTGATCGTCGCTCTTCTCGAAGTCAGGCACAAGCAGAAAGTCGATCTGCATCCGGTGGCCGCCGGCGACATGGTAGACCGCCGGCGACTCGAACACTTCGAGGCCGCGGCTGATCCGCAGCGAGTACTGCCCGATCGGCAGGCTCACCTCGAAGCGGCCCCGGCGCCCGGCGCGAGCCTTCCACACGGCGCCGTCCAGCGAGCTGGTGAGGGTCAGCTCGGCGCGCCGCACCGTCGTGACGCCGTCCTTCAGGTAGACGCGCCCGGCCAGCAACGAGCGCGGCGGCTCCACGGCCTCGAGCTGAAGCTCCGCTTCCCGCGGGCGCGCAGAGGCCGACGGGCCCACACCGCACAGGGCCAGGCCGAGCGCCAGGCCGGCCGCTAATCTTTTCACGTTCATCATGGCTCGCATCGCACCGTGAATGGCCGCGGCCTGCCCAGGCTGTCTTCGCCCAGGGAGCCTTCCACACCGTCCGCCCGGCCGGTGGCCAGGTAGAGAAAGGCGTTGCCCGGCTGGAGGGCCGCCCCGTCGGCATACTGCGGTTGCGCGAGGCCGCACGCCACGGAGGCCAGAGTATAGATGCCGGACGCGCGCAGCGCAGCCGGCGTCGTGAGGTACAGGTTGTAGGTCATCGGGCCAGGTGGCGGCGCTCCCGATCCTTCAGACGGGGCCCACGAGATCGTCCCCGAGGCTGAGATCTCGATGTCGAACTGCGGGATGGCAGGCGACCCAGTGGCGGCCGCCGTCAGCGAGGCGAATCGCACGTCGATGGGATCTTCATCGTCGGTATATGTGCACGTGACGGTGTCGCCGGAGCCGACGGCCAGCTCCGCCGGGGTGTTGGGATCGCTCGTGTTGGTGGCCAGCGACCCCACGAAGACGGCGCTGGTGATCGAGACGGCGGTCAGCAGGGTGGTCTTGGTGTCTGGGAAGGAGCTGACGCAGGTCACCGACACCGTCTCGGCCGCCAGGGGGCTGAGGTTCTCGTCCCCATCGTCGTCCAGCCGGAGGAAGATCGGGGCGCCGGCCGTCAAGGAACCCACCGTCATGCCGTTGAGCACATCGGTAAACTCGAGGACGCCGCTGCGATCGTCGTCGCCGGGATAATTCTCGGGGTTCTGTTCCCCTGCGTCCACGCGCCCGTTTCGGTTGGCGTCCTCCAGGCCGTCGACCGTGCCTCCCCCGTCGGAGTCGGCCACTGTGGGGAAGGTGATCGTGTTGGGATCCTGGTCGGGAGTAAAGTTGCCGGCGTTGGGATCGGTGTCGGGGATCACGGGGACGATAATTCCCAGCTCGAGGCCATCGGTGAGCAGATCGCCGTCGGTGTCCGGATCACCCGGGTCGGTCTCCCCTCCGTCCACGAAGCCGGTGCTGTTGATGTCCTCGGTGCCGTCCGAGAGGCCATCGTCGTCCGCGTCGGCGTCCAGCGCCGGAGTGAGTGTCGCGTCGTCGAGATCGAACTCCAGCGCAGGCCCGCCCGTACCGTCCTGCACGCCGCCCGAAGGCGGGTCGGGCAGCCCGTCCGGCCCCAGCACGCCGGGCGATGTCACTCCCCGCTCTGTGCCGTCCTTCACGCCGTCGCCGTCGGTGTCGCGGAAGATCGGGTCGGTCTCCCCCGGATCGAGTGCCCCATCCAGATCGATGTCCTCTCCTTCGTAGACGGAAGCCGCTCCGTCCGCCATCCCCCCCTCCGCCGGCATGCCCGTGGAGTTCGGGTTGTACCCGTCGATGAAACCGTCGGGAAGCCCGTCGTTGTCGGTGTCGGCGTCCCACGGATCGGTGGCCGGGGCGTTCGGGTCGCCGTCGGGACGGAAGTTGGGCGAGGTGACGTCGGTTCCGTCGCCGCCGGGCCCGCCGTCCGGCGTGCCGTTGCGGCCGTTGACGCCGCCTCCCATCAGCAGTCCCAACTCCACTCCGTCAAGCAGGCCGTCACCGTCCGAGTCGGCTTCCATCTGACCGTCCCCGTCCAGATCGGCCTCCACGGGACTGCTCTCCTTGTCGTTCGGGCCGAAGACTCCGTCGCGGTCGCGGTCCTCGCCTTCAAGCGGCTGCGCGATGCCATCCACCGGCTGCCCATTGGCTCCGTCGACCCATCCATCGGGCAGGCCGTCGTCGTCGGTGTCCTGGTCGAGAGGATTCGACTCGCCGGGATCCACCACGCCGTCCCCGTCCGCGTCCTCCTGCCCATCGCGCAAGCCGTCGAGGTCGGTGTCCGCGGCGGCCGGGTCGGTCTCGGTCCAGATCTCCGTGGCATCCACAATGTGATCCAGGTCGGCGTCGCCCGCCACGGCGCCGTTGCCGTCGGCGTCCTCCACCCCATCGGTGATCCCATCGCCGTCGGAGTCGGTGAGCCTGGGGCTCGTGGTGGAGGCGCCTGCATCGGCGTCCAGGACGAAGCTGGGCGAGGTGGTGTCTGTGCCGTCCTCGCCGGGTCCGCCGTCCGGCGTGCCGTTGCGCCCGGCCACCCCCGCGCCCATGAGGCCCGCCTCCAGGCCATCGGGCAGACCATCGCCGTCGGTGTCGGCCAGCGCCGGGCTGCTCTCACCGTCCACGATGCCGTAGATCCCATCGTGGTCCGCGTCCTCCATCCCGTCGGCCAGCCCGTCGTCGTCGCTGTCCTGATCCAGAGGATTGCTCTCCCCGGCATCAAGCGCGCCGTCGGCATCGCGGTCCTCGAGGCCGTCGACGATGCCGTCGGCGTCGGTGTCGGAGTCGGACGCGTCGGTCTCCGACCAGATCTCCAAGGGATCCACGAGGTTGTTGAGATCGAGGTCGCCCGCCACCGCGCCATCAAGATCCGAGTCCTCCGTTCCGTCCTCGATGCCGTCGAAATCCGAGTCGTCGCTGATGGGATCGGTCCTGGAAGCCCCGGCGTCCGCATCGGTCCGGAAGTGGGGTGACGTTGGATCGGTGCCGTCCTCGAACGGGCCGGCGTCGGGGATGCCGTCCAGCCCGGGCACGCCGCCTCCCGTCAGGCCGCGCTCGACGCCGTCGGTGAGTCCGTCCGCGTCGGTGTCGTGATTGGAGGCATCGGACTCTCCCGGGGAATCGAGCATTCCATCGCCGTCGAAGTCCTCCCCTTCCACTCCGTTGCAGTTGCCGTCCCCGAGCGGGCCGGCATTGGCGCCGTCGATGCATCCGTCCGGCAGTCCATCGTCGTCGCTGTCCTGGTCGAGCGGATCGGTCACCGTGTCCGGGTGGGAATCGGGCTTGAAGAACAGCGAGAGGCCGGGGTCGGTGCTGGTGAAGGGCGCGTTGGGGTCGTCGCAGGACACCACTTCGACTCCGCCTCCCCCCTGGCAGGTGAAGCCGAGCTCCGTGCCGTCCTGGATGCCATCGCGATCGGTGTCGGGATCGAGCGGGTCGGTGGGCTGCCCGCCGGTGAACGTTCCCGACAACTCGTCCTCATCGCCGATGCCGTCGTTGTCGTTGTCCAGGTCCAGCAGATCGCTGGCTCCATCGCCGTCCCGATCGCTCAGGGTGAGGATGTACGCCTCGCCGCGGAAGTCCGGCTCCCGGGTCAGATCACCGATGGCGCCGATCAGGATCTCCGCCGCGCCGTCCCCGTTCAGGTCGCCCGCGGCCAGCGTGAACGCGGAGTGATCGTCCCTGGAGGCTCCCACGATGATCGTGTCCACTCGGTCGGGCAGGTGATCCACCGGCGTGTTGGGGTCGTACCCCGAGTCCACGGTGCGCGCCGTCCCCCGGTGCAGATCGATCCCTTTCATCCCCGACGAAGCCGGATCCAGAAACCCCGGGGATCCCAGCATCACGTAAGTGGCTCCGACATTCACGCGCGTCTGGTCCTTGTCGTACCGGCGCGCGCCGGCCAGCAGATCGCCGATGCCGTCGCCGTCCAGGTCGCCCACGGTCACCGAGAAGCCGAGCTGATCGGCCGTCGTCGCGCCGAGCAGCGCCAGGTCGGCGCCGTCGGGGGAAGGCTCCGACGCCGGACTGGAGACGATGGAAAGATTCACGGGTGCCTGCGGTAGTCCCGTGTTCGGATCGACCAGCTCGCGCCGCGCAGGTGAGTTGGGATCGATCTGCGATGTCCGGCCCTTCAGCACGTACACCTCTCCGGCGGTCGGGCGTGCCTCCAGGACCGAGTCGGCGAAGATCGCCCCCGCCACCATGTCGCCCAGGCCGTCGCCGTCGAGGTCCCCGCACGCGACGCTGTAGCCCATGTCGTCGCCGTTGGTCGAGCCGTGGATCGCCATGTCGGCCGACGAGGCGGAAACCTCTCCCGTGAAGTGTCCCGAGGCGATGTTCTCGCCCAGAAACAGCAGCGCCTCTCCCCGGTTCAGCCCCGCGTTGGCCGGACCGTCCCCGAAGATCGCTCCCACCAGCAGGTCGTCGTCGCCGTTTCCGTCCACGTCGCAGGAGGCCACCGCCTCGCCGAAGGCGTCCGCGGCATCGATGCCGAACAATGTCACCGCCGAGTCAGACGAGAGGTCCACCGTGGAGGTCGAGACCGGCAACGTCGAGCCGAAGACGACGTGCGCTGCCCCTGTATCGGCCTTGAGTGAGGGTGACGTCCTGTCGGCGTCGCGCGCGGTCACCACCAGGTAGGTGTCGCCCAGGGTGCCCAGCGTCGCGCCTCCGACGGCGAAGCCCAGGAGATCGCCGGCTTTTGCCGCGGCGCCACGCGTCAACGTGAGCACCGTGACACCCGGTGGCGGCGAGCCGACCGTGAACTCCTGGCCGGTCGCCAGATTACCCTGTCCCAGCACGACGAAGGCGCGTCCCGCGTCCTTCTTGCCCGCCGGATCGCTGAAGGGCGCACCCACGATGATGTCGCCGTAAAGGTCGCCGTCCAGATCGAACACCGCCACGGAAAAACCGAACTGCCCGACGGCGTCGGCGGTCCCGGCCGGGGCGTTGATGACGATGTCCGCGGCGTTGGGATCGCTGAAGTACGGGGCGGCGCCGGGCGCGGTCGAACCCAGGAATACGAACACCCTGTTCTCGGTGCGCTGCCCGACGACGGCGTCGGCCAAGCCGTCACCGTCCACGTCGCCGAACGCCACGGCCGATCCGAACTCGTGCGTGGCGCGCGCCGGATCGTTCTGGGTGAGGAGAAACTCCTCGCTGTTGAGCGACCGTACGGCCTGGTCCCCGTCCAGAAAGACGACCGGGCGGGCGGATGCGGCCCGCGGCGCGTCCAGCGCCGTGACCAGCGCAACCACCGCGATCATCGAGATCCATGCTGCCCGCATCGTTCGCCTCCCACGCATCCTACCGGAACAGATAGCTCACCGACGCAGCCACACGCGCTGCCTCGTCTCCGACGTCGGCAGCGACATCGAACGACAGGCTGTAGAAGCGCGCCCCCATACCCATCGTACCGCGCACCTGCGCGTCGCCTCCATCGAGAAACCCGCCGCCCTTGAGCGCCCCGCTCTCTCCTTCCAGCCCCGGCCGGTCGCCCGAAGCGTGCTGGAGATGCAGCGTGGGGTCCCCCAGCGTGTACAGCCCGCCCCTGATCGCGAGGGTCCAGGTCAGAAAGCTGATCCGGTACTCGCCGCCCAGGTGCACTTCGGTGGCGTCCTCGATCGTGTAGCTCACCCTCCTCACGAAGTCCGGGCGCGTGAGAACGTCTTCGCCCGTTCTGAGTCCTTCGAGCAGGTCCTCGTACTGGACCCGCTCCACGTCGCACGTGAACGTGAGGCTCTGCAGTCTGGTGGAGGGGTGCCTCACGAACGGAGTCCAGGCCACTCCGAGCGCGGCCCGATCGGGGACCTTGACCACGTTGGTGAACGACTCGCGCCCCCCGCCGGCCGACAGGTCCTCGCTGTGAGAAGCGATCTCGAACCGCGGGCCGCGGCGAAACACCGCCGCGACCCCCAGCGTCCGTAGCGGCTTCCAGTAGGTCCCGAAGGAGAACGCGAACGTCGTGTCGCTTCCGTCGGAGATCGTCCTCGCCAGCGGCTCGGGAGCGGTCCCCGTGAAGCGCGGATCGGTCATTCCAGTCACGGTGAACTGGAGAGGATCGGCCAGCAAACCCTCCGATTCGGCCGAGAGGTCCAGCCTGCCGACCACCAGAGCGCCGCCGGCCGAGAAGGTCGGAGTGATCCGCCAGCCGGCGGCCAGGTTGTAGAGAGCCATGTCGGCCTCGAGCCGGCCCCGCGAGATCCGTGTAATCTCGTCGCCTCCCGACGGTGTGACGGGCGCGCTGACGGGGGTCGTACGACTCTTCGCCCGCGCGGTGATCGAAAGATCGATCCCGAGGGTCCTGGAGATGCCCAGCACCAGAGGCCTGTCGAGCTTCAGAGGATGAGCGTACGACAGCAGGCCGAGGTTGGCTCCGCCGTCCACGGAGGACGCGCCTTCATAGCGTGACCCAGCGAAAGGGTTGATCGAACGATCGAACCGGATCAGATCCGAGGACCTCGAGCTGGAGTCGAAGCTCGGAAATCCAACTTCCACCACCAGCTCTGGGTCGTCAATTGCGGTCAGGCGCGCGGGGTTGATGCGGGAGGCGGCCGCGTCGTCGCTGAGGGCCAGACTCGCGCCGCCCATCGCGGCGGCCCTCGCTCCGGGCGCCACCGAGGGGATCTGCAGGTGCCTGTAGATCTCCTCGTCGGTGATCGCGACGGCTGGAGAAGCGGCCGCGGCGCCCAGTGCCAGCACAACAGCCGCGGCCCCGCGCCGCCACGAGCCACTCATCTCGCCGCGAATAGGCCCTCCTTAAACACGCTGCGGCATGGGCCGCGCATCACCGCGCCGGCTCCATGCCGCGGCTGCGGATTATGGCATAGCCGCGAAAGAAGTGTCCACCTTGACACCCCGGGGATCGGGTCCTAGACTGATCCGTACTTCGTCAGCTTGTATCGGCCTGCGTCGCTCGCGTGAAGCGGGCGTGAAATCCTGGAGGATCATCCAGATGTTCCCTTCTGATCCGGATCGTCATCGCGCATCCCGCGCGCCCGCCATCCTCCTGGGGCTCCCTGGCATCCTGGCTGTGGCGTTGCTGCTCGCACCTATGGCGTCGATCTGGAGCGCTTCCACTGAAGAGAAGCTTGCGGTTCCGGAGCCCGACAGTCCCCGCGGCATGTTGCTGAAAACCGTCTCGACCGCCCCCGAGAAAACCCTCTCGACGGCACCTGGGCTCTCGGCCCAGGTGGTGGCCAAGATCATGGCGCACCGCGCCGCTGGCGGTTCCTTCAAGACGATCGATGAGTTCAAGAAGGTAACGGGGATCTCGAAGCAGGAGCTCATCGCCGCACTCAAACCGTACAGGGAGCAGGCGACGGCGGTCGAGTCGGTGCGCGCGCCGGTGCCCGACCCCCCAGTCCCTCCTTCGAAGGCCGCGGCGCCGGTCGACCGGCGCGAAAAAGCCCCCGTCGCGGGGGCCGCCCTTCCAGGGGGCCCTCCCACATCCTCCACGGAGACAGGGGGGCCCATCGGCGAGGTGCGCCCCTTCTATGGGATTCTGCCCGGCTACGACGACCTCGACAAGATCGACCCGGCCCTCAGAAAGCAGTTCCTCGAGATGGTCAACCGCGAGATGTGCGCCTGCGGGTGCACCGGGGAGACCGTCGCCTTCTGTCTCGTGAACGACCCGGGATGTCCCGTCGTGAAGGCACGGGTGCGCAAGATCTACGAGGAGATCGTGGGCAAGCCTCAGAGCAAGTGACCCACCCCTAAACTACGTCATCTCCGCGGGTACGACCTCTCTCCTCCGCAGACGGCTCAGGATGATCGCGCCGAGGATGCAGGCCGCCCCCAGACCCAGGCCCGGCGTGAGGCAGTCGCCCATCAACCACACGCCGGACATCGTCCCAAACACCGGGACGAGGTTGGAGTAGAGCGCTGTCCGGAGGTTTCCCACCCTCTTGACGGACCGGTACCAGAGGACGTACGAGACCACCAGCGCGAAGACGAAGGAGTAGAGGAGCCCCGCCCAGGCCAAGGGCGGCACCGCGGCCCAGTCCTGGGCGAAGATCTCGGGCAGGGCCGGCGGCACCATCAGCAGCGCGCCGATCGTGAGCGTGACGGCGGTGACGCGCAGCGGCGAGTATCGCGACAGCATCCGCGCGGAGAGCACCGTGTATGTGGACCAGCACAGCACGGCCCCGAACACGAGCAGGTCACCCAGCATCGGGCCGCCGCCGGTGACGGGCAACGGTCCGCCCTTGCCCGCGACGATCAGGTAGACCCCCAGGAACGCGAGGATCGCCGCGGCCCCGCCGGCCGGTCCGATCCGCTCGTGACCGGCGAGGCGCGACATGAGCCCCACCACGATCGGCGTGCTGCCGAAGATGAGCGACGTGCTCGAGGCGGTGGTGCGGGCCAGGCCCTCGATGAAGCAAAGCTGGTAGAGCGTGTGGCCGACGATCCCCAGCAGGATCATCCGGGCCATGTCCTGCCTCCGCACAGCCAGCGAGCCTTCCTGCCATCGCGCCAGAACGAGCAGCGCGATGGACGCGCAGGCGAACCGGACGCAGTTGAACGCCAGCGGCTGCACGTCGCGCAGGCAGACCTTCACGACGGTGACGTTGAAGGCCCAGAACAGCACCACGAGCATCAGCTCGGCGTCGTCCAGGCCGAGAGCGCGTTTCACGTTGACAGCCTCGGAAAAGGTTGAGTAGTCTGGCGGGGTAAGGATACAACACCGCTCCTTCCTCCCGAGGTGATCCGTCATGAAGATCCGCGTCCTCGTCCAAGCCCTCGCCTTCGCCTTCGCCCTCGCTCTTTGCAGCAGTTTCACGCTCCCGGCCTCGACAGCCAATGACGCCATTCCGCCCCGGCCCGTCCACACCTACTCGATCGTGGCGCGCGACCCGGCGACGGGCCAGATGGGCGTGGCCGTCCAGTCCCACTGGTTCTCGGTCGGCCCGACGGTGCCCTGGGCCGAAGCGGGGGTCGGAGCGGTGGCGACCCAGTCGTTCGTGCGCATCGCTTACGGCCCGGAGGGGCTCGCCTTGATGAAGCAGGGTGTGGCCGCCCCCGAGGCGTTGAAACGCCTCGTCGCCTCGGACGAAGGGCGTGACGTGCGCCAGGTCGCGATGATCGACGCGCAGGGCCGCGTCGCGGCGCACACCGGCGCCAAGTGCATCCAGGCGGCGGGACACCACGCCGGCGACCACTACTCTGTGCAGGCCAACTTGATGCTGGATGCGGGGGTCTGGCCGGCCATGGCCAAAGCGTTCGAGTCCTCGCGCGGCGATCTCGCGGAGCGGATGCTGGCGGCGCTCGAGGCGGCGCAGGCCGCGGGCGGGGACATCCGCGGGCGGCAGTCCGCCGCCATCGTGATCGTCAAAGGCACCAGCAGCGCCAAACCCTGGGAGGACACGGTCCTCGAGCTGAGGATCGAGGACCATCCCGAACCAGTCAAGGAGCTGCGGCGGCTGGTGACGCTGTGGCGCGCCTACGACCACATGAACGCGGGAGACCTTGCGGTGGAGAAGAACGACATCGACTCGGCGGTGAAGCATTACGGCGCGGCCGAGGCGATGGTGCCCGACATGGACGAGTTCGTCTTCTGGCACGCGGCCACGCTGGCGCGTGAGGGACGTCTGGCCGATTCGCTTCCGCTCTTCGCGAAGGCGTTCCGCCTTCAGCCGGGCTGGTATCTGCTCGTGCCGCGCCTGCCCGCTTCGGGCCTTCTGCCGGACGACAGGAAGGTCATCGACCAGATCCTGTCGGTGGGCCCGACGCCCCGCTAAGCGCGGCGCGTCCTGAAGAGGATTCCGGGCGCGGAGAGGATCAGCGGGAGGCAGGCTCCGGCCGCGGCGCCCTCATCGGCAGCGCCAGCAGGACGAACCCCACCGCGGCGAACACGAGAAGCCCCGCGGCGCCGCTGCCGCCGCCGAGCTGCGGCACTTCGATCCTGAGGTTGACGAGGATCGCCAGCAGGATCGCCACGAGCGCCTCGCCCGCGATCATGCCCGAGGCCAGAAGAGTTCCGATGTTGACGCGAAGATCGATCTCAGCCGCGCCCATTTTCTTCCGCTCCATGATGCGGTCTGCGATCCACCGGATGACGCCGCCGACGAAGATCGACGACGATGTGGCGAAGTCGAGGTACATTCCCACGGCCACGATCATGGGCGAGGGACACCCGAGCATGATCAGACCGATGGCGAATGCCACCCCCATCAGCACCAGCGGCCAGGCCATCTGCCCGCCCACAATCCCGGAAGCGAGCATCGCCATCAGCCCCGCCTGCGGCGCCGGAAGCGCGTCGCCGCCGATGCCCGCACCGCCCTTCAGGATATCGGCGTTGTGCAGCAAGGAAATCGGGATGACCAGGATGAAGGAGGTGCAGATGACGGCGATGATCTCGGCCACCTGCATCGCCCACGGGGTGCCGCCCAGGAGGTGTCCGACCTTGAGATCCTGGATGATGTCGCCGCCGAT
>JAWPNA010000448.1:0-7689 GCA_045402695.1 Acidobacteriota bacterium
TGTGCTCTTCCGATCTGTTCCAGGCGGCGCAGGACGCGCTGCTGTCGAACCTGCGGGCCGACGCGCGGGTTGACTTCCACTTCCGCATCGGGACCGGCTCGACCTTCGACGTCACGTTGATCAACGCCTTCTACCTCGAGCCGAAGGTCGGGGCGGAGTGGGAGCAGAAGGAGTTCTTCGTCAACGGCATCAAGTGGCGTTCGGATCGGATCCCGGAGTTCCCGTTGCCGCAGCCCGAGAAGGTCGTGACGCTGCCTCTGGACATCTCGCTGGACAAGAGGTACGCCTTCCGGCTCGCCGGCGAGGAGACGGTGGACAGCTACGACTGCTGGATTGTGGAGTTCGATCCGCTCGATCCTTCCGGATCGCTGTACAAGGGACGGGTCTGGATCGACAAGAAAAGCTACGCTCGGGTGCAGATCGCTTCGGTGCAGACCGGCTTGGCAGCCCCCATCATTTCCAATGACGAGAAGGACTCGTACCGCCCGCTGGCCGGCCCGGCGGGGGTGCAGTATTGGCTCCTGAGCCGCATCGACGGCCAGCAGGTCTTCTCCACGGCCGGCCGCAACCTGGTCGTCGTGCGCGAGGTGACGCTCTCCAACCACGTGATCAACGATCAGGGCTTTGCCGATCTGCGGCAGAAAGCGTACGCGTCGAATCACCAGATCCTCCGTGACACACCGAAGGGGCCGCGCTATCTGGAGCGCACCGAGGACGGCAACCGCGTCGTGAAAGACGAGCTGGATCCGGACAACATGTTCCTGGCCGGCGGGGTCTACTACAACAGGGCGGTGGATTTTCCGATCCCCCTGGCCGGCTTCAACTACTACAACAGGAACCTGGCGGGGAAGGGGATCCAGGCCAACGTCTTCTTCGCCGGACTGCTGCTGTTCGCCAACGTGAGCGACCCGTCACTCTTCGGCACACACCTGGACGCCAGCGTCGATCTGTTCGCCCAGGGGTTCTCCACCACCGACCGGCCCGTGAGGGACGGGGAGGAGGTGGAGAAGGACTCGGTGGATCTGACCTCCCAGAGCCTGTACGTCGGAGTGGGCTGGCCGTTTCTCGATTACTGGAAGGTGAAGCTGAACGCCGGCCTGGAGTTCCAAGGATTCAGCCGCGACCAGGAGACGCGTCGCGAGTTCGTGCTGCCGAAGGACACCTACGTCACCACGGTGGGTCTCGAAGGGGAGTTCAACCGGAAGGCATGGGCGGTCACCGGCTCGATATCGTTCGGTAGCCGGGGCGACTGGAGACTCTGGGGGGACCCGAACAACCTGGGCACCCCGCGGCAGGAGTTCTTCGAGGGATCGAAGGATTACGTCCTGTACGAAGGCGTCGTCTCGAAGGACTTCTTCCTGCCACTGAACCAGAAGGTGCACGCGGCGGTGACCGTGTCGGGCGGCTCCGACCTGGACCGGTTCAGCAAGTACCACTTCAGCTTCTTCGGCAACCGCGTCCGGGGGTTCTCCGGGGCCGGCATCCGGTACACGCAGGGGGCGCGCGCGCAGGTCCAGTACGCCTTCAACCTGGGTCAGCTCGTCCGCTTCGACGCGACCCTCGACCATGCGCGCGTGAAGGACGGCCAGTTCCCGTCAAGCGAGTATCAGAACCTGACGGGCGTCGGCCTGTCGGGGCAGACCATCCTGGGGCCAAACCTGATCGTGAGCCTGGACTGGGGCATCGCGGTCGCTTCGGACGTGGATCAATACAAGGGCGACCAGGAGGTCCTGCTGACCATCCTGCGCTTGTTCAAGTAGACCCCCCCGCACCTCCGCTCCGAGAATAGTCCAAGATTTCCTGGAACTCTTCCCGCCCCACCGCCGTTATTGTTCTCGAACACCGGCAAGAAGCGATGCGGAGGGCGATGGCGATGAGCATCAAAGCGAACAGGGGCGGTCGGACGGTCAGGCTTACGCTGAAGGGGGCCATGGCCCAAGGCAACGGCAACGGGTCACTGAGAAGGGCCGTCGCGCAGGGCCTGCGGGCCGGCGCCTCGCGCATCGAGATTGACGCAAGCCACGTGAGGTTTCTTGACGCGGCCGGACTGGGCGAGCTGGTGGCCTGTCGGGCCATGGCTGAAGACGCGGGCGCTGAATTCAGGCTGGATGGTGTGCGGGGCAAGACGCTGGAGTTGATCGCGATGACGGGCCTGGACAAGGTCCTGATCCGCAGACCGCGATCGAAGGGCGTGCACCGCCTGACCTTCCGGGTGGCCTGAAACCCGCGGGAAGGGCCACCGTATCTAAACCATCATTGAGGGCTGCGCGCCGGACGGAACCCGGATCCCCACCCCCCTTCGGGTTCATCCTCCCCCCCAACCCTGAACGTCCGCTGCGCGCAGCCCCAATACACCCCGCCAAGCCTCGACTACGGGATCGCATCTTCCGCCTTCATGATCTCGAAGTCGCCGGGGGTGAGGCGCGGCCCATGGGAGCCTGGGCCCGGGCCCCGCGCGAGCATGTCGTGGATGAACGATTCCGTATCGGGCACCACCGCCACGATTGCCGCCCGATCGGGGAAGATGTGCCGCGCCACCGCGGCGCGCATCGTCTCGGGCGCCGCGAGCCGCAGGGAAGCCGGGAGCCGCTGCGCGAATCCCGGCATCCGGTCCAGGAAGTCGCGCAGGGCGAGGGAAACCGCCCCGTCGATCGTCGCCATCCTCGATGTGTCTTGTTTCTCGATCTCCCCGCCCGTATCCTCGGTTCCCGATGCCCCGCCGCCGGCCTTCAGATCCCGCATGCGGCCCAGCGCATCGAAGGCGGCGGCTGCGGCCTGAGGCGGCCCCGTCTCGATCAACATGAGGAAGGACTGCCGGCGGCGGGGCGAGGGGTCGTTCTCGCCGATCGAGATCTCCTCTCCCATCGGCTGAAGCGCCCGCAGCAGGCTGATGTAGTCAGGATGAGCCCGCGCCACGTTGAGCGGGTGCCCGATCGCGATGTGACTGCGTCCCGCGGAGGGGGATTGCACGAGCACCACGCGCGGGCTCGCCAGGAAGGAAACTGGCCCTAGGAAGCGTGCCGGCTCGCCGTCGGGAATCGCGGCCAGTTGCTTCCTGATCCCGGCCGCCAGGCCCGGGCCCACGCCACCCGCCAGAGCGACCACGATGTTCCCCTTGCGGTAGTGCTCACGGTGGAAGCCGAGAAGATCATCCCGCGTGATGCGATCGAGGCCGGCGATCCGTCCCGCGGCCGGATGCGCGTAGGGCCCTCCGCGAAAGACGAACAGATCGAAGGTCTCCCGCGCCAGGGCGGCCGGGTCCGACCGCAGCGCCTCGACGAGCGCCTTCTGCTCGGAGCGCGCCGTCTCCAGCTCGGAGGCCTCGAAGGAGGGCTTGAGCAGGATCGCGGAGAGGATCTCCCGCAGATCATCCAGGCCGCGGGGAGGGACCGACCCGGAGAACGTCGTGGTGTCCTTGCCCGTGGCGACGTCGAGCGCGGCTCCGATCGCGGCGAGGCGATCCTCGATCTGCCGCCGGGGGAGTCCCGCCGCACCGCGCCGCATCACCAGCGAGGTCAGGGCCGCCAAGCCCTCCTTGCCCGGGGGGTCCTCGGCGCTCCCGCTGTACACCATCGCGCGGATGTGGGCGAGGGGCTCCTCGGGCCGGCGCACCTCGATGACGTTGATCTCGGTGAGGCTGAGGATCGCGGAGGCCGCCGCGGCCGGCAACAGGAAGATCACATGGCTCCCCACAGGAAGGGGGGTGAGTATAGCGCAAGGCGACCGGGTCCAGCGGGGCGGTTATAATGCGCGGCATGTTCCGCTGGATCGTGGACGACACCCGCGCTCTCATCTCCGATGCGAAAGCGCTTCTCACGCGCCTCGGGACGAGGTGGCAGTGGTTGCGGATGCGGTCCCGCCATCGCATCGAGGAGACGGCCGCCGATCTAGAGAACGTGCGTCGCGGCGCCGCTGTCCGCACGCGTATGTGCCGGGAGTGCCGCGCGCTGATTCCCGTTTCTGCGCGCGCCTGCCCTGAATGCGGAGAGCCGCCCGGCCGCCCCGTGACACGGGGCATGGCGCGCGTCGCGGAGCACATGATGCCGGGGTTCATTTCCGCCAGCTCCTCCATCCTGACGCTCAACGTCGTCCTTTATGGGCTCACCCATGCGCTCTCCTCGGGACTCGATCCACGCGCCGCGGGTCCAGCCGGACCCTGGAACCTCACGTTGATCGCCCTGGGAGCCAACGTGCCCGCCTTCGTGGTGAACGGAGAGGTCTGGCGGCTGCTCACGATGGTGTTCTTGCACGGCAACCTCCTCCATCTCCTGATGAACAGTTGGGCGTTGCTCGCGGTGGGGCCATTGGTGGAAGAGCTGTTCGGCCCCAGGAAGTTTCTCTTCTTCTTCGTCGCCACGGGAATCTGCGGGAGCCTCGCCAGCCTGTGGTGGCGTCTCGGCGAGAGGTACCTGATCCCCGGCATCGGGGCCTCGGGCGCCATCTTCGGGCTGATCGGGGTGGCCGCTGTCTGGGGATGGAGGCGCGGCGGACGGGTGGGGGAGGGGATCAAGGGGCAGATGGCGCAGTGGGCCATGTACGGGCTCGCGATGGGCTTCCTCATTCGGGGCACCGACAACGCCGCGCACGTCGGCGGCCTCGCCGCCGGCGCACTGCTGGCGCTCGTGATCGGAGACGGCGCGCATCGCAGCGCCGCCGGCGCCAGGGTCTGGGAGGCGATCGCCTGGATATGCGGCCTGGCCGTGCTGGGAGCCTTCGCGATGGTGGCCTTCAGGTACGAGACGGTGATGCAGTTGCTGACTCGATCAGTCTGAAGGGGAGAAGACCGATTCGGGAAGCGCATGAAGGGCTCCTCGTCCGGGAGCCAAGCGCAGGATGTGCACTTCCTCACCGTCCTCCTCGGAAACTCCGTTTTCCTCCTGGAGGGTCGGCTCGCCTGGTCCCGGCAGCGGGAAGCGGACTTCGTAGCGCTTCTCGTCACGATACATCTGCAAGGCCAGCATGATCTCGGTGCCCTGCCTCTCCACTTCGATCATCTCGATGCGTGCGCCCGGCAGAAGCGAAGCGGCGCGCGCCTCGGCCCAGGCGAGATCGATGCGGGCCGTTCCGAAGATCTCGGCGATCTGGCGGCGCTGGCGCGGACCGAGCTGGTTGCTCACGAGATAGTGGTCGTGCGACTCCGCGAGCACGTAGAGCGGCATGCCGGCCTTGTGCTGCATGGCGGGCAGGTCCCGGTGCCGGGCCACCACGAAGGCCCGCGTATCTCCTGCGAACCTGGAGAAAAAGTCCTTCTCGCTCAACACGCCGCCGCCTTCATTCTTGTCGTAGGTGCCGACCTCGATGTCGTCGCTGTGAAAGGAGACCAACTCAACAGTGTCCCTCAAGTAGAACGGAAGGCCGCGCAGGTAGCAACGATAGCCGTACACCTTCTCGGCAGGTGTTCTCTCCTCGCGCAAGACTTGCGCGAAGTGCCGGCTCTCGTTGTAGAAGTTCACTCGTCCCGCCACCGCGAGCGCGCCGTAGCAGGCCGCCATCCACAGCAGAGCCGCGGCGCCAGCGCCCGCCAGGATTCTCCCCTGCCGCACGAGCAGGAACCCCGAGAGGAACGCGGCGGCCGCCAGAGCGCCCACCATCGCCCAGACAGGCCAGGCCACTTCGGCCCGCACCTTGAGCATCCAGTCCTGACGGATGCCCCAGATCGACGCCGTGCCGATGGCCAGCACGATCAGGAACATTCCCGGCCACCAGAGGTGCTTTCCGGCCAGAGCTTCTTTTCTCAAATCGTGGTCCAGCGCCGCCGCCATCGCGAGGGCCGCAGCGGGAAAAACGGGCAGGATGTAGAGAGGCAGCTTGGAGCGCGCCGCCGTGAAGAACAGCAGGCCCGGCACGATCCACGAGAAGATGAAGGCCGAGGCTTCGGACCGCGGGAGCGACAAGACCCCGCGGAGCGGCCCGTGCGTTCGCGCGAGCTGCGCGGGCAGGATCAGGCTCCACGGGAGCATCCCGAGGGAGAGCACGGCGAGGTAGTAGTACGACTGGCCGGAGCGATGGTGTACGTCGCTGGCGAATCGCGCCAGATGCTCGTGCAGGAAAAAATAGGCAGGAAACTCGGGATGCCTGATCGACACGAGGACGAACCAGGGTGTGGCGATGGCGAGCGACAGGAGGGCGCCCCCCAGCCACGGCACTTCGCGGCAGCGATACCACCGGCCTCGCAGCGTGAGAAAGCAGGCGATCATCATCGCCGGGAGCAACACGCCGACCAGACCCTTTGACAAGACACCGAGGGCGGCGGCTGCAAACATCAGCAGGTACCACCAGGAGCCTCGCGGCACCGCCCGCCAGCCCTTCAGGAAGGCGAGCAGCGTCAGGGTGAGAAAAAAGGTCAGGCCGAGATCGAGCGTGAGGATGTGGCTGCTGACGAAAAAGCCCGCCGCCGACGCCAGCACCAGCACCGCCAGCAGCGCACGGCGCTCGTCGAACAAAAGCCGGCCGATCCTGTGGACGAAGAAGAGCGTCCCCGCAGCGAAGAGAAACTGACCGAACCGCGCTCCGGTCTCGTTACTTCCCCAGAGGGTCAGCGAGCCCGCCGTGACCCAGTAGACCAGGGGAGGTTTGTCCAGGAAGACGAACCCATTCATCCGCGGTGTGATGAAATCCCCGCTGTCGAGCATCCGCTGGGCCACATCGGCGTAACGCCCTTCGTCCCTGTCCCACAGGCCCCAGGGAGAAGTCTCCAGGAGGAAGACGAAGACGCCCAGCAGGAGAACTCGCGAAATGACCCGGATGGTGTTCACGGCGGCGTCATGATAACGCCCTGGCCCGCACAATTCCCGAGCCGGATCCTCCTCCTCGACGTGGGATAGACTCCGCAGTATTGCAGGACGACACGAGGCATTTGATGCGCGCAGGCTCTCTCTTGCTGGCGGGGCTCGGCTGCTGCCTTGCGCTGCGCGCCGCGCGCGCCGGCGACACCGCGTCGGCGCCGGCCCCTATCACGGTGAAGGCCTCGACCGGCCGCGGAGAGTTCGATGTCCTCGTGTACGCCCCCTCCGCCACAGCCTGCGCTAAGCCCCTCGTCCTGTTCATCTCCGGAGAGGGCGGATGGCGGAAGTTCGATGAGCTGCTGGTTGGATTTCTGAGCCAGGCGGGTTACCCCGTGGCGGGAGTGGACGCCACGAAGTATTTCTGGGACGCGCAGGACGATCGCGCGGCGGCGGCGGGCGATTTCAGGTCGATCGCCTCGGCCGCCTCGCTCGCCGCGGGGTGCCGGCAGGACGCTGGGTTGATCCTGGCCGGGTTCTCCTTCGGTGCCGACCTGGCTCCGTGGCTCGCCGGAGACGGCGGGTGGAACCGGCGCCTGCGGGGGCTGGTGATGATCGGGCCCGATGAGACAGGCAGCCTCCAGTTCCGTCTCACCGAGCTGCTGGGATTCCAACCCGCGGACCACATCTTTCCGGTGGCGGAGGCGTTGAAGAGCGCCGCGGGGATGCCGATCCTGTTCGTTCATGGCGAGAAGGACCCCTCGTCGGCGGCCCCCCTCCTCGCCTCGCGCGCGGGGGATCCGAAGAAACTGCTGCTCGTCGCAGGAGCGAACCACCACTTCTCCGGCCACGAGGAACAACTAAGGAAGGCGCTCCTGGAGGGGATCGAGTGGATTCTCTCCTACTGAAGCTGCGGCCGCTGTGGCCGATGGCAAGACGCATGCGCGAGCCGCTGGGCAGCACCATC
>JAWPNA010000390.1:0-11044 GCA_045402695.1 Acidobacteriota bacterium
CTCCGTCCGTCGGGCGACCACGCCGGCGAGATGTTCAGTGAACCATTCTTCGTGATCTGTTTGAGGTCGGCGCCATCGTAGTCCATCACGAAGATCTCCTTTCCGCCACCGGCCCTGCCCACCGCCACGATGCGGGTGAGCGAGACGCCGGACCGCCCCGTGTAGGCGACCATGACGTCGTTGGCGATCCTGTGCGCGATGTCGCGCGCCAGCGGGCGCGAGCCCCTGTACCTCTTGCCTGCGATGAGGGCCTCGCTCTTGCTGTCGAAGATGATCCCCTCCACCACCAGGCCGCCCGCTGCGTTGGGATCCGTTCCTACGTTGCCCTGGACAACCCCCTGTGCGCCGATGGCCGCGAAGTCGCGCAGTGGAACATGCCCAGGCGCGGAGGGGAGGCTCTCGTACAGCGAGGGAGGGAGCACGTTGAAGAGTCCGGAGTAGGTCAGATCGGTGGAGACCACCGCGCGGATGAGATCGGCGGCGGCGACTGCGTCGCCGCTGCTCTGGCCCGTGATCCTCAGGGGCGGGACGGCGATCGGGATCTGCCGCTGGGCCGCGCCCGTGATCTTGAGCCCGATCTGCGGCTGGTTGGGGTCCTGGGGGGCGGGGCCGGCGGCCGCGACGGCGGCCCCCAGGGCGAATGCGGTCATGGCGGCGAGAGGCCCTCTGGTCAATGAACCCTCATTCATGAAAAGTCGTCGGCGAAGCCGGTGGATCATTCTGATGTCAGCTCGAACACCACCTCGGCGCTAACCGAGGATTGGCCGTACTGGAACGGGAGCGGAGGCAGAGGGTTGCTGTCGTAAAGGGCCCTCAGCGCCGACTGGTCCAGCGCCTGGTTGCCGCTCGGTGATGCGATCCTGGGCTCCTGGACGATGCCCGACTTGAGGATCGTGAATTGCAGGCGACAGGAGATCGGTTCGGCGAGACCTTCGGGCGCCACCGGCCTGCGCCAGTTGGACTGGAGGATCGAGACGAGGCTCGCACGGTAGTAATCGTACGGGAAGCCGGACGATCCGATCGAGGGGATCCCGCCGACGGTCGCGGGACCCGAGAAGGTGATGCCGCTGCTTGCGGCCGCGTGCCGCTGTGATTCCGCCTCCGCGTCCCCTCCATTCGCCTCGGCGCGGGCCGGCTCGGGCTCGGGCCGCCGGGACGGAGATTCCTCCGTCGGCTTCCGCGGCTCCAGCGGGGGCACCGACTTGTCGGGTCTGGGTTTGGCGGGGCGCGGCGGCTCGGCTCGGTCTGGCTTCGGCCGCGACATGTCCCGTGCGGCTTGCTTTGCTGCATCGGCGCGCTGCGAGGGGGTCGGGCCGTTGGTGGACCTGCCCGGCGCTGTCGGCGGAAAAAGGGCCGAAGCCGGGATGATCTCCGCGATCGTGGGCCTTGCGGGCGCGGGGGTCTGCATGAAGCGCGGCAGAACCGAGAAGACGACCAGCGCGACGACGTGCCCGATCGCGGAGAAGCCCGCCATCCTGATCAGGATCTTGTCGGCATCCAGGCCCGCCGCGACCCGCACCGTCAGCTTCACGGACGTCTCCGCCGCGAACCGTCGGATGGCTCTGGAATTGCGGGGCCCGGCTCGGTGACGAGGCCCACGCGCCCGATGCCCGCCTTCTTGATCCGATCCATCACGGCCATCACTCTGCCGTAAGGCACCGCCTGATCCGCGCGCAAGTACACGAAGGGATCGCGGAAGGCCGACGCGACGCTCGTCAGGTGCTGCTCCAGATCGCCGAGGGGCATGGAGGTCTCGTTGAGGTAGACGCGGTTGCCGCGGTCGATCGTCACGATGATTCGCTGCTCCTCCTGTCCCACGGCGCTTTCCGCCCTCGGAAGCTGCACGTCCACACCGCGCTGCATCATCGGCGCCGTCACCATGAAGATCAGCAGCAGCACCAGCACGACATCCACCAGAGGTGTCACGTTGATGTCGGCCATGCTGCCGCGCCGGCGCGCCGCGCGCCCAGCGGCCTGAAGCGACGCGGCCATCCTCAGGACCCCTTCTCGAACCGATTCAGGACATCGGCGATGACGTTGTCGAGCCGGTTGCCGGCGATCCGGAGTCTGTTGTTGAAGTGGTTGTAACCGAGCACCGCGGGGATCGCGGCGGCCAGTCCGGCCGCCGTCGTGATGAGCGCCTCGGAAATCCCAGGGGCCACCGTCGCGAGGTTGGCTGTCCCGATCAACCCGATGGAGCGGAATGCGTTCATGATCCCCCACACGGTGCCGAACAGGCCGATGAATGGAGCCGCCGAAGCGGTCGAGGCGAGAAACGACAAGTGTTTCTCCAGCCGGGCCTGCGCCTCGCCGGAGGCGGCGATCATGGCGCGTTCCGCGATGCGCGCGGATGCCGCCGCGCGGGTTTCGGTGGCCACGCCGGCGCCGGCGCGCGGCTCATCCTGGCGGACGAAGCGGGCGATCTCCTTGAAACCGGCGCGGTATGCGTGCGCCATGGTGCTGAAGGGGAGCCGCTCGCAGCAGTCCCTCAGGTCGGCCAGGCCGGCGGGTGACCTGAGCTTCTCCAGAAACTGCAGGTCCTCCTTCTCGGCGCGCGAGAGGGCGCGGTGGCGCTCCGCCATGATCGCCCACGACATCACGGAGAACACGCCCAGCACGAGCAGCACGAATTTCGCCATCGCCCCCGAGTGGAGGATGAGGCTGAAGACGTCTCCCTGGAATCCCTGGGCGTAGACGAGAGGCCACGAGGCCGATGCCGTACATGAGGTGCCGGACAAGAAGAAGTGGGTCAGTGTCAGGGCGTGAATGTGGGACCTCCTGAAGCAAGAACACCAGGATGGCGCGTTGGCGCTGGACGATCTTCAGAGTTCCCGCGAGGCTGAGAAAAAATCTAGCAGAGGGTCACTCGGGTGTCAACGCAACCGCGGGCAAATCGCGTCGCGGCCTCGCTTTACCTTGACACTCTGGAAAACAGGGTGATACCATCCCGCGCGATTTCCAGAGCTTCCCTCGCCGCCCGAAGAGCCTATGCTCTCCTTTTTGAGAATCTCGAACCTGGCGATCGTCGAGGATGTATCGATCGAGCCCGGCCCCGGGCTCAACGTCCTCACGGGAGAGACCGGGGCAGGCAAATCGATTGTCGTGGACGCCATCGGCCTCCTGCTGGGGGAGCGGGGCGGAGCGGAGATGATCCGCACGGGCTGCGATCGCATGGTGGTCGAGGCTCAATTCGATCTCGCGGGCCGAGACAAGGCGGAGGATTTCCTCCGTCAGGTCGATCTGGAAGCCGGCCCGGACGGCGAGCTGGTGATCCGGCGCGAGCTGATGGCCTTGGGCCGCGGACGCGCCCAGGTCAACGGCCGGATCGTCACTCTCGCGGCCTTGAGGTCCCTCGGCGAGGCGCTCGCGGATCTGCACGGCCAGCATCAGCACCAGTCGCTCCTGCGGGCGGACGGGCAGCGCGACGCGCTGGATCGCTGCGCCGGCACCCTTCAGCTCAGGCGCGAGGTGGCGGAGTCTTTCGCCCTCCTGTCGACGCTGCAACGGGAGCACGACGAGCTGGCGGGGCGGGATCGCGAGAGGGCCCGCCAGGAAGAGATGCTGCGACATCAGGTCAATGAGATTGAGGCCGCCGCGCCGCGAGCCGGGGAGGAGGATCACCTGCGGCGCGAGGAGAGTCTGCTGCGGCACGCGACGGAGATCGCGCGCCTCGCTTCCGAGGCGTTCGGACTGATCAGCGAGGACGACGACTCGGTGATCACGCGGCTAGGTGGCGTGGAGGAACGCCTCGTCCGTCTCGCCGCGATCGATCCTTCGGCATCGGAAGCGCTGGGACTGGCGCGCGAGGCGGGGGCCGCGGCGTCGGAGATCGCGCGCGGACTGTCGCGCTACACAGGGGCCGAGGATCTCGAGCCGGCCAGGCTGGATCACGTGGCGGCGCGGTTGGCCGAGCTCGATCGTCTCAAGCGCAAGTACGGGGATTCGCTCGAAGCCGTGCTCGCGTACCATGAGCGGGCGAGCGCCGAGCTGGCCTCGCTCGGCGGTGTGGAGAAGCGGCTGGAGGGCCTGCCGCATCAGATTGCCGCCGCGCGCGCGTCATACCTGGCCGTCGCGAGGGAGCTCTCCGTGCGGCGGAAACGCGCCGCCGAGCGGCTCGAGAAAGCGCTGGTGAAGGAGCTCGGGGCGCTCGCCATGCAGGAGACGCGGGTGGAGATCGCGGTGGATTCCGACGCTTCCGCCGACTGCGGCCCCCACGGTCTGGATCGGATCGAGTTCCTGCTCTCTCCGAACAAAGGGGAGGAGCTCAGACCGCTGTCGCGCGTCGCCTCGGGAGGAGAGCTGTCCCGTCTGATGCTGGCCGTGCGCAACCTCACCGGCGCGGCCGGCGACGAGCGCATCCTCATCTTCGATGAGGTTGACAGCGGCATCGGCGGGCGCACCGCCGATGCGGTGGGAGAGCGGCTCGCGGCGTTGGGCAGAAGGCAGCAGGTGCTGTGCGTCACGCACCTGCCGCAGATCGCTTCGGTGGCCGATCGCCACTTCGTGGTCAGCAAGGAGACTTCGGACGGCCGCACGCGCGCCTCGGTGGTCAGGCTCGAGGGCGCGCGGCGCGTGGAGGAGCTGGCGCGCATGCTGGGAGGGGAGCCGCGACAGACCGCCAGACGCCACGCGGCGGCTCTCATGGGCCGGCGCGGCAGGGTGCAGACGTGAACGGATCGGCCGCAAGAGGATCTCTGAACCGGATCGCGATCTACCCGGGCACATTCGACCCGATCACCAACGGCCATCTCGACATCATCGAGCGCGGCAGCCGGCTCTTCGACGAGCTGATCGTCGCCATTCTGGGGAACTCGGAGAAGACGCCCATGTTCCCGCTGGAGGAGCGGGTCGCTCTGATTCAGGAAACAGTGGCGGGGTTGCCCAATGTCAAAGTGGAGACGTTCGCCGAGCTCCTGGTGACGTTCGCCCGCGAGAAAGGCGCGAGGGTCATCGTGCGTGGACTGAGGGCGATCACCGATTTCGAATACGAATTCCAGATGGCCTTGATGAACCGCCGTCTTGACGGCGATGTCGAGACGGTCTTCATGATGGCCGCCGATTGTTACTCCTATCTCAGCTCGCGCCTCGTCAAGGAGGTCGCGGAGCTCGGGGGGGATGTCTCGGGGCTCGTGCCGCTCCCCGTGGCGAGAGCCATGGCCCGGCGCCGCCCACGCGGAGGAGCGCATTAATTATGATGAGACTCGCGGACAGGCTGATGACGGTCAAGCCCAGCGCGACGATCGCCGTCAAGCAGGAGGCGGACCGTCTGGCGCAGCAGGGAGTGGACGTCATCGACTTCGGACCCGGAGAGCCGGACTTCGATACTCCCGACAACGTGAAGCGCGCGGCGCACCGGGCCATCGACGAAAACCTAAGCCATTACCTGCCCACACAGGGGCTGCCAGCGCTGCGGCGCGCGATCGCGGATCACTACCGGCGGCTCTACGATGCCGACTACACAGAGGCCGAGGTGATCGTGTCGTGCGGCGGCAAGAACGCGCTGTTCGACGCGGCGATGGCGCTGTTCGGCCCGGGCGACGAGGTGATCATCCCCGCGCCCTACTGGGTCACCTTCCCCGAGCAGGTTCGACTCGCCGGCGCCTCGCCGGTCATCCAGCCGACCATGGAGGCGTCCGGGTTCATTCCGCGCGCGAGCGACACACGCGAGCTGCTGACCAAGGCCACCAAGGCGATCATCCTGTGCTCTCCCAGCAACCCGACGGGGGCCGTCATTCCGGGAGAGGAGCTGTCGGCCTACGCCGATCTCGCGACCGAGAAGGACCTCTATCTCGTCTTCGACGAGTGCTACGAGAAGTTCCTCTACGGCGGAAGGGTCCACGCAAGCCTCGCGCGCGAAGCGAGGAGGCTGCGAGACCGCCTCGTTCTGGTGTCCACGCTTTCGAAGTCGTACGCGATGACGGGCTACCGTGTGGGCTACGCCGTGGCGGCCCGGCCGCTCATCGGAGCGATGGCCACCGTGCAGAGCCACGATTGCACGCATCCCACGGCAGTGGCCCAGGCAGCGGCGGTGGAGGCTCTCACGGGACCGCAGGACGATCTGACGCGGATGCTCGAGGAGTACGGGAAGCGCCGCGATCTCATCCTGGCGGGCCTGCGATCCATTCCGGGAATGACCTGCCTGAACCCCGCGGGGGCGTTTTACGCCTTTCCCGGCGTGACCGGGCTGTATCAGCGCCTGGGCGTCGGCGACTCGCTGTCAGTCGCCCAAGCCTTCCTCAAGGAGGCGCGCATCGCCACGGTGCCCGGGGAGGCGTTCGGCGCGCCCGGCTACCTCAGATTCTCCTACGCGCTGTCGGCCGCTCGTATCAAGGAAGGGCTGGAGCGGATCCGGGCGTTCGTGTGCCGATAATCGCCAAGGTATACTGAGTGACATGGTGAGCTGGCGCTTCACGGCAACGGCTGTCGTCCTCCTCCTGTTGGTGATGCTGTCGGGCGCGTGGGAGATCACGCCGGCGGCCACCACCGCTTCCCTTGGCGGCCCCGTCCTGGTGGCCCCGATGAACTCTCCGATCACGCCGGTCACCGCCGAGTTCGTCCGCAAGACGATCGCCAAGGCGGACGAGGATCGGTGCGAGCTGATCGTGTTCGAGATGGACACACCCGGCGGCCTCGTCAGCTCGACGGAGGAGATCATCCAGGCCGTCCTCGCCTCTCGCACCCCCGTGGCGGTGTTCGTCTCTCCGGCCGGCGCGCAGGCGGCCTCGGCCGGCCTCTACATCTCCAACGCGGCCGACGTCATCGCCATGGCTCCCGGGACGCGCATCGGGGCGGGCCACCCGGTCAGCATTTTCGGCGGCTCCCCAGGCGGGGATGAGAAGAGCGGGCGCGACTACCTCGGAGAGAAGGTGGAGAACGACATGGCGGCCGGTGTCCGCAGCATCGCCATGAACCGGGGACGCAACGCCGAGGTGTACGAGAAGATGGTCCGGGAGAGCATTTCGCTGACCGAACGCGAGGCGCTCGAGAAGAAAGTGGTCGACCTGATTGCGAACGACCTCGACTCCCTCCTGACCGCGCTCGATGGCCGGACCATTGCGCGGTTCAACGGCGACAGGCAGGTCCTGTCGCTGTCGGGCGCCCGCATCGAGCGGTTCGAGATGACGCCTCGCCAGCGGATCCTGGCCTGGATCGCCGACCCGAACGTCGCGATGATCCTGTTCGGCATCGCGGTCCTGGGGCTCTTCGTGGAGTTCAACCACCCGGGGCTGATCCTGCCCGGTGTGATCGGGGGGTTGGCGCTGCTGCTGTTCGCGATGTCCTTGCAGATCCTGCCCGTGAACATCCTGGGGCTGCTGCTGATCGCTCTGGCCGTGGCACTGTTCGTGCTGGAGATCAAGTTCACGTCGTACGGGTTCCTCACGATCGGCGGGATTGCCTCGCTCACCCTTGGTTTCGTCACGTTGTTTGACGCGGAGCAGATGCCCTCGCTGCGCGTGTCGCTGTCGTTCATCCTGCCCACCAGCATCACGGTGGGCGCCGTGATGTTCCTGGTCACGACGGTCGTGGTGCGGTCGCAGCGCGCGCGCGTCATGACGGGCGCCGAGGCTCTCGTCGGCGAGATCGGTGAAGCGATGACGGCTCTCGATCCCGCGGGCAAGGTGTTTGTCCATGGCGAGTACTGGAACGCGCGGGCGGCGGGGCCCGTCCCGCGCGGCCGCAAGGTCCGTGTGAAGGCGGTCCACGACATGGATCTGGAGGTCGAACCGACCGATGTCTGATGGAGGGTGCTGATGCTTCCACCGCTGGCGTTCGTGATCCCGGTGCTCTTCCTGGTGCTGTTCATCCTTTCGGGACTGAAGGTCTTCAACGAGTACGAGCGTGGCGTCGTGTTCCGGCTGGGCCGTCTCCAGACAAGGGCATTCGGGCCGGGGATCACGTATATCTTCCCGATGATCGATCGCTTCGTGCGGGTCTCCTTGCGCACCGTGGTCCTGGACGTTCCTCCGCAGGACATCATCACGCGGGACAACGTCTCAGTGAAGGTCAACGCGGTGGTGTATTTCCGCGTGATGGATCCCAATCGAGCGGTGGTCGAGGTGGAGAACTACCACTACGCGACCTCTCAGCTCGCTCAGACCACGCTCCGGTCGGTGCTGGGGCAGGCGGAGCTCGATGATCTTCTCTCCCAGCGCGAGCGGCTCAACGTGGAGTTGCAGACGATCCTCGACAAGCATACGGATCCCTGGGGCATCAAGGTGTCCGCGGTCGAGGTGAAACAGGTGGATCTTCCGGTCGAGATGCAACGGGCGATGGCGAAGCAGGCCGAGGCGGAGCGCGAGAAGCGGGCGAAGATCGTCCACGCGGACGGTGAGTTCCAGGCCTCCGAGATGCTGAGCAAGGCGGCGAAGGTGATCCAGCAGAACCCGGTCACGATCCAGCTCCGTTACCTGCAGACTCTCACCGAGATCGCCACCGAGAAGAACTCCACGATCATCTTCCCGGTGCCGGTCGAGTTCCTTCAGGCGTTCCTCTCGAAGGGGGCGTGATCCGTGGCGCCATCCGCCCCGGGCGGCGCCGCCTCGAAGGAGGGAGACCCTGCAGGACAGGAGTTCCAGCTCGAGACGCGCCACCTCGTCCTGCTGGTGCTGCTCGTGGTGGTGCTGTGCGCCGCCTCTTTCGAGCTTGGCCGGTGGGTCGAGCGGCAGAACCTGGGGCCGGCCATCCCCCTTGCGGGCATGGCAGGCGCAGCCGGTGCCGCGGGCGGCGGGCGTGACGCCAATGTCGAGGATGTGGGCGACATCTCCAAGGACCTGACCTTCTTCGATACAGTCGCGGGCGATGCGCCCGCCCCGCTGCAGGCACCTGTCCGGCCGGCGCCCCGCTCCTCGCCCGACCCGGCTGTCCCCGGATCCACCAGGCGCTCGGTCAACGAAGGTGTCATGATCCAGGTCTTCGCTTCCAAGGACCGCGCTGCGGCCGACGCGGTGCGCAAGAAGCTCCGCGCGAAGGGATACACGGCGCTGCTGGCGTCCAGCGGCGGCGCCTACAAAGTGCGCGTGGGCCCCTACGCCGACCGCGCGGAGGCTCAGCGGCAGGCCGCCATCCTGCGCGAGCAGGAGCATCTCACCACCTGGATCCCCTGAGAGTGAGGCCGCTCGCGCGTCTTGCCCTTCTGTCGGTTGCGACGGGTCTCTTGATGGCGATCTCGTTTCCATGCGGGCCTCCTCTGCCCCGCGCCGTCTGGGGAGGTGTCTGGCCGGCCGGATGGATCTGCCTCGCCCCCCTCATGGTGGCGGCGGCGGGCGCGCGGCGGGCGTGGGACGCCGCCGCGTGCGGCTTGGCTTCAGGAGGCATCGCTTTCGGGATCATCCTCTGGTGGATCGACCCGTTCCTGATCCGCTGGGCCAGGCTGTCGGCGCCTCAGGCATCAACCGTTTTCCTCCTGCTTGTCCTCTATCTCTCCCTCTATCCCGCGCTCTTCGCCTGGTGCGTGCGGCGATGGACCGCGCGATGGGGATCAGCGGCCGCGCTGATTCTCGCGCCGGCCGCGTGGACGGCGCTGGAGATGGCTCGCGGCCGCCTCCTGACCGGTTTCCCCTGGTGCTTGCTGGGGTACTCCCAGCACGCGACACTGCCCGCCATCCAGATCGCCGACGTGCTGGGCGTGCACGGCGTCTCCTTCATGCTGGCTTGCGCGTCCGCGCTCGCGGCGTCCCTGCCGCTCCGCGCGTCGCGGGGCACGCGAACAGCCCTCGCCGGGATGGTGATCGCGTGCCTCGGATACGGTGTCTGGCGCCTCGGCTCGCTTCCCAGGGTCGAGGCGGATCTGCCGGTGGCGCTCATCCAGGCCAACGTGGCGCAGGAGGACAAGTGGGAGCCTCAGGAGCGCGACCGGATCGAAGAGGCGCACGTTGAAATGACGCGACGCGCGGCCGAGGGCGGGGCGTCGCTCATCGTGTGGGCGGAATCGTCCGTGCCGATCTCGATCACGGCACATCCCGACTACGCGCGGAGGCTCGAGGCACTGGCGCGCGAGACGGGCGCCGACATCGTCGTGGGCAGCGTTGCCTACGAGGCGCGAGGCAAGGAGTCGATCCCCTTCAACAGCGCGTTCCTTGTGCGGGCGGATCGCGGCATCGTGGGGCGCTACGACAAGCTCCACCTGGTGCCGTTCGGCGAGTATGTGCCGCTGAAACGATTTCTGTTCTTCCTGGAGCCGCTCGTCGAGGAGGCGAGCGATTTCCATCCCGGCGAGAGGGTGAGGGTGCTGGCCAGCAGGGGCCCCGTCCTGGGAATTCTGATCTGCTACGAGGCGATATTCCCTGATCTGGCGCGCCGTCTGGTCGTCTCGGGGGCCTCCCTGCTGGTCACGATCACAAACGACTCGTGGTACGGAGACACCGCCATGCCGCGCCAGCACCTTGCCCAGGCTGTGCTGCGCGCCGTCGAGGAGCGGCGCTTCCTGCTGCGCTGCGCCGGAACCGGGATCAGCGCAATCATCGAGCCCTCGGGCCGCGTCGCGGCGCGCACGGAGCTCGGCGGACGGGCGATTCTCGAGGGAAGGGCCGCGGCGCTCGACGGCTCCACGCTCTACGCGGCCGCCGGCGATTGGTTCGCGGGCGCCTGTGTTATAGTGAGCGCTCTTGCTCTCACGCTCGCGGGACGGGCAAGGGCGAAGAGACGATCCCCTGGAGGCGACGATGTCCCCTGAGACCCATGTGATGGATGATGATCTTCTTCGCCGCTTCACGCAGCTCGTCGAGCGGCTCGAGGGGCTCCGGGGGTATCTTTGACCTCGACCGCAAGCGCAAGGATCTCTCCGGCCTCGATGAGACCATGGGGCGGCCCGGATTCTGGGATGATCCGCAGGCAGCGCAGCAGATCCTGCAGAGACGATCGGCCCTCAAGGAAGGCATCGAGAGCGGCAAAGCACTCCTGTCGGCCTGCGAGGACGCCAAGGCGCTCGTGGAGCTCGGCAAGGAAGGCGAGCCCGTTCACGACGACTTCCTCAAAGCGGTAGACGATCTCGCGGCCAGGCTCGAAGCCACCGAAGTCGAGATGATGCTGGGCGGGCCGCACGACC
>JAWPNA010000322.1:0-9926 GCA_045402695.1 Acidobacteriota bacterium
CCCCCCGGCATCACCTGGAGGCACTACCGGCACCGATCCCGGCAGCCTTTCATACGCACCCGCTGCGGAAAGAGTTGCAGGAATTCTTCATCGCTTGATCGTGACGCGGTTGATCTTGACGGGGGTCACAAGGATGTGGGCGTCATCCAGGCCGGTCTCCCCCCTCGACGGCGCCTTCAACAGCTTCGCCATGACATCCCATCCGTCGGTCAATCTCGCGAAGAAGGTATTCGTTCCGCGCATGAATGTCGGCGCCGCGATGGCGACGAAGAAGATCGTGTCGCTGGTCATGCTCGAGGGGGTCGGCCCGGCGCGGCGGGAGGCCCCCACAAGTCCAGCCTCCATCTTGAGCGAGGACGAGATCTCCGGCATCTGAAGGTTCTCCCAGCCGCCGGTCCCGTCTCCCTTGGGATCGCCCCCCTCCACCTGCATGCCGGGAACGACCCTGAAGATGGTCAGCCCGTCGTAGAATTCCTGGCGCGCAAGGTCCACGAAGTGCTTCACGTGCCGCGGCGCATGATCGGGCAGCAGGTCCCAGGTCATCGTGCCGATCTCGGTCTCGAGGACGGCGGTGCGGTCCTTCTCGGGATCGTACGGCTGCGTCACCACGAATTTCAGAGGGCCCGCCTCGAGGCCCGAGTCCTTCCACGTGATCGTCCACGCCTGTGTCCTGGCGGACAGTTCCGGATACCAGGCTGAGAGGTTCACTCTGCGCTCCACGGTCACGTAGGCCTCGAGCATGAGCGGCTCAACCGCGGCGCTGGAGCCAGCGGACTTTCTCGGCGGCCTTCCCTTCGAGTCCACGATGGTGAAGGCCTCCCGGCTGAATGCTCCGGGCGCGACCTCGCCCGGGACGTCGGCCGAGTTCTTCAATACCAGGTTGATGACGACGTCCTGGCCCGGGTAGGTGGCGGGCTCAGCGGGCGTCAGGCGCGCCGAGACCATCCGTGCCTCGGCACCAAAGGAGTGGAACGGCTGCGCGAGACAGATGACGGTGGAGACGGCCAGCGCGAGAGTCTTGCCGGAGGGACGCGTCATTGCTTCTCCTGGTCCCCCTTGGCCGGCGATTCCTTCTGGGTTCCCGAGCCGTCGCCTTGCGACGAGTGCTCTCCCGGCACGGCCTGAAGCACCGGCGCGGCCGGTTCCTTCATCGAGGAGGCGCGATCGATGAGCGTCTGCGCCGCGGTTGAAGGCACGATGTAGATCGAAGAGGACGCCGTTGAGGTGACGCGCCGGCCGCTCCTTCCCGTGGGAAGGCCCCCCTCCGCGAGGATGGTGAGGGTCGTGGAGCGTGCGTCGGCCCCTTCCCCTTCCTTGAGCGTCAACGTCAGGGCCGCGGGTCCCTCGCCCGACACACCCGGTGTGTCCATGAACGCCGTGGCCTTGACCTCATCCACGGCGTCGAGCAGCGAGTTCACCTCCTGGGACGCCATCTCCGCGCCTTCCGGGCCCCCCCAGTGCCACTTCGACTCCTGGTCCTTCGCCAGGATCACACCGGGCCCCACGGGCTGCTTGAGCTCGAGGTGGGCCACCTTATATCGGTCCACGGGCGCGGCCCTCGGATCTCTCAAGTCAGAGGCGTCCGCCGCGACCTTTTCCAGTTTGTCCAGCACATCCTGCTTGATCTTCATGACGGCCGCCATGTCCGACCGTCGCGCGTAGGCGGTGCCGGCGTCCTTGGGCGCCGCGAACGCCACGCGCACGGGAGCGGCCCCCTCCTTCGCCTCCACAGCCAAGGTGAGCGCCGGATGGTCGAGACCGAACCGCTTCAGATCATCCTCCGTGGGGTTCTCCGTCTCGAAGGACTCGGCCTCCGCCGTCTGGAGGTCGGACCAGAGGCTCTGCACCTTGCTCCGGTCCGCCGGAAACGGCACCGGGCTCTCCAGCCGCCAGTCATCCTCATGCCGCGCCAGGGAGATGGATCGCCCGTCTTTCTCAATCCGGAAGCGCTCGAGCTTCCACGAATCCACCCCGATCACCTTCCTGTACCGCAGGGAGGCCAGGTCGGCGGTGACCACCGATTCGAGCCCCCCAGAAACCACGATGACTTTGCCCGAGCCGGGCCTCGAGGCGTAATACCCGCCGCCGACCGGAACCTTGTCGCCGATGAGAAGGCCCAGGTCCTCCTTCCCATCGGCGAGCTTGATCGTGAGGCGCGCCTCGGGATCCTTGAGCTTGAAGTTTCCCATCTCGGCGTCGGGGACATCGCCCAGATCCTGGTCGGAGCGCAGGAAGCCGAGGCTGGTGAGGATCGATTCCACCTTGTCGCCGTCGGCGCTCGTGGAGAGCGGCGACTCGATCTTCCACGCGCCGGACTCCTTCCGCAGGCTGACGAGGCCTCCAGGGTTCTTCCCGATCTCCAGTCCCACGACCTTCTCACGCTCGAAGGAGAAGACATCTTTCTCCTTCTCCTTGGCCGTGTCCAGCGACTCCTCACCGCGATACTCGTAGTAGTAGATGAGGCCCCACATCCCTCCCGCGGCCATAAGGGCGAGGCCCGTCTTGGCGAGATTGCCGCGCAGCGTCATCGCTTCATAGCCGGCGGCGCCTGACGTGGACGCCGATGCCCACGGCGGCGGCTATCACGGGCGCGAGGAACCACCATCCGTAAAGCAGCCGCTGCTGGGCCCCCGTCAGAATGATCGGCTGGGGGGCCTGTGTCTTCGGGCGGATGGAGATGAGGTCGGATCGTTCGTTGAGCCAGGCGATGGTGTTGAGAAAAAGATCCTTGTTGCCGGCGACCAGCAATGCGCTGTTGGCCGCGAAGTCGGAGTCTCCGAACAGGGCGATTCGCGTTTCGGCGCCCGCTGGCCTTTCGGCTTCGCCCTGCCGGCCCGCGGCCGCGTTGGGATCGGCCGCCGCCTGCGCCGAGTGCTTCTGAACCGCCACCGCCGCGATGTTCAGCGGACCCGGCTTGTCGGTCGGATCGAGACTCACGCGGTCCGCGAGGTCGCCGTTCTCGCCCCAGGACTGCCCTCCGGTGTGCGCAATGGCCTCCGCCAGCGTGTCAGGCTCCGTAGCCGTTGTGGCTTCCACGGAGCCCACGGTGGGAAAGATGGTGGCGACCCGCTCCAGGTCCTTCGTGATCTGGTGCGAGCCGTACTCGTACACCACCGGCGCCGCGGCGGACCCGCCGAACAGTCGCGACATCGGGTTTGGATCCACGATGAAGTCTCCACCTGTCTTGAGGCCGTACCCCGCGAGCAGCGTCTCGAGGCCCGTCGTGGTGCGAGGCTCTCTCAGCACCAGCATGCGGCCGCCGGCCTTCAGGTAGATGTGCAGCGCCTCCGCTTCCGGCGCCAGCAGCGCGTGCGTCGGCCCCGGCACGATCACCGAGCTGCAGTCGGCCGGCACGCCGCCTTGCTCCAGAAGCCTCACCTCGTGCAGATCGAAGTTCTCTTTCTTGATGGCCTCGGCCGCCTGCTGGAACCCGTCGGCTGCGCTCTCCTGGGTCCCCTTCTCACCATGGCCCGTCGTGACGCAGACCACTTTTTTGACCTTGGTGGTGGCTTTCACGAAAGCGTTGGTGAGGTCCTCCTCGGTGGCCACCGTGATGCGCGCCTCGCCCACCTTCGTTGTCACGATGATGGTGCCGTCCGCCTCGATGCTGTAAGCGCGGGCCTCGCCTGGGTTACGCAGCGGATCGATGAGGCGAACCGTGATGCGGGGACTGTGGTATTTGTATTCGTCCAGCAGGTCTACGGCTTTTTGGCGACCGCCGGTGTACTGCGAGGAGTAGAAGGCCACGACGGTCACGTCCTGATCGAGGCTCTTGAGGATCTGGATGGTCTGCGGCGAGAGGCTGTGCACGCCCTCCGTCGTCAGGTCGAAGCGATGATTGTGCCGCGCCGCAAGGAAGTTGCCTCCCGCAACGAGGAACAGGACGAACATCGAATAGAAGACCGCGTTGGCTCCGTAGCGGAAGGGGCGTCCCCGGATCATGTTGAGCAGGTCCTCGCTGTTGAGGATCGTGGCGGCCAGTGCCAGGGCCAGCCCGATCCCCATCAGAACCCAGCCGTAGTTCCTGTAGTCGGGCAGGAAGTAGCCGATACCGGCCCCGGACAGGGCAATCAAGACGCCGGCCGTTCCACTGAACTTGCGGAAGGCTTCCATGCTCTACCTCCAACGCCCCGAGTCGATGACGCGCTGCGTGAGGAACAGTCCGAAGAAGATGAAGCTCAGGTAGTAGACCACCGATCGGGTGTCCACCACCCCCTTCAGGAAATCTTCGAAGTGCTCGATGATCGAGAGGCTCTTGAAGAATTCGGAGTACTGACCGCCGCCCGCCTCACCCATCCAGCCGATCACCCAGAACAGCAGGCACATGACGAAGGCGATCAGTCCGGCAAGGACCTGGCTCTGCGTCAACGAGGAAGCGAAGACGCCCACCGTCAGAAACGCGGCGATCATCAGGAAGGCGCCGAGGTAGATGGCGCACAGGGGCCCCAGCTCGGGCGAGGCGCCGGCGAGCCGCAGATAGAGCGGGTATTGCAGTGTCGCCGCCAGCATGACGGTGCTGAACCCAAGGGCCCCGATGAACTTCCCGATGACGAGCTGCGAAGTGGACAGAGGGGCCGTCAGGAGCAGCTCCGCCGTTCCAAGCCGTTTCTCCTCCGCCAGCAGCCTCATCGAGAGAAGCGGCGCCACGAACAGCATGATGACGCCGAATGTCGAGTAGAAGTTCCGGAAGATGAAGCTGTGCACGTTGATTTCGCCCGCGGACATGGGGTTCTGCATCATCCGGATCGAGTAGTCCGAATAGACGCTCACGAGCTGCACGAAGAAGAACCCCACGATCAGCAGGAAGAAGAAGAGGATGATGTACGCCATCGGCGACACGAAATACGACTGCATCTCACGTCTCGTGATCGTGATGATGTTCCTCATGCCGCGGTCCTTTCGGCCGTCCCGCCGGTCAGGCTCAGGTAGACATCCTCGAGCGAGGGGCTCACCGGCGTCAGCTCCTGCAGCCCCCAGCCGCCGCCCACGACGCGGGCCGCGACCCGCTCGCGCACTTCGGCGGTCGGCTCCACCGTCAGCGAGTATGCGCCCGGGCGCGAGCCATCGCGTCCCACGCCCAGTACGCCGGGGAGGGTTCCGAGCGCCTGCGGCACTTGATCCGAGTCGCGCCCAACCTGCAGGTGCAGGCGCTGCCTGCCGCGGTCGCCTGCGGCCAGCTCCGACAGCGGCCCGGCCACGCGAATCTCACCGTAGTTGATGATCGCCACGCTGGAGCACGTTGCGGTCACCTCGGGCAGGATGTGCGTCGAGAAGACGATGGTGTGCTCTCCCCCGAGGCTCTTGATGAGCTGGCGGATCTCCACGATCTGGGCAGGGTCGAGCCCCACCGTCGGCTCATCGAGGATCAGGACCGGTGGATCGTGGATGAGGGCTTGTGCCAGACCCACGCGCTGCCGGTATCCGCGCGAGAGGTGGCCGATCACGCGGCGCAGCACCTCCGGCAGGCCGCATTGCGCCGCGACGATGTCCACGCGTCCCCTGATCCGGCGCCCGGGCACTCCCTTCAGGCGCGCGGCGAATTCCAGGTAGGAGCGGACGGTCATCTCGTCATACAGCGGCGGGTTCTCGGGCAAGTAGCCCACGCGCCGCCTCACGTCCATCGAGTGCTCGAACACGTCGAATCCGGCTACACGGGCCGTGCCCGAAGTGGCGGGCATGAAACAGGTGAGGATGCGCATGGTGGTGGTCTTGCCGGCGCCGTTCGGCCCCAGAAAGCCCAGGACCTCGCCCTTGGCCACCTTGAAGGAAACGTTCTTCACCGCGGGCCTTCCGCCGAATGACTTGCCGAGATGATCGACTTCTATCATCTGTTTTTTGCTCCGGAGAGACACACCTCAACGTGAAAGGACGTCATTGGTTCGGCCGGAATAGATAGCAAAAGACCCTGAGCGTGTCAACCAGGCCGGCGCGTCGGGTCAGTGGTCCCCGGATCCTCTGGTCCGGGCGAGGTACTGGCCCATCACCTGCCCCAGGCGATCCCTCAACGCGGCATCGCCGACTTGCGCCAGGGAGGCGAGAATATCGGGCGCAAGCGCCGGGAACGCCTTCGGGAGACTCTCCTCGCCCGAAGGAGCCGCGGCCAGGGCTTCCGCCGGCTGACGCGCGTTGACCCGGAAGGTGATCCTCTCCACCGCGCGGACCGGCAACAGGGTCGCGAGCCGCGACAAGATCTCGGGCCTGAGGCGATCCAGCTCACGCTTCCAGGCCGTGTCGGGGACCTCCACGGTCAGGTGGCCCTGCCGGTACAATCCCGGCCGTGCCACGGCCTTCAGGTGCGGCCCCACGGCGCGGCCCCAGGCGCCGTGCACGCGCAGCCATTCGAGGCGCTCACGCGCCTGATCCGTGCTGCCGATCTCCTCCGCGATCAGCTCGATCTCATCCACGCTCAGGAACCCGGAGGAGCGCCGATTCTTCGATCGGAAGGCGCGCGGGAGCGACCCGGCATGAGTCAATCGTCTGACCATGGTCTCGTTCGCGCTCTGCAGGCGATCGGTTTCGGAAGGATCAGAGTTCGGATGCGGCGTGCATTCTACGCTCGACTCCCCCCTCCGATCAAGAACGAAGGCAGCACGAGACCTGTCTCACTGGCTCCCGTGAGGGAACATCATGCGGCCGATGATGTCCACGAGCGCGTGAGTGTAGGCAGAGGCAAGCAGGCTCCCGGTCCTGAGGTAGGCCCACCCGTAGCAGACACCGGCGCATGTGGCCAGGAGCACGTACCGCCAGTCGCCCGGGGGGTTGTTCAGGTGAGCCAGGCCGAAGATCACGGAGGAGATCAGGAGGGCGCTGTAAGGCCCGCCCACCTTGACCGTGCGCTGCAGCATGTTGAAGATCAGCCCGCGAAAGAGCACCTCCTCCGGAAGGGCGATGAAGAAGAAAATGCCAAGCGAGGTCAGGAGCCATTTACCCGGCCCCCTCCATTGAGGATCGTAATGCACGAACCCAGTCGAAAGAGCGGTGGGCACGGCGAAGACGAGGAACACCACCAGCGCGATCAGTCCCACCGCGACGTCCTCGCCCGCAAGCCGGAATCGGTAGCCCACGCCATCCAGCCTTCTCACCACCACGAAGCAGAACAGGCCCAGCTCCATCCCCAGCGTCTTGGCCAGCACATAGGAAGGGTTTCCCGCCGGCAGGCTCCAGAACTTCTCGAAGTACTGCATCTCCACGGGAAGCCACAACAGCAACAGCGCGGCGAGGTCGGCGAAAGACGGCTTGCCGCCGGTGCGGCCCCAACCCACCAGGATCGCGATCGGCGCGCTGACGTAAAGGGCCAGCACCACGACGCGTCTTAAAGAGAGTCGGCCGCCCTCGCCGACGATCACGACGACCCCAGGCACGATCAAGAGGAGCCCCATCAAGGTCAGGCGGATACGGTTGTGCCGGCCGAGATTTCGCAGGGCATCCACCACGCGATCGAATCCGAGGGCGAAGTAGGGGATCATCAACAGGGCGAAGGCCGCACAACCGTCGAGGAGGCCAGCGCCCCGCCCTTCACCTTGAATGCGTAATAGCCCCCCGTTGCCGTGATGAACGCCACCAGCAGGGAGATGATGAGGATCGTGCGCTTCATGCTCGCGACGCCTCCCGCCTCGTGTCCGGGGGTTCCACGGTTGCAGTCACCGAGGTTGTCTCGCCGTGTCGAGCTCCTGGCGATACCGTCGCACAGCCCGTTCGTGGGCCTGGATGGTCGCGGAGAACTCGTGACGGCCGGGGCTGCTCACGACGAAATACAGATCGCTTGTGCCGGCAGGATTGAGCGCCGCGTCCAACGACCGCGCGCCGGGGCTGCAAATCGGCCCGGGCGGCAACCCGCGGGAGACGTAGGTGTTGTAGGGGGACGCGTACGACAGATCGGAGCGGTAGATCGTCCCCCGGTAGCGCCCGTCCCGCTGAAGGGAGTAGACGACGGTGGGATCGCATTGCAGCAACATGCCCAGCTTCAACCTGTTGACGAAGACCCCCGCGATCCGCGCTCGCTCGTCCTCCACGCTCGCCTCCTCCTCCACCAGCGACGCCAGTGTGACCGCGTCCCGCACGGAGAGCCCGAGATCCTTCATGCGCGCCAGTCGCTGCGGAGTGATCTCCTCACGGAACCGTTCCACCATCTCCTGCACGATCCGCTCCTCCGCCGTGCCGCGTGCGAAGAAGTACGTGTCGGGGAAAAGGTACCCTTCCAGGTCCTTGGCCTGAGCGTCCAGGTCGGCGATGAGCTGCACGCGGCGCGCCTCATTCAGGACAGCCCGTGCGGAGCCGAACCCGGCCGTTTCCACCAGGTCGGCCGTCTCAGCCAGGGTGAGCCCTTCCGGGATGGTCAGCTTGTGCACGACCACGTCGCCACGCTCGAGCTTGTCGAGGACCTGATGAAGAGTCTGCTGTCCCGTGAACTCGTACTCACCGGCGTGAATCTTCCCGCCCGCGCCGCGCAGCCGCATGAGTATCCTGAAGGCCAGCGCGCTGCGGATGACGCCCGCTTCGCGCAGCGTATCGGCGGCGGCCCGCGCGGGACGCCCCGGCTCAATCACGACGACACGCTTGCTTTCCTGGTATCCCTTGAACGGAAGCGCCGCGCGCCACGCGAACGAGCTGATTGCCGCCGCACAGCAGACGGTGGCGGCGCCGATGAAAAGGCCCGGGGCGATCCTCATGCTTCGGCGCGCCGATGGCTGTCGAGGTAGCTCTGCAGAATGATCGCCGCCGCGATCTGGTTGATCACCTCGCGGCGTTTCCTGCGGGAGACATTCCCTTCCAGCAGCGACCGCTCAGCCTGGACGGTGGTGAGCCGTTCATCCCATGGGACCACGGGGATGCCGGCGGCGCCGGAGAGCTTGCCGGCGAAGGATCGCACACTTTCGGCGGCCGTCCCCTCCTCGCCCGAGAGCTTGAGCGGGAGCCCGACCACCATAAGCTCAACCCCGTTTTTGGAGACCAGGTCCGTGATGGCCGCGAAGTCGGCCTTCAGGTTGCGCCGCCTGATCGTGGTGATGGGCTGCGCGGTGAGGCCGAGCGAGTCGCTGATCGCTACACCGAGGGTGACCTCACCCACGTCCAACGCCATGATCCGCCCCATGGGCGCCTCCCGGGGGATCCATCGGCCTGTGCGGTTGCCGCTCAGTGCTTGATCTTGTCCCAGTACTTGAAAAAGACGAAGTCGGGACTGTTCTCTTTGGTGTGGCACGTGAAGCACTGGCGGGGCGCGACCTTGCCGAAGGAGGCCTGGGGGACCCGAATGTGCTCTCCGCCGTTGCCGTGACAGGCCTCGCACTGGACGTTTATCAAATCCGGCGTCTGGCGCGCGTTGAGGAAACCCTCGGCCTGATCAGAGCCGGTAACGTGGCACTTGACGCACTCGGGGTTGAAATCCTGGTTGGCCTTCACGAGAGTGTCGAAGGCGCGGGCGTGCGCGCTCGCATACCAGATCTCATGCTCCTTGGAATGACATGTCGCGCAGGCCGTCGCCGTCAGGAATGGCTTGCCGGTGACCGGCTCTTCGGCTGCACCGGCGGAGCCGGCAATTGCGCCACGCCGCGCTATCTCGGAAGGGCCTCCGGCGCGAGAGAGAGATCCTCTGGCGGCCACGGGCGCGCCCGCCCCTCCCGCCTTCGTCTTGTTGATCTCATTCACCTTGGCGACGGTACGGTCGATGAGCGCCTGCAGCGCCGGATCTTCCGGATAGCGCCTCGTCAGGACGATTGGCGAGCTGTAGAATCTGGGCACTGGATTGTCTTTCTGATCGGTGACGCGAAGTTCCCCGAGCCTCTTTCCTTGATCCCCGGCGTAGTAAGTCGGCACTTCTGCGATGTACTCGAGCATCCCGTTGGTGGAGATGCGGGCCCCGTAGGTCACCAGCGCGACGTGGATGCCTGGGGCAGCGCCCAGGACAGTTCCCAGATCGCGCTGGCTCA
>JAWPNA010000250.1:0-3972 GCA_045402695.1 Acidobacteriota bacterium
CGCCCCGGTGGCGATCGCCTTCCTTCTGGACTTGTCGGGCAGCATGCGGCTCCAGGGAAAGCTGCAAGCTGCAAAGGATGAGATCAGCTCTTTCGTGGACATGCTGGGGCCCGAAGACCGCTCAGGACTGATCGGGTTCGCCGATCATCAGGTCACCTGGATCACCGAATTCACTTCGGACACCACGCTGTTCAAACGCCGGCTCGAGGTTCAGGAAGGGCTCGGACAGACCGCGCTGTACGACGCGCTCGCCGCCAGCCCCCGCCTGGTCGACGAGGGAGTCCAGGCGCGCAAGGCGATCATCCTCTTCACGGACGGACTTGACAACGCCAGCAGCATGACGGCGCTGAGCGCGGTGCAGGCGGCGCGCCAGGTCAGCGTGCCGATCTATACCATCAGCTTCCTGCACGTGCCCCCCGACATGCTCTCCGCCGAGAGCCGCGAGGCCCTCCAACTGCTGGCGCGATTCTGCCGGGAGACCGGAGGAAAGCCCTTCACGGTCCAGAAGCCGGACGATCTTCGTTCGGCGGTGGCCAGCATCCAGAGTGATCTGCGGCTCCAGTACGTCATCGGGTTCCAGCCAGGAGCGCACGAGATCACGGCGACCTTCCGCAGGATTCGCCTCGAGACCGTTCGCCCTGGCCTGCGCGTTCGCTGCAGGGCGGGCTACTACACAGATCGCTAAACCGTGAACAAGACAGTTTTGCGCCCGGGGCCTGTCTTGTGTAAAGTGTGGTCGCTCACCCCGCGGGAATCAGCGGTTCTTGACTCTGGGAGGAGATTTGATGCGAATGCGAGGACATGCGGCGCTTGCGATCGTGGCGGCCCTGGTGGTTCTCGGTGGCCCCGGCTGCGTGACGAAACGCAAGTTCCGCGAGAACGTGGAGTCGACCGATAGCCGGGTCTCGTCGGTCGAGAGCTCGGTGGAGGCCAACGAGCGCAGGATAGAAGATCTGAAGAAGGAAACCGACAGCAAGATCGGCAATGTCGAGCAGCAGGCTGGACGGGCCCAGGAGACCGGCAACCAGGCGCTCGGTAAGGCCGAGGCAGCCGAGCGCGCCGCCCGCGGCAAGATCATCTGGGAGGTGACGCTGAGCGACGACAAGGTGAAGTTTGCCCATGACCAGGCGATGCTCCCGGCGGAGGCCATGACGGCGCTCGATGACCTGGCTGCCAAGGTCAGGTCGTTCGGCAAGGCGGTCTACCTGGAGATCGAGGGACACACCGACAGCACCGGCTCCGAGAGTTACAACATGATGCTGGGCGAGAAACGGGCCGCGGCGGCGCGCAACTACCTCAACCAGAAGGGCGGGATCCCGCTGCACGCCATGAACACGATTTCCTATGGCGAGAGCCAGCCCATCGCCGACAACAAGACCAGAGAAGGGCGTGCCCAAAACCGCCGTGTCGTGCTGAAGGTGCTGGAGTAGCGGCGCACCAAGTGCGCGACTGGCTGGACCACAGGCGGTGCCATGCATTCGGCCCACCGAACGGGCCGCGACGGCGTGGTCACGCGCTCATGATACGCCTTTGCCGTGATGCGCGAGGGGCAGGCCCGCTCCCGGCGTCCCGGATATTCCGGGCCTGCCGGGCATGATGGAGTAGCCGGCGATCTTGTAGAGGAGCGACCGGTAGCTCACCTTCAGCAGCCGCGCGGCGCGGCGCCGGTTCCATCGGGTTGTGGACAGGGCATGAACGATGGCGCTGCGCTCGGCCTCCTCCATGGCGCGGCGGGCCACCTGCTTGAGTGGGACTGGTCCCTGGTCTTGCGCCGCGCGCGCACCGCCGGGTGCGAGGGCCTCCTCCATCTCGGGCACGCAACCGTGCGAGCGCCCCAGTTCCTCGAGGATTACGTCGTAGCCCCCCAGGAGGATCGCTCGCTTCACGAGGTTCTCCAGTTCACGCACGTTCCCTTCGAACCGGTGCCGCATCATCGCCTCGATGATATCGTCACCGACGTGCGCGAGGAGCGGCTTGTTGTACTGAGATGAATACCGCGAGGCAAAGAAACAGGTAAGCGCCTCGATGTCACTGGGCCGGTCTCTGAGTGGCGGGAGCGTCAGGCTGACGACACAAAGACGGTAGTAGAGGTCTCTGCGGAAACTCCCCTCCGCCATCGCCTTGTCCAGATCCTGATTAGTGGCCGCGATGAATCGGGAATCGACCCGAATCGGGTCGCGCCCGCCGACCCTGTGGAACATCCTCTCCTGCAGCACGAGCAGGAGCTTGGCCTGGAGGCGCGGGCCCAGCTCCGCGATTTCATCGAGGAAAATCGTCCCGCCGTGGGCCGCCTCGAACTGTCCTTGCTGGGAATCAGTCGCCCCCGTGTAGGCGCCCCGCACATGCCCGAACAGCTCCGACTCCAGCAGCCCCTCTGGCAGCGCCGCGCAGTTGATCTGAACGAAGGGTCCCGCCTTGCGGGAGGACGCGAGGTGCACGCGGCGGGCGAGAACATCCTTACCCACCCCCGTCTCCCCGAGCAGAAGAACCGTCTCGTCCGAATCGGCGACCCGCAGCGCCTGCTCCTCCACGAGCCGCATCGCGAGGTCGAACGAGGGGAGGAAGCCGCCCACTCCGTGCCCGGACGGCTGGGAGGTTCTCCCTTGATGCGGCGACTCGACCCGGTGTTGGTGATTCCGGACGCCCACCACGCACTCCCCCTGGCGCGGGTACCCGGGGACGCTGCCGGACGCGACTCGCCGGCCCTGGCGTTCCTGCTCCCCGACCGGTCTGATCGACTCTTCTTGATCTGATAAGGGCGGGATAGTGCAAGCCAGATGCCGCGATCGCACACAAGAATGATGGTGAAATCGCGCAGTGGGCGCGGCCTGATAGCCCAGGCCAGTACGGGGCTTCTGGTAGTCTCGAAATGATATGCACCCCGGCAATAGGATGCAGTAGCCGGGAAGCATTCTCAGCCGATTGTTTCAAATGGAGACTCCGAGTCGGCCGGTTTTTTCGCGTGACCACGGCCGGGCCGGGAGGGCACAAGATTGCCATCCACCGCGAGAACCACGACCGGGTGACTCGCCCCGCTCCCCGGTGGATTCCGCGCGCTGGTTGCAGCATAATGTGGGCACCATGACGAAAGTGCATCCCACCAAGTTCGCAGCCCTGCTTCTCATCACCATGGGCCGCGCGGAATCGCACGATCCGCCTGTCCTCTCCTGACGCCCAGTCGTCTCCGGCACGGCACATCCGCTTACGAATGAAGCTATTCAACCTGCACAGGAGAGATCCCATGATTTCACCCGACAAGGCGATGGACGTTCTGAGGAAGTACATGCTCGTGGACGGGTTTGACGTCCTGGTCGACTTCGAGGCAAGCCGCGGCAACACCATCGTGGATCTGCGCAACGGCCGCGCCTACCTCGACATGTTCTCCATGGTGGCCAGCCAGCCCCTGGGGATGAACCACCCCGCGCTGACGGACGAGGCCTTCCTGCGGCGGATCGCGAAGGTGGCCATCCACAACCCGACCAACTCCGACATCTACAACGCGGAAACAGCCGAGTTCGTGGAGACCTTCATGACCGTGGCGGCCCCATCCTCCATGAAGCACCTGTTCCTCGTGGGCGGGGGCACTCTGGGCGTGGAGAACGCCTTGAAGATCGCCATCGACTGGAAGGTCCGCAAGAACTTCAAGAAGGGACACAAGGAGGAGAAAGGGCAGCAGGTTATTCACTTCAAGGAGTGCTTCCATGGCCGATCGGGGTACTCGCTGTCGTTGACCAACACCGACCCGGCCAAGACGAAGTACTTCCCGAAGTTCAACTGGCCCCGGATCCTGAACCCCAAGGTCACATTCCCGCTCGAAGGGGAGAACACCCGAGGGGTGGAGAAGCTGGAGGCCGAGGCCGTACGTCAGATCAAGCAAGCGATTCTCGAGAGAAAGGACGACATCGCTGCCCTGATCATCGAGCCGATCCAGGGCGAGGGAGGCGACAACCACTTCCGCGGCGAGTTCCTGAG
>JAWPNA010000497.1:0-3961 GCA_045402695.1 Acidobacteriota bacterium
GACGCGGGACGGCCTCAGCATCACCGACGCGCACATCCACATCCAGCCATGGGAGACGTTCAAGCCGGCCACCCTCGAGAAGATGCGCCGGGGCCGGGCCGACTTCGACGCCATCATCGCCATGAGCCGAGACCCCCAAGCCCTGCTGCGCTACCTCGACTCGGCGGGGGTGCAGCGAGCCGCCCTCATCAACTACCCCGCGCCCGACATCATGGGGTTCGGCGACGAGACCAACGACTTCGTGGCCCGCTACGTGAAGGCGGCGGCTGGTCGGCTGATCGCCGTGGGGGGGGTGCACCCGCGGTTCACGAAGGATCCCGCGGGCGACGTGAACCGCCTCGCCGACTCCGGCATCCGAGCGCTCAAGCTGCACCCGCCGCATATGCTGGTGCGGCCGGAGGATCACACCGGGCTGACCTCGGCGGGAGCCGCGCTGGCCATCATCTACGAGACGGCCGCAGCAGCCGGGCTTCCGGTGATCATCCACACGGGGACCTCGATCTTCCCCGGAGCCCGGAGCCGCCTCGGGGATCCGATCGGCATCGACGACGTGGCCGTGGACTACCCGGATCTCGACATCGTCATGGCGCACGGGGGACGGCCGCTCTGGTCCGAAACCTGTTTCTTTCTCATGCGGCGGCACCCCAGGGTGTGGCTCGACCTGTCGGGCATCCCGCCGATCAACTTGCCGCGCTACTTCCCTCGCCTCGCCGAGGTGGCTCAACGGACGCTGTTCGGCACAGACTGGCCCAGCCCGGGGGTGAAGGAGATCGGCGCCAACGTTGAGGCTCTGCTGTCGCTTCCGGACAGCTACCTGACCCACAGCGCCAAGAGAATGATCCTGCAGGACAACGCGCTGAGGCTGTGGCCGTGACGTGGGCGCAGGATCAGACCCGCTCGTACGGCTCGAAGAGCCTGCGGTACTCATCCATCGCGTAGCGATCGGTCATTCCGGCGATGTAGTCGCAGATGACGCGCTGGGTGCCCAGGGCAGGGATCTTTCCGCGATGCTCCTCGGGAAGCAGGTGGACGTTCTCCTGGTACCGGGCGAACAGCGCCTGCATGATCCGCCGTGCCTTGTCCTTCATCCGCTCGATGTGGTGATGGCGGTACAGGTGCTGGTGAAGGAACCGCTTCAGCTCGGCGTTCCTGCCCGCCATTTCGTGCGAGAGGCCCATGATCGGCTCCGGCAGACGGCGCACATCGTCCACCGACCGCGCGCCGCTGGCCTCGATGGCGGCGCGCGAGCTGACGACGAGATCGGTCACGAGCGCGTCGATCATCCGACGGAGCGCCGCCGTCACCTGCTGGCGCGGCGCCGCCGCGGGGTAATCGTGCAGGGCCGCTCGGTACTGGTCGCCCCACAAAGGAACGTGCTCGGCCAGGAAAGAAGGATCGAGCAGTCCTGAGCCGACGCCGTCGTCGATGTCGTGGTGTTGGTAGGCGATCTCGTCGGCGATGTCGATCATCTGGGCCTCCAGCGGGGGCCGTTCCTCCGGGTGATACTCCGCGTACTCGGGAGCGAGGCCCGGGTCGCAGGGCCCGGAGTGCTTGGCAATCCCCTCCCTGATCTCGTAGGTGAGATTCAGGCCGACGAAATCGGGATAGCGATCCTCCAGGTGCTCCACGATCCGCAGCGACTGACGGTTGTGGTTGAACCCGCCGTGATCCTTCATCAACACGTGAAGCACTTCCTCACCGAGGTGCCCGAACGGGGTGTGCCCCAGGTCGTGCGACAGCGACAGCGCCTCGGCCATCGTCGCGTTGAGGCCCAGCGCTCCGGCCGCCGTCCGGGCCACCTGCGACACCTCGATGCTGTGGGTGAGACGCGTGCGGAAGTGGTCCCCCTCGTGGTTCACGAAGACCTGCGTCTTGTACTCGAGTCTCCGGAAGGCGCGCGAGTGGATGATCCGGTCGCGGTCCCGCTGGAACGGAGAGCGGAAGGGGTGTTCCGGCTCGGAATAGCGGCGCCCGCGGGTGAGCGCAGCCCTCATCGCGTACGGGGCCAGGTGAACTTCCTCGGCCGCAGGAGACGGCGCGTAGGCGGCGGTCATGGCCGACAGCCTATCGGATCAGCATCGGCGATGCAACGACGAGGGCGAGTACTCCGGCGTGCTGGATTGCTCCTTGAGGTAAACTCGCCTGCACCGATCGGCGCGCGAGGAGCCATTGCGGATGGCGGAATTCGAGCTGCGACCGTTGAGCACCGGCGAGTTGATGGATCGCACATTTGCGATCTACCGCCGGCACTTTGCGTTGTTCGCCGGCATCATGTGCCCGCCCATGGCCCTCATGACGCTGTGCCAGCTCGCCGTGCTGATGGTCCAAAAGTCGGACCTTCCAGCGATCGCCGCCCAGTCGGATCCCCTGGCGGCCCTTGCAGGCATCGTGCCCTGGTTCGCCGTCAGCCTCGTCTCCGTCGTCGCCTCGGTTCTCCTCTACGGCATCGCGGTGGCGGCGATGGCCGTCGCGATCTCCCGCATCTATCTAGGACGCTCGGTGAGCATCGGGGACGCCTACGCGGCCATCCAGGCCCGCATCGCAAGCGTCATCGGAGTGGAGGCGCTCGTCCTGTTCATCTACCTCGGGGCGTTCCTGATCCTGGGATTCGTCACCTCCCTGGGCGCCCTTGCGGGAGCGCTGGTCCATCCGATCCTCGGTTCGGTGGTGACGGCGCTGTTGTTCCTGTCGGGCGTGGTGGCGCTTGTGCTGCTGCTCGCCGGGCGGTTCTCGATCACCGTCCCCGCCCTTATCCTGGAAGATCTGTCCCCTGCCAAGGCGATCGGCCGCAGCAACGCGCTGACGAGAGGGCAGCGCGTGCGCGTCGTCCTCATCTACGTGCTGATGATGGCGATGACATACGTGGGCGTCCTGATCTTTCAGGGTCCCTTCCTCACCGTGGGGTTGGTCCTGAGAGAGAATGGCCAGCCACCTCTCTGGACCCAACTTTTGGGATCGATCTCCGGCTCGATCGGCGAAGTCTTCACCGGGCCGCTCTTGTGCATCACGCTGGCGCTCCTGTACTACGACATCAGGATCAAGAAGGAAGGCATCGACCTTCAGCTCTTGATGCGCGGCAAGGAAACGGGAGGGTCGTCCGACGAGGCCGCAGCGCCGTGAGATGTTTCACGGCCCGCCTCTCGTGGAGATGCTGACGGGTCCGGCGGGCGCGACGCTCGTGAACCGTCACCTGGAGATCCAGGCGCGCGCACTGACCTGACCACTACCGTGCGGCGAACCACTCGTGTCGCCCGTCATTGGGGTGTGTCATCCTCCCAATGAAACCTGTGCAGCAGCCGGTGGGCCACGGGCGCAAGGGTGATCGCGGTCACGACGAGGAAGATCAAGCCGGCGTAAAGCGCAAAGAGGCCCGCGAAGAGTTTCCCTCCTGCCGTTGCCGGAGCATCCACGGGGCCCATGCCGCCGAGAAGCATCGCCGCGTTGAGAAACGCGTCTCGCCACGGGAGCCGCTCGAAGTAGATGTAGCCAGCCATTCCGGCGGCCAGCGAGGCGACCACGACGCCGCTGGAGATCCCGAAATGGGCCGCGAGGCGCCAGAGAAACACCCGACGAGCAACCGGCGGCGCACCGCGAGGTTCATACATTTTATCTCCCTGTTCGCTTCCCCAGGAAGCACCGGGACGCACAGCATGACCAGCGGCTGCCGCGGGCACACACGCAGTTCACGAGCAGGATCCCTTTCCGGATGTGAGGCGCGCGTGCTGTGAATCATGTCGTGCGCCCCGTCCGGGAGCTGGTCGAGGTAGCTCGACATACTGCGGCCGGTGGCATCCTCGCGGGCCGAGGCCAGGTCGGCCGAGCTCTGGCTGTACAATAGCACCAACTCGCGCAGCTCGCGGTGGGTCAATTGAGTGCTTGCTCCGCGCCGTCGTGTCGCGCGGTACGGGTGACCTGAGATGGGCGCAACACGGCCGCCGGGCCCGGCATCGACGGAGATCCT
>JAWPNA010000372.1:0-3126 GCA_045402695.1 Acidobacteriota bacterium
GCGCAGCGTCTCGAGCTTTCCGGTCAGCTCGGATCGCTCTCCCGCAGCAAACCGATCCTCCGCCACTGCGCCGCCCATCGCCAGCAGCGCATCGGCCTCCTCGTACGTGAGGCGCGCGCGCGAGCGGATGACTGACGACACGATCTCCGACTCGATCACCTCGCCGACCGGTGACAACCTCACGACGAACGAGAGCGCGGGCCTGTCCTCTCCCGGCACGAGGCTCGCGGCCTGCTCGGCGATGACCGCGGGAAGCATCGGGATCTTCGTCTCGGGGAAGTAAAAGGTGGATGCCCTGGCGACCGCCTCGGAGTCCACCGGGTCACCCGCCATCACGTAGCGGCCCGGATCGGCTATGTGGATCCCCAGGCTGATCGCCCCCTCCCCCCGGGGGAGCGGATCGATGCTGATCGCGTCATCCATCTCGGTCGTCTCTTCATCGTCGATCGTGAAGGCCGTCAGGCCCCGCAGATCGCGCCGTGCCGCCTCCTGAGTCGCGCAGGCCAGCCGCGCGTGTTGCTCCACTTCCGGAGGGAACGCGGTCCTGAGCCGGAACCGATGGATGAAAAGATTCTCGTCCTCGTGAAAGAAGCCGAGCGCGCGCAGCAGGTGAAAGGCGCGCTCCGCCGATGGCCCGTCGGGAGCGCCGGCATCGTCGAGGAGATCCACGGCCTCCTTGCGCGACCCGGCCTCGTCGCCCATGAGCGCCAGCTCCACCAGATCGGCCACAAGATCCGCGTGCTCCTGCCCGACCGAGGCGGCCCCGCTGTCCACGGAGCCGGCCATCGGCGGCGCGGCGCCTTTGAGTGCCTCGCGCGCCAGCTTCAGGAAAATGGCCCTGCGGACGGCCCGGGACCTCTCGATCGCCTCGCGCTTGAGGGTCTCCTCGACGAGTTCCCGCGAGCGCGGCTCGAACTGATCCAGCTTGCGCGTGAAATAGGTGTGGTCGGCGTGAAGCACACGCAGGATGGCGGAGCGCGCCGCAGCCGAGTCCTCGCCCAGCGCCAACGAGGCCATCTCTCCCAGCGCGTACCTATGCGCCTCGCCAGCCAGCACCTCCCACAGCGCCGGCAGGTCGACCTGGCCGATGAGGGACGAGGCGGTGTGCGCATGCCTGAGGGCGGTCTGCGCTGGATCGGAGGACGGCGAGGCGGAGCCCACACGGTGCGCCACTCTCGATACCGTCACGCTGAGATGCTTGCCCGACTCGGTCACGACCCGGAGACGGCCCTTCTCCTCGGCCGCGACAACCGCGCAGACAAGATCGCCTTCATCATACAGATCGACGATGTCGCCAATCCTGACGACGGCTTCCTTCGTCATGGCCAGGGATCCTCTGGTGGCGGCTGATGTGGTTCGGCGCGGATGGTATCACCCGGCGGCAGGAGGAGGAACATTCAGAGACTCCTGACGATCTCCGCCATGCCCCGGGCGATCCCCTCCAGGTCGCGCGCCTCGCACACGATGTCACACCAGGGCAGGTAATCCGAGAGCACCGAGTCGCCCGAATCCCAGCGCGAGGCAGGCTCAGGGTTGAGCCAGATCACACGGCGAGAGCGCGAGGCCAGGTCCTCGAAGGCCCATGGCTGAGGGTCCCTGTTGTTGCTGCGCGCGTCGCCGAGCACGACAAGAATCGTGTCCGGGCCCGCGGCCGGCACCTGTCCCAGCGGAGAATGCGGTCTGGCGTGGGCCGCCTGATAGAAGGCGCGGCCGTAATCGCTGGGCGCCATGGGGTCGAGGTCTTTCAGCGACGCCAGGAGACGCTCGAAAGACTCCAGGGGCGCCTCGACATCCCATCGCCTCATGATGGCGGTGGCGTCCACGCAGCGGTCCACGAAGAAATGGATCGACGTCCGCCGGTTCGCCTCGAGGAATTCGCGTGCCATCATCAAGAACAGGATCGAGGCGCGCATCACCGACCAGGAGACGTCAACCAGCACCACGACGCGCGGCCGGCGCGGGCGGCGCCTTCTGAATGGCAGCACGAACGGGACACCCCCGGTGCCCACGCTATCCCTCATGACGCGCGCGGTCCAGACGCGCCCAGCCCTGTCCCGCCGGAACCGCCGCCCCGCGCGCAGGCGGATCTCATGCACGAGCTTCGGCACCTCGCGGGCGAGCAGCTCCAGCAGGTCGCGCTCCTGTCCGCGTGGAACGGTTGTCGAGAGATCGAACCGCCGCGGTTCGGAGGCCGGCCCCTGCACCGGCGTCGCATGCGACAGGGCCCGGGAGATCGGGCGCGGCTTGCGCATCTGCCGGGGCCCGGCGCGCGGGCCCGGCTCGGGACGGCTGCTGGGGCTGACCGGCTGCTCGGATCGGACGCGCCGCAGAATCACCCTGAGCCGGCCGCGGCGACTCCGGGGGACTTGGGGGCCTTTGGGCGCTGGGGGCGCTGGGGGCCCCTGGCGCGATGGGCGCGGCGGACGCGACGACCGGCCCGGCTCCCCCTGTCCGGATCTGGCTCCCCGCCCGCGCGAGCCAGCCGGGGCCGACGCCGCGAAGAACGAGTTGAAGACCTGGTCGAAGGCCGGCAGATCCCCGCGCTTCTTGACCAGTGTTGCCCGAAGAGCCAGGCGGAACTCGTCACGGCGCTCGATGGCGATCGACCCGACCGCCCGCGCCGCGTCGATGGCCTCAGCGGAGGAGATTGTCAGGCCCGATTTCCTGAGCGCCCCGATGAAGCGGGCAAGCGCCTCGATCACTCAGCGGCGCCCCCCGGACTTGTGAAGCGCCCGATCGAGGTCCTCGCGGTTCTTGATGAGGGCGCCCAGCGTCTTCTCGAGCACGTCGGTGGTCAGCCCCTCGGCGCCCACCGCCACCAGCGCCCTGGCCCAGTCCACGACCTCCGCAATCCCGGGCGCGCGCCGCGCCTCCGACTTGCGGAGATTCTGCACGAAGGCCACCACGCGCCGGGCCAGCTCCTCGGAGAGATCCGGCACCCGGGTCCTGATGATCCTGACCTCGTCGTCGAACGGAGGAAAGTCAATGTAGAGGTAGAGGCACCGCCGCCGCAGGGCATCGGAGAGGTCCCGGGTGTCGTTGCTCGTCAGGATGACGCGCGGAACGTGGCGGGCGTGGATCGTTCCCAGCTCGGGGATGGAAACCTGGTAGTCACTCAACACCTCC
>JAWPNA010000342.1:0-5184 GCA_045402695.1 Acidobacteriota bacterium
TACAGATATGCCTCGCGTCCGGGACGAAGGAGTGGATCGCCCGCGTTGCCCGCCGCGCCTGACCGTCCTGCAGCGCGCCGCCCTCAAGCTCCAGGGCGAGTACATGGGGACGATGAGGGGACTCACGCAGAGGAAGAAGGCGCAGGTGAAAGGGATCCACGCCGCGAAGGGGATCAGGGCGGCAATTAACGCGGCGGCGGAGAGGATGGCGGGGTGAGATGGAACAGGTCCTGGCTGCCAAGCAACGTGGTAGCGAAGGTTCGGGAATGACGCGCATGAGCTCACACGCGATGGCGCATAGCAGCCCCCTCTCCGATCAACTTTGCTGGTTTTGCGGCGCTAGACGTGTTCCAGGGAACGGCGGGTGCCCTGCGACGGCGATCCGGTAGGCCCACCCAAGGAGCGCGGCAAGCAAGAGCAAAGCGAGCCATCCGCGGTCCGCATACCACGCGGAGAGCCTGAAGGTCATTGGCACGAAGATTATGACCTGCCGCCACAGCTCCATCGCCATTGCGGCCAGCAACCCGACGCGAAGCAAGACCACGAGCGTGACAGCCCACAGCCCGGCGCCATACAGGATCTCGAACCAGGCATCACCGCCCTGAAGGGGCGGCAGCACCGCTGCGATGAGCAGGAACAACGACACGGCGGCCCACTGGCGCCAGAGAAGAGCTCGGAGGATGAGAAAGATGAACAACAGCGAAACCGGATTCAGGACGCTGGTCGTCACGACTAGGAGAAAATTGGCTGCCGCACCCCCAGCGCCGTTGAACGCCTCGATCGCCCGGGGTATCCCCGGGGGCGCAAGCGCCGGCGAGGCCAGCCATGCGTGGAGCGCGGGCCGGAGCGCCGTGAGAAACACAAGAGGGCCCCCCGCCAATGCACCGAAAAGCAGGTCGCGTCCGATCAACGGGTCGCGCAGACGACCCGCGAGGAGCCGGCTTCATCCGATGAGCACCTGGGGCCACAGCTTTCGGACGTAGGGTTCAATCGCCAGGTAGACAAGCCACACCTGACCGGCCGAGTACAGCGACCAACTCACCGATTCGAGTAGCCTTCCCACCTCTCCAGAACTCATCGTGTGATGAGCCGTCAAGAGATCCCCGGCAAAGGTGGCCGAAAAGTAAAAGGCGGCCAGGCGCACTGCACCCCTTCGATCGCCCCGCCCGCACGTTGCGGCGGACGGGGAATACTCCTGAACCGAGAAGCAGGAAGAGAAACACCAGACCGACGGCGGTACTCGCCGTTTCACCCGGCCCCAAGATGGGCCCCATCCAGCGCGGCTCCGCCCCTGGGGAGAAGACGCGAAACCACACGGGTCGCCCGTGGTATGAGCCTGCCTCGACACGGATCGGGACGTCGGGTTGATCGGGGTAGGTTCCCTCCCACGCCTCGCGGTGATCACCGATAAGGAGCGGGTTCCACTGAGGGCGTGCAGTTCGGAGGCTCTCATGATGGAGTCCGGCGAAGGAGAGCATCTTCGACCAGTCGGGCGCGAGCCAGGTTCCCGAATCGGGGTCCAACTCGGGAGGAATGGCTTGAAACTCGGTCAAGCGACCCTGCGGATCGAGCGTGGTGGTGAGGCTGCCCGGCACCCTCTGCGGCGGATCTTTCAGAGAGACGCTCCAGCCCGGCTCGATCGGAACCAGGGGCCGCGGACTCTGTCGGTACCAGAAGTTCATCGGCGACGGTCGGATCGATGCAAGCCGATCCCAGCGGTGCGCGGTGGGATCCTCGCGCTCCACGTAATGGGCGTAGGTGCCGTCGTAACCGAAGCTGTGCGCGCTGTCGGCCGGGGAATCCGTGTAGCCGATCTGGCGGATCATCTGCTGCGCCACCATCACGAGCGCATCCGGGGGCTCGCCAGGCTGGAGGCGGCTCAGCAGGGAGTATCGTTCACTGAGGAAGATGGCCCCAACAATCCCCGCGAGCGCGCTGACCGCGCAAGCGATAGCCACGAGAGGGCGCAATCGTCCCGCCTCGCCGGCATTTGCCACGACTTGCGGCGATGGGGTTTCTCCGGCCGCCAGCGCGGCTGCCAACGGATCGCCGCCGGGCAGCGATGCGGCCACAGCGAGCGCGGAGACCGGCCTCATTTCGGGATCCTTCTCCAGGCATCGGAGGATGACACTCTCCACGGCCGGGTCGATCCCTTCCACGAAGGAGGACGGCCTGGGGGGCGTGGAGTCGTGAAGCTGTCTCTTGAGCTCACCGAAGCTATGCGCGGGAAAGGCGCGTCTCCCGGTGAAGAGCTCGAAGAGGACGAGTCCGAGCGCGAAAACGTCGCTCCGCACCGTGGCCTCGCGTCCCGCGATCTGCTCGGGCGACTGGTAGGCTGGCGTGCCGTCACGCGCCTCTCGTCCTTCCACGTTCGGCCCCGCCACCGCCAGGCCGAAATCGGTAATGCGCGCCCTGCCGCGGCCATCCAGCATGATGTTGGCCGGCTTGAGATCGCGATGGAGAATCCCTTGCTCGTGCGCGGCGGCGAGGCCGGAGCAGAGCTGTTGGGCGATCTGCACCGCCTTCTCGGGCGGCAGGCGCCCGATCCGCTTGAGAAGCGAGGCGAGATCCTCCCCGTCGACGTACTCCATCGAGAGGAAGTGATGACCTTCCGCTTCCGAAACGTCGTAGAGACGGCACACGTTTGGATGGGAGATCTGACGGGCCGGCCTCACCTCGTTGAGGAGTCGTTTCAGATGATGGGACTCGTTCGCCGCAGCCCTCGGGAGAAACTTCAGAGCGACGCTCTGGCGCAGCTTCAGATCTTCGGCTCGATAGACCTCGCCCATTCCTCCTTTGCCGAGGAGCGCCACGATGCGGTAGCGCCCTGCCAGCAGGGTTCCCGGGATGAAACGCGCGGCACCCAAAGCCTCTGACGAGGAGATCCGGCCTGCATCGGCGGTGGACGGGCGGAGGCCGCGCGCCGCGCGAGGCGACCCGACCGCATCGCGCTGCATCACCGTCGTGAGCTCGGAGACAGGGGACAGGGGCGTCCCGCACGAGGGACAGTGGCGGCTACCGTCGGGAGCTTGGCTCGAGCAAGAGGAGCACCGGATCACGTGAAGCTCCTTGCCGGCGCGGTCTGGAAGATGACCGCCGGGACTCGATGAGGGGCTCGGGATCAATCTCGGTGGGCCCGGGCCGGCTTCCTAGCGTTCGACCTTGACGTCCTTCCAGAACGCGACGTGATCCCGGATCTGCCGGGCTGCGTCCTTCGGAGAAGGGTAGTACCAGGCACCATCCCTGGCCACGCGGGCGTCGACGACGATGTCGTAATAGCTCGCTTCACCTTTCCAGGGGCAGGTCGTGTGCGTCGTGCTGTCTTTCAGATACTCCTGCTTTACGGCTCCCCAGGGGAAGTAGTAGTTCCCTTCCACCACGACACCCTCGTCGCTCTCTGCGATGACGGCACCGTTGAAGATCGCTCGCGCCATCAAGTTCCTCCTTTCGCAACGCCACCATGCTCCACACTTGCTGCGTCCCGATCACGGACCATCGCCCCGCGCGCCGCTGACCTTGGTGGTCTACCGCGGCGACGTAGTACCTGGCGTCGGTGGGAGGCGCGTCATGGAGTGATCGAGAACGTTTCTCCCTGTTTCGGCGTCATGCACTTGGCACACTTGGGGATAGCCTCGCCCTCCAGGTGATGGTAGACGACGATCCTCTTGGCGTCCATTGAGGAGTTCCTCAGGATCAACCTCTCCAAGAGCCACGGCGTGACGAACAGCACATCTATCTTGCCGGCTCCGGTCACGCCTCCCGTCTCCTCCGTGTCGCCCGTGAAGTACAGTCTCATCCCGTGCCATTCGACAAGGTAGGACCAGTGAAAGACGTCCGCGTGGTCGGTCTTGATTGGCGTGATCTGCATCCCGTCGAATTGCATTTTCGGACCGAAGGGCACGATCCTTGAAGGATCAACCTTGCGGACGAGTTTGATGGGTGCGGCCAGAGACCAGTCAGTTTTTTTGAACAACGTGGCATCCCAGTGATCGGAGTGATTGTGCGTGATGAGGCAGAGCACCTTCCCCGCAGGTTTCACGTCCTCGAACTTGTATTTCATGTAGCCGAAGGCGCCTGAGGTGTAAGCGAAGTCTGTGAGCAGCGTTGTGGCGCCATCGGTGATCTCGAAGGCGGCGTTTCCGATAAACCGGGCCTGCAGTGTGTCGCCAAGTGCCGGGATGCCCCAGAGGCTGAGAAGCATGAATGAGACGATGCGCATCGGCCATCCTCCTGTGCTTGAAATCATGGACCCCCCAGCAGCGCCGCCGCGTCCCGGCCCCGCAGCGTCCCATCCTCCGACTGGCGGCCGGGACGGCGTTGGCCCTGGCATTCTAACGCGGTGAGGAAGGAGCGGCCGTCGCCGGACGGTGGATCGGTGAGCGAGTCGGGAACGGTCACCAAGGAGCTCGCTCGAGACAGATGGCCGATCGGTCGGGACGCGGCGCTGGAGCGCAAACGCCTGCGAGAGGTCCGACGCCATCCTCACATCGCCCGCGTACAAGCTGAACGAATCGGTCGCCGGGGGCGGGCCGGGACGTTGAACGAGAGCGTCGAGGGCGGCTGGTATGACAGGATCCGGATAGTAGCTGCGGCGGATCGGCAACCTGGCCTGAGGTGAGCGCTCCGCGCCGGTGCTATTTCAGCTTCGGGCAGTCGGTGGCGCGGCCCTCGGCCCACTCTATGAAGCTCTTCGCGATGTCCTTGAAGCCCATCGACGGCCGGTAGAGCACGACCTCGGTGCGGGAGGCGCCGGCGCGCTTCAGGTCGGCAGCCATGACGTAGAGGCCGTCGGGCGGAGGCGTGTGCCCGACGCCGCGCGGGCGATGGACGACCTGGAGGGTGAATTCGGCCAGCTCGGGCCCCAGTCTCCTGAGTGTGGGGTTGTAGTCGGAGGAGCTGTTCTCCCAGTAACCTACGTAGGCCGTGCGCCGGACCTCGACGTCGAGACAGGGCTCCGTGCGCGCCTCGAGTGTCCGGTACACCTCCTCGAAGCCGCGCTCGACGACGAAGGTCTCCATCTTCACGCCGCGCGCGCCCGCGGCGACGGCGCGCACGAACTCCTCGCGCGTCTGCGGCACCTGGATGGCGCCGACCGGCGGCGCGGTCAGGAGGAGCGCCGCGAGGCCGATCAGGACGGCAGGCAGCAGAATGCGAGGTCTGGTCATCACGACGCTCCAATATTGG
>JAWPNA010000041.1:0-4195 GCA_045402695.1 Acidobacteriota bacterium
GGGCAAAGGGGAGGGGATCGAGGCGATCAGACGGTTCGACCCCGCCGAGGACCTCTACCTGATGGACCACCGGCTGGACGGCAAGCCGGTCGTGCCCGCGGCGGTGGCCATGGAACTGATGGCCGAGTTCGCGCAAAAGGGATGGCCCGACCTCCACGTGATCGGGCTGAGGGACCTGCGCGTCCTGAAGGGAATGATCGTGGAGGACGGCCGGAAGGATGTTCGTCTTGCGGCGCACGCGCAGGTCGAGCCGCCGCATGAGAGGGTGGGTATCGACGTCAACATCGAGATCACTGACCCCGTGAATCCGCGCCTGCGCTACTACCGCGCGACGGTCGAGCTTGCGGACAGACTTCCCGAGCCGCCTGAGTACGCCCCGCCCTTCGTCGAGGCGCTGTCCCCGTTCGGGATGACTCTCGAGAATGCCTACCGCGAGTGGTTGTTCCACGGGCCGCTGTTCCAGGGGATCGAGAAGATCCACGGCATCGCCAGCGCAGGGATGGTCGCCACACTGGCGCCCTCGTCGCCGCGCCGGTGTTTCAAGGCGCGCCCGGAGGGACAGTGGCTCATCGACCCCGTGGTCTTCGACAGCGGCCTGCAGATGGTGATCCTCTGGGCCAGGACGCACCTCGACATGACGCCTCTGCCGGCGCGATACCGGCACTACCGGCGCTTCGGCTCTCTCTCCGAATCGGGATTGCGCTGCGAGCTGCACATTCTTTCCAGGCCGCAGGAGCACCTCTTCTACATCAACATCGGCTTCGTCGCGCCCGGCGGACGCCTGGTCGGGCTCCTCGAGGAGATGGAATGCCCGTCGAGCAAGGCCCTCAACCGGTTGGCCGGCAGCCACCTCCAGATCCAGGATCGGCGCGATCCCGAGCTGATACGGCCCGCCGGCCAATCCTCGCAAGGGGATCCTTCGTTGAGGGAGGCCCGATGAGCGCGATGGGAGCCGGACACGCCGAGCTGCGCGCACCGCAGGGGGATATCGCCATCATCGGGATGGCCTGTCTGTTTCCCGGAGCACCGGACCTGGCCACGTACTGGAACAACGTGCTGTCGAAGGTGGATTCGATTACGGATCCACCTCCCGAAGCATGGGAAGCGGAGCTTTACTACGACCCGCGGGGCAACGGCAACGACCGTGTGTACTGCAAGAAGGGAGGCTATCTCGGAGCTCTGGCCCACTTCGATCCGCTCGAGCACGGCATCATGCCTCTGGCGGTCCAGGGTGGAGAGCCCGACCAATGGCTGGCCCTGCGCGTGGCCAAGGAAGCGCTTCGTGACGCGGGCTACGGCGAGGAGATCCCCGAGCGCGAGCGGACCGGAGTGATCCTGGGCAAAGGGACCTACCTGAACCGCGGCAACTTGAGCGTGGTACAGCACGGCAAGGTGGTGGATCAAACGCTCGAGATCATCAAGATGCTCCATCCGGAGTACACGGATGAAGATCTCGGACTGCTCCGCAAGGAGTTCAAGAAGCTCCTGCCGCCCTTCAACGCCGACACGGTCCCGGGGTTGATCCCGAACATCATCGCAGGCCGGATCTCCAACCGGCTTGACCTGATGGGACCCAGCTATACCGTGGATGGCGCCTGCGCCTCGTCGCTGCTGGCCGTGGACATGGCGTCGCGGGACCTTCTGACGGGCCAGCTCGATCTGGCGATCGTCGGGGGCTCGCACGTGGTGACGCCTGTGCAAGTGTTGATGCTGTTCTGCCAGCTCGGGGCGTTGTCCCGCAACGAACAGATCCGTCCGTTCGCCAAGGAGGCCGATGGGACCATCCTGGGCGAGGGGCTGGGCATGATGGTGCTCAAGAGGCTGGCCGACGCCCGGCGGGACGGCGATCGGGTCTACGCGGTGATCAAGGGGGTAGGCATCAGCAGCGACGGCCGCGGCCTCAGCGTGATGGCGCCCCGGGTCGAGGGAGAGGTGCTCGCGCTGCGGCGCGCCTACGAGAAGGCCGAGGTCTCACCGAGGACCGTCGGGTTGATCGAGGCCCACGGCACGGGCACGCCTGTCGGCGACGCCACGGAAGTGAAGGCGCTCACGCACGTGTTCGGCCCCCGCAACGGCGGCGCCCCATGGTGCGGCCTGGGCTCGGTCAAGTCGATGGTGGGTCATCTGATGCCCGCCGCGGGGGTGGCGGGCATGATCAAGGCGGCCCTTGCGCTGCACCACAAGACGCTGCCGCCGACGCTTCACTGCGAACAGACCAACCCCCTGCTCGAGCTGGAGAAGACGCCTTTCTACATCGTCAGCAAGGCGCGCCCCTGGATCCACGGCGAGCGCGGCGCGCCGAGGCGGGCGGGGGTCAACTCGTTCGGATTCGGCGGGATCAACGCTCACGCGATCCTTGAGGAACATCCCGATGTCTAGGAATGAAGCTTTGTCCACGGCGCCTCGATGGGAGACGGAGGTCTGCATCCTGGAAGGGGGATCCCGCGAGGGCCTCCTCCGCGCTTCAGAACGCCTCAGGGCGTATCTCGAAATCGACCCCCAGGCTCCGCTGAGGGATCTCGCCTTCACGCTCAACACGCGCCTCGAGGACCTCCCTCAGCGCCTCGCCATCGTTGCCTCCTCCACGGCGGATCTGAGTCTGAAGCTGCGCCACGCGCTCAAGTTGCTCGCCGGCCCGGAATGCCGGCGCATCAAGGATCGCAGCGGCATCTACTTCTTCGAGGAGCACCTGGCGAGCCTCGGTAAAACGGCGTTCCTGTTTCCCGGAGAGGGATCCCAGTACGTGCACATGCTCTCGGAGCTGTGCATCCATTTTCCCCAGGCGCGAGCCTGCTTCGACCGGATCGACAGGGCGTTCATCGATCACAAGCGGGGCTACCTGCCCAGTCAGGTCATCTACCCGCGTGAGTCGGGAGACTTGGATCGCCTGACGCAGGACCGCCGGCTTTGGCAGATGGACGGCGCCGTGGAGGCGGTCTTCACCGCCAACGCCGCGCTGATGGCCGTGCTGTCACAGCTCGAGATCCGCCCGCAGATCATTCTCGGGCACAGCACGGGGGACTACTCCGCTCTGGTCGCTTCGGGAGCCATCACCGTCGGCGGCGAGGAGGATTTCGCGCGGTTCATGCTGGATCTGAACAGCCTCTACGAGCGCCTCTCGGGCGACGGGCAGGTTCCCGAGGCGATGCTGGTGGCGGTCGGATCGGCCGAGCGAGCCGATGTGCTCTCCGCCATCGCGCGGCACGGGGGGCGGATTCACCTCGCGATGGAGAACTGCCCTCACCAGGTCGTCCTCTGCGGCGAGAAGGTCGCGTTGGATCCCGTCGTCGAGGATCTCCGCCGCGGCGGGGCCCTGTGCGAGGCGCTCCCGTTCGCCAGGCCCTACCATACGTCCTTGTTCCAACCCGTGTGCGATTCCCTGGGGGATTTCTTCGCCAGACTGCCCATGGCACGACCGCGCATCGAGATGTATTCCTGCGCTTCAACCGCGCCCGTGCCACAGGATGTGGAAGCTCTGAGGCGCTTGTCGATCGCGCAATGGGCGCTCCCGGTGCGATTCGGCGAGACCATCGAAGCCATGTATGCCGATGGCGTCCGGATCTTCGTGGAGGTGGGCCCACGGGGCAATCTCAGCGCCTTCGTGAACGACATCCTGAAAGGTCTCCCGCACCTCGCCGTTCCCGCCGACGTGCGGCACCGTTCCAGCACGACCCAGCTCAACCATCTGGTTGGCCTGCTGGCGGCTCACGGCGTGGCAATGAAGCCGGACTATCTGTATGCCTTCAGATCTCCGCACCGGCTGGCGTTGGACTGGCCGGCACGTTCCGCGGCCAGCCGCGCGAAGGCGGGCTCCGGTAAGATGAAGCTGGCCACCGGATGGCCCTTGATGCAGCTTTCCGCGGAGATGGCGGCCAGGCTGAGATCACGCCCCGTGCCGGAGCTCGCGTTGCCCGGCGGCTCGCGTGTGGAGGCTCCGCCGGTCCAATCGCGGTCGAACGAGCCGCCACCAAATGAGGTGACGCCCCATCTCTCCGCCCGCGACGCTCTGGCGGAACCCCAGGAGAGTCCGGCGCCGACAGCGACCACCACGCCAGCCGCCGGGACAACGATCGCCGCAGCGGCTCCTCGGACGCGGTCCGGTGAATCGACCCAGATTCTGTCGAGCCACATGCGAACGATGGCACAGTTCCTCGAGATGCAGGAACAGGTCATGAAAGCATTCCTGAGCGGCAAC
>JAWPNA010000305.1:0-29221 GCA_045402695.1 Acidobacteriota bacterium
GCGACCCTCGCCGAGGATGTCATCCCCGTCGATCCCGACACGGCCAACCCCCGACTGGGACTTCCCTACCACGCCTTCTCCGCTTCGGGCGAGGTCACCGCGGAGGTCATCTACGCGCGCAACGGCAATCCGGAGGACTACGCGCACCTCCAGTCGCTCGGTATCGATGTCCGGGGCAAGCTGGCGCTGGTGCGCTACTCGGTGCCATACAGCTACCGCGGCTTCAAGGCCTACACGGCCGAGCGGCTCGGCGTCGCAGGGCTCCTGATCTATTCCGATCCGAAAGACGACGGCTTCGTCAAAGGGCCGGTCTTCCCCGATGGGCCGTGGGGCCCGTTGGGGCACATCCAGCGCGGCGCCATCACGTACGACTTCCTGGTGCCGGGCGATCCGCTCACGCCGGGATGGGCGTCAGTGCTTGGGGCGCGCAGAATCCCGGAGTCCGAGGCACGCTCGGTCCCGAAGATCATGTCGGTGCCCCTCTCGGCCAAGGACGCCCGCGAGATCCTCTCCGAGCTGCGAGGCCCCGAAGCGCCGCAGGAATGGCACGGCGCGCTCGACGTCCCGTATCGCCTCGGCCCGGGACCAGCCCGGGTGCACCTGAAGGTGGATGTGCCACGCCCCGTCACCAAGATCATCAACGTGATCGGAAAGGTGAGGGGGTGCTCGCCCGCCGACGGCGGCGAACCGGAGAGGATCGTCCTGCTCGGCAACCACCGCGACGCCTGGGTCTACGGAGGCGTGGATCCCTCCAGCGGCACCGCGACGCTTCTCGAGCTGGCGCGGGCGCTCGGGTCGATGGTCAAGCAGGGATGGCGACCCCGGCGCACCATCGTGCTGGCCAACTGGGACGCCGAGGAGTTCGCGCTCACGGGTTCGACCGAGTGGGGAGAGGAGCATCTGGAGGATCTGAGGGAAAACCTGGTGGCGTACCTCAACGTGGACTCCTCGACCTCTGGGGCCGCCTTCTCCGCCTCGGCCTCGGGCACCCTGGTCCCCTTCATCGAAGAGACCCTCGCGGACGTCGCCGACCCGTCGTCCGGCCGCCCGCTGCTCGACGCCTTCAAGCAGCAGCGCCAGGGCGGAGCGGCCACGGCGCTGGCCTCCGGCTCCGGCCAGGTGAGCCCGATCGGGAGCGGATCGGACCACACGGTGTTTCTCAACCTCGTGGGGGCGCCTGCTCTGGACATGACCTTCGACGGTGACTACGGCGTGTATCACTCCGCCTACGACGACTACTTCTGGGTGACGCGCATCGGAGATCCCGGACTGCGCTACATGACCCGCATGGCCGAGGTGTGGGGACGCATGGCGATGCGGCTGGCCTCGGCCGATGTGCTGCCCTTCGACTACAAAGGGTACGGAAGGCAGATCGCGGGCTTCGTGGACGAGCTCGACAAGCAGGGTGCCGGGGTGAACCTGCAAGCGGCCCGCGCGCAGGCGGCGGCGGTCGAAAACGCCGGCCGCGGCGTGCGCGCGATCCAGACCGACCCCGCCCGCATCGAGTCGCTCCCGCCAGCGGCTCGCGCGCGCGTCAACCGCGGTCTGATTCGGGCCGAGCGCGCTCTGTGCGACAGCCGGGGGCTTCCCGACCGTCCCTGGTTCAAGCACCTGATCTACGGCTGTCGCTACACATACGCGGCCCTGCTGCTTCCCGGACTGACGGAGGCTGTCGAGGGCCGCGACCCTCGCCTGGCCGCACGGCGCGCCGCGGTGCTGGCGAAGGCGCTGAGGCGTTTGGCGAAAGCGCTCGAGTGAGAGAGTTCCTGGATGCCCGCTGCGCCGCGCGGGGCGATGCAACCTTCCTCTTGTTCCGTCAGACGGCATGGAGCTACTCCGACCTGGCCCGGATCACCGATGGCGCCGCGGCCTCGTTCGCACGGCTGGGGCTGAGGCGCGGCGACCGGGTGGCGGTGATGCTCCCCAACGGCCCGGAGATGGTTTTCACCTGGCTCGCGCTGGCGAAGATCGGGGTGGTGACCGCGCCGCTCCATCCGCAGCTCACGCAGGACGAAGTGAGCCGGATGCTTGCGTTCGTGGAGCCGGCGATGTTCATCCGCGATCCCTCGCTGCGCGCCGCTTCTGCCCCGCCGGGAATGCGCGTCGTCGGAGACGAGCTGAAGGAGATCCTCTCATGCCGCGATCCGCTCGCCGTTGTTGAGGCGCCCGGCCCGGACGACCCGGCCGACATCCTCCTCACCTCGGGCACCACCGGCCTGCCGAAGGGCGTCGTGCAGCCTGTACGCACCTACACGCTCACAGGCGTTGCGTTCGCGCACTGGCTCGGCCTGACCGCGTCGGACCGTCTCTTCACCTGCCTGCCCCTGAGCCACATCAACGCGCGCGCCTACTCGGTGATGGGGGCGCTGGCCGCGGGCGCTTCGCTCGCGCTGGAGGAGCGGTTCAGCGCGTCGCGCTTCTGGGACCAGGTGGCCTCGTGTGGCGCCACCGAGGCCAACGCCATCGGGGCGATGCTGCACATCCTGCTGAAGGCTCCTCCTGGTCCCGCGGATCGCGCGCACCGAGTGAGGCTGACCTACAGCGCTCCCGCCCTGGGCGAGGCGGCGCATCTGACGTTCGAGCGGCGATTCGGGACGCGCCTCGTGATCGGATACGGCCTGACCGAGTCCACGTTCGGCTTCATCCATCCGCTCCACCCTCCCGGGGGCGAGCGGCATCTCGACTCGATGGGAACCGTGCGCCGGCACCCCGACCCGGAGCATGGCAATGAAGTGCGGCTGGTGACGGATGGCCGCAATGCCGAGGAGAGAGAGATCGGCGAGATCTGGCTTCGCAACTCCACGACGTTCTCCGGCTACTTCAAGGACGAGCAGGCCACGCGCGAGGCCATCACTCCCGAGGGGTGGCTCCGCACGGGGGACCTGGCGCGCCGTGAGCCGGGTGGCTGGTACGTCTTCGTGGGGCGCGCCAAGGAAATCATCCGGAGGCGCGGCGAGAACATCGCGCCCGCCGAGGTGGAGGCCGCGCTGATGATCCACCCGGCGGTCAAGGAGGCCGCCGTCGTCGGAGTCGCCTCACCGCTGGGAGAGGAGGACGTCGCCGCCTTCGTGGTGCTGGAGGCGGGGGGATCGGCCAGCGAGGACGATCTGCGCTCCTGGTGCGCGGCGCGCCTCGCGCCGTTCAAGGTTCCGGCCGTGTGGCGCTTTCTCGATGCGCTCCCGCGCACCTCGACGCAACGCGTGGCGAAGCACCTGCTCAGATCAGGCTGAGCACCTCGCCCACCACGTCGAGGCCGCGCCTCAGGTCCTTCTCGGAGATCACAAGAGGAGGAGCGACGAACAGGCACCTCCCGCGCGCCAGCAGATGGACGTCTCGCTCGAGGGCCGCGCTCTTCAGCCGCTTGACCTCGACCCCCTCGCGGAACTCGAGGCAGCCGTACAGCCCCCGGGACCGCGCGTCGCCGATGGCCGAGTGCTGACTCTTCATGAGATTGAGCTGTTCGGCCAGAATCTCCCCCAATACCCGCGATCTCTGCACCAGCCCTTCCTCCTCGAACGCCTCCAGGTTGCCCAGCATCGCCGCCAGCGAGACCGGGTGCGCCGTGTGCGTCAGGCCCGTGGACAGCTCGTGGGTGTCGAAGTGCCGCGCGACGCGCTCGTTGACCGCCACGGCACCCAGCGGCGCGTGTCCCGAGGTGATCCCCTTGCCCATCGCCATCATGTCGGGCAGAGCCCCGTAATGCTCGATCGCGAACCACCGTCCCGTCCGGCCGAATCCGGTGAGCACCTCGTCGAGGATCAGGAGGATGCCGTGCCGGTCGCAGATCTCGCGGATGCGACGGTAGTAGTCGGGGGGCGGGAAGTAGCCGCCGTTGGTCCCCGGCACCGTCTCCATCAGGACCGCGGCGATCGAGGAAGGGCCCTCGCGCTGGATCACGTCCTCCACGTGCGAGGCGCAAGGACGATCGCAGACATCCGGCGTCGTATCCCAGGGGCAGCGGTGGCAGTACGGGTCCTTCACTCTGATGACTTCGGGGACCCTGACGACTCCGGGCAGCCCCGGCCGGAACGGTATCGCCCTCTCATCGTCCGAGAAGCTCAAGGCTCCGAAGGTGGCGCCGTGGTACGAGCGGTCGCGGCAGACCACCTTGTGCCGTCCCGTCACCAGCATGGCCATCTTCACCGCGTGCTCATTGGCGTCCGCACCTCCCAGGGTGAAGAGGAACGTGTCGAGCCCTTCCGGTGTGACCCGCGCCAGCTCGGCTCCCGCCCGCTCCCTGATCTGCGGCGCCATCCACGGCCCCGCCACGGCCAGCGTCTCGAGCTGCCGCCTCATCGCCTCGATGATGCGGGGGTGATTGTGTCCCGCGTTGGCGTTCACCACCACCGACGCCATGTCCAGGACTCGCCGCCCGGAGGCGTCCCAGAACCACGCCCCCTCTCCCCCGGCGAGGGGGAACGGCGCGAACTCCTTCTGGGCGGTCCAGGTGAAGAGGGTATGTGCGGAGGTCATGGCGACATTCCACTCCAGTCGGCCGTCCATGTTTTCTCGCTTTTCTGCTGCACCTTGACCGCCAGGCGAGTCGCTTGTATTATACAGCTACATGAAAAAAGAGACTCACAGGAGGGACGCTGTGCACGCAGTCAAACTCGGAGTCAGCCGTCAGGTTGCGATCCCTAAGAAGGTACACGACCAGCTCGGGCTCTCCCCAGGGGACTACCTGGAGGTTGAAGTCCGAGGCAACCAGATTATCCTCACCCCGAAGCAGCTCGTGGACAAGCGTCTCGCCGAGGCAGAAGAGGATATCCGAAAAGGTCGGGTCCACGGCCCATACGACACCGCCGGTGATGCCGTGAAGGCTCTCCGGCGACGTGGTAGATGAAGGCTTCCTTCACCGAGCGCTTCCGCCGCTCCTACCGTGATGCTCCCGCACGCGTCCAACGCGCGTTCGACAGGCAACTGGCTCATCTGCTCCGCGATCTTCGCCACCCCTCGCTTTTCGCGAAGAAGTACGACAAGTTTGGAGGCGTTGTCCGCGGCGCTCGATAGCGAGATTCAAGATTATCTCGTGGCGAACTTGCGCACGAATTCGCCGGCCATATGGCTACCTTACGATCGTCCGGCTCTGCTCCCGCAGGAACTGCTGCACGTAATACGGACCGCACGCCCCCTTGCCCGTTGAGCCGGAGGCCTTCCAGCCGCAGAACGACTGGACGCCGGGCCAGGCGCCGGTGGTCGCGCCGGTGCGGCGGTTGGCGTACACCACGCCAGCCTCGATCCGATCGAAGAAGCTGTGCACCTCCTGCTCGTCCTCGCTGAAGATGCCGGCGGTCAGGCCGTACTCGGTGCGGTTGGCGCGGTCGATCGCCTCGTCGAGCGAGGCCACCGGCGCCACACACAGCAACGGCACGAACAGCTCCTCGGTCCACAGCCGGTGGCCGTCGGGCAGCCGGTCGACGATGGCCGGCGATACGAAATGACCGACATCGAGCCCTGCGGGAGGGGCCTCGCCGCCCAGCACCACGCGGCCGCCGCGGCGCGCCTCGGCCACGGCTCTGCGGTAGGCGGAGACGGCCGCCTCGTTGATGAGCGGCCCGAGGTACGTGTCTGTCTCCACGGGGTCGCCCACCTTCAAGGCGCGCGCTGTCTCGACCAGGGCCTCGAGGAAACTGTCGTACACGTCGCGCACCACATAGGCCCGCGAGCAGGCGCTGCACTTCTGGCCGCCGTACCCGAACGCCGACCGCGCGACCCCCTGCGCTGCCTTCTCCAGGTCGGCCCGCGCCGTCACGATTGCCGGGTTCTTGCCTCCCATCTCCACGATCACCGGCCGCGGGTGGTCACGCCCGAACGAGGCGAGCATCTGCATCCCCACCTCGCGCGATCCGGTGAACACGAGCCCGTCGAACCCCGCCTCGAGGAACGCGCGCCCCAGGCGCCCGCCCGATCCGGTCACGATGTTGAAGACGCCGGGCGGAATCCCGGTCTCGGAGAGGATCTCGTACAGCCTCAGGCCCGTCAGCGCGGCGTCCGAGGCCGGCTTGAAGACCACCGTGTTGCCCGCGGCCAGGGCGCCCCCCGACATTCCCGCGGCCAGCGCCATCGGAAAGTTGAAGGGGCTGATGACGCCCCACGCGCCGTACGGCCGCAGCACCGAAGACGTCTCCTCGCCTTCCAGCAGCTTGCCGAGCGGCCGGACGAACCCGTCGGCCTGCTCAACCTGATCGCAGTAGTAGCGCAGCAGGTCGGCCGACTCCTCGGCGTCGCCGTACGCCTCGAGCCGGTTCTTTCCCACCTCGATCGACATCAGCGCCGCCAGCTCGGGCGCGCGTCGCGAGATCATCTCGGCCGCCTCCCTCAGGAGCGCGAGCCGCTGCATCCACGGGCGCCCGCTCCATTCCGGGTAGGCCCGGCGCGCCGCCTCCAGCGCGCGGTGCACCTCGGCTGCGCCCGCCGCGGGAAAGCGGCCCACGAGCACGGCGGGATCGGCCGGAGAGCGGTCCTCGAACCACTCATCGCCCGCGGGGGCGGGACGCCCCTCGATGTAGTTGGAATGTGTCGCGCCCAGAGAGGCCCGCGTCTGAGCGACAGCCAGATCGAAGGCGGCGTGAGCCTCCTCGTTTCCCGCCATCGTGACATACGTGACCTTCATGGCCCGGCCCCCCAGGAATTCGATTAGTATACGCGAGATGACCGATCCCGGCGCCCGCACCACCGCCTCCGATCTTCCGCGCGTGCTCGGCCTGACCGACTCGATTCTGCTGGTGGCCGGAATCGTCATCGGCTCGGGGATCTTCCTCACCACGGGCATCATGGCGGCCGATCTCCCAAGCCCGGCGCTCCTCCTGTTGGTGTGGGCGGCCGGGGGGGCGCTGTCTTTGGCCGGCGCCCTGGCCTACGCCGAGCTGGGCGCGATGATGCCCCACGCGGGCGGCCAGTACGTCTACTTGCGCGAGGCGTATGGTGACCTCGCGGCCTTCCTGTTCGGCTGGCTCACGCTGCTGGTCTATCAGTCGGGATCGATCGCCGCGGTGTCGGTGGGCTTCGCAGAGTACCTCGGCTACTTCTTCCCGGGCCTGGGCACCGGCCACGAGCTCATCGCCCTGCCCGTCGCAGGATGGATCTGGCGCGTCTCTATGGGGCAATGCACCGCGGCGGCCGCCACGCTGCTCCTGACGGGAGTGAACATCCTGGGTGTGCGCGAGGGGGCATCCCTGGGCAACGTCCTGACGGCGATCAAGGTGGGGGCGCTGGCCGCCTTCGTCATCTTCGGTTTCACCGTGTCCGCTCCATCGGCAGCCGCAGCGCCGCACGCCCCCGTGCCTCCCCTGTCTTTGGCCGGCGTCTTCACGGGCCTGGGCATCGCCATCGTGGCCGTGCTGTGGGCCTACGATGGATGGAGCAACATCTGCTTTTCCGCCGGCGAGATCAGGAATCCATCGCGCAACATCCCACTGGCGCTGCTGCTCGGAACGGGCCTCGTGACCCTTCTGTACATCGCGATCAATGCCGCCTACCTGCGTGCGTTGTCCGTGGAGCAGATGGCCGGTGTCACGCGCATCGCGGAGAGGGCGGCTTCCACATTGTGGGGTAGCCGCTCGGCCTCCCTCATCGCGGCCGCCGTCATGGTGAGCAGCCTGGGATGCGTCAACGGGATGGTCCTGACCGGGGCCCGCGTCTACTACGCGATGGCGCGCGACAAGCTGTTCTTTCCGGGACTGGCCCGCGTGCATCCGCGGTTCCTCACCCCCGCCGCCGCGTTGCTCGCGCAGGGTGTCTGGGCAATGGTCCTGACGGTGTCGGGGACCTACGACCAGCTCTACACCTACGTCGTCTTCGTCGCGCTGATCATGTACGCCGCCTCCGCCGCCTCGGTCTTCGCCTTGAGGCGATCGCGCCCCGACGCCCCGCGGCCCTACCGCGCGTGGGGCTACCCCGTGCTTCCGGCGTTGTACATCGCCGGGCTGTGCCTCATCATCGGCAACACGATCTATACTCGGCCCGTAGAATCGGCGGCGGGCCTGGCGTTCATCGCGGCGGGCGTGCCGGTGTTCTTCCACTTCAAGAGAGGGTGGTCACGATCGTGAGAATACGGCATCTGGAGGCCACCGACCGTGACTCCCTCAGGAGGATCCTCGAGGAGAGCCGGGCATTCTCTCCCGCCGAGATCAAGGTCGCACTCGAGCTGATCGATTATGCCCTGGGCAAGCCCGGCCAGACCGACTACTATTTCCGCTGCATCGAGGAAGGTGCCGGTCATCTGTCCGGCTACATGTGCTACGGAGAGATCCCGCTGTCGGACCGCTGCTGGGATCTCTACTGGATCGCGGTCGACCCGGCGGCGCAAGGCCGGGGCCTCGGCAAGGCGATGGTCGCGCACATGGAGGCCGACCTGCGCGAGCGGCGGGTGCGCAAGATCTTCATCGAGACCGGAGGCAAGACCTCCTACGGTCCGACACGGGCGTTCTACGAGGGCCTGGGCTACAGGGAGATCGCGCGGATCCCCGACTTCTTCGCGGCCGGAGACGACAAGGTCATCTTTGGAAAGGACGTGGCATGAAGCAGATCCTTCCCGGCATCCACACATGGTCGGTCTTCAGCCATGAGAAAGGCCTCGAGTTCAACGGGCACTTCGTGGTCAACGACGAAGGGTGCGCACTGATCGATCCGCCTCCGATGACCGACGAGGATGTCGGACAGGCCGAAAAGCTCGGACCGCCGTCGGTCATCATCATCACCAACTGCCACCACTCGCGCGGCGCCATGGCCTTCGCGGCCCGGTGGCACGCTCCCATCCTGCTCAACGAGAAGGACGCCGAGGCTCTGCCTCCCACGGTGCGGCTGGGGGGCATCTACCGCGATGGAGATCGGCTGGCGGCGGGCCTCCTGGTCGTGGGTCTGGAAGACCAGAAGTCTCCCGGTGAGTCGGCTCTCCTGTACGACAAGGCCGGCGCGATCATCCTGGGCGATGCGCTCATCGGCAAGCCGCCCGGCGGCTTCAGCCTGCTGCCCGCCGAGAAGTACAAAGACGTGGCGGCCGCGCGCCGGGGACTTCGCAGGCTGCTGGAGCTTACCTTCGACGCCGTGCTGGTTGGCGACGGTTCCTCCGTAACCCGTGGCGGCCGGAGGGCGGTCGAGGCATTCCTCGCCCGGGAATAGCCGGCTGCACATCAGGTCATGGCACACAGAGTTCCTACGGATGTCCGTTCAAGGGCCTAAAGGCGTGCTGGAACACGTAGTCGGCCACGCGCCGGCCCTGAGCGATCCCCTCGGTCTTGTCGAATCTCCAATGGATGCCGAGATAGATGCGGCTCTGCCCATTCTCCTCCTCGGCCTGCGACAGTGAGGAGAATGTGCGTGGGATGAGAGGCCGGACGTTTCCGTCATGGTCCCGGGTCGAGCCGTTGAACTCATCCGACACAAAGGTGAAGGCGATGTCGTCGGTGCCGAAAAACCTCCGCAAGGTCTGGAACAGCGCGCCCCCGAACCCCGCGTGTCCGGAGGGGTAGGCCGGGAAGGGAGGCGTGAAGTTCACCGCCGAGCTGTTGCTCGCCGGCGCACCGAGCGGGGAGTAATTCGGATCGCCTACCGTGTCGGGGTTGCCATCGCCGGCGCCGGTCGGGCCGGTTCCCGGGTCGGACTCACGGATACCGGTGACCGGCCGCCAGTACTGGAAGTGGTACTTGGACTCCCAGACGGCGATGCCGGCGTCGGCCATCGCCACGTTGACGAGCGCCAGGAGTCGCGCCGTTTCCCTGACGTTCGTGCGCATCTGCCCGGCGATCTGCATCGTGATCTGGTTGTACAGCCGCGGCGGCGCGCAGAGACTCGGAGTGCCATCGTAGGCCCAGTAGAGCCCGATGATCGTCTGCTCCGGGGTGCGCGTCGTCGGCGTCCCCACGCCATCGCCACCCAGTTGCTTGACCTCATTGTACGCGGCCGTGTATTCCGGGCTGTCGAGCGCGGGGGGAGGTGGCGCCTGGAACTGGCCCCCTGATTGCAAGACGAACGGCCTGACTCCTCCCGAATAGGCCCCGAGGGCGATCGGGATCATGCTGATCGGGTCCTTGCGCCAATCCCCGGGATTGTCGCCCGTGAAGAAGTCAACGCCGATGACAGGCTCGAAATCCTCCGAGAGGTCATCGGCCCGCATCGCGAGAATCGCCGCGGCCGCCCGACGACCGAGGTCTATCCCGTTCGCTCTGCGGGGCCCCGGCGGCATGTTGCTGAGATCCTCGGCGAGCTGCGCGTCGCAGGCCGCCGCCTGCGCGGGGAAAAGAGCCACCAGTGTGTCGTGAGCGGCTTGGGCGACAGCCGCCTCCAGGTTGGTATTTCGGGGCGCCCGAGGAAGGCCCGTGTAACTCTCGTAACCACCGACAATGGAGTTCACGGCATCGAAGACGGCGATCTGGGCGATCGCGATGGCCCGGCTGGCGCGCACCGGCCCAAGATTCTGACCGAACTCGCGATCCTCTCCGGGCACCGGCGGCGTGTGGTCAAGCCCGCTCATGTCGATCGCGGTTTTGTTCCAGTGCCGGAGCATCTCGACGCCGTGGAGCGGCTTGTGCGGATTCTCGGCACTTGAGCTGACCACTGCGTCGGCACGCTGGGTCTGATCCCGTGAGGCCTCACGTCGTGACACGACGGTACCTGCGTCAGCAACGCTCTGAATCGAGAAGAAGATCAGGATCAGGGTGAACACGCCCAGAATGGGGACGATGCGGCCCCTGTAGCGCTTCACGGTCATGCTGGTTGCTCCTTTGGGAATTGATGTCTTCGGCCCGAGACATCCCTTGAACTGATAACAATCGAACAGGGCCCCCTCTCCGGTGGCTGGAGCGTGCGCCCTGGAGAGTGGCTGGACTCTTCCCTCTTGCGACCCTCGCGGATTCGGATCGGCGCGCCGGTCCGGCTGCTGGTGCGAGCTGAAACCTGCTGACTGGTCAATTATTCGATTATACGGTCAATTGCAGGCGTCAGCTGCATCGTTTCATGGTCATCGACGTCCCCAGCCCGCACCCCTCGTCGGCCTGCCCACCATCAGGAACTCCCTCAAACCCATGGGCTTCCATCGAGGGCCAGGGCCCGTGGTGCGCCGCCACGGGCCCCCGGCAATCGTCAGTCCCGGTCGTCGTCCTTCAGGAACTTGACATGATCTACGATTGTGCGTCCGATGCACTGACCCTGCTCCACGCCGAGATCGATCGCCGCACGGTAGTGGATCCCGCCGTACAAGCGGGAGAGCGCCGCCTCCCGCGCCGCCTGCTCGAACGAGCTGAAGGAGCGAGGCGCCAAGCCAAGGGCATGGTGGGTATCGTCGGTGAACGGCACGGCGCCGAGCAGGTCTCCCAGCACCAAGGCCGCCGCTCCGGACTGCACTGAATGGCCCGATGTGTACTCGGGAAACGCCGGCGTGGTCAGCAAAGGAAGCCAGGCCGGATCGATGGTGGCGTTGATGTAAGTGATCGGCCTCAGGAGGTTGTGAACGAACTTGACGTGCCAGCACGAGATGAACCCGTCCGCCACGGCGATGCCCACCCTGGCGTACGCCTCTGCCGCCGTCGCCAGGGACAGTCCCTGCGACGCGGCGACCTGGCCAGTGATCGAAATCCAGTGCCCGGGCGGCGTTCCCGTATTGCCAGGGTCGTCCGACCAGAACAATGCGATGTCCCTTTGCTCCGTGGTGAGATGGGTGACCGTGTCATACACCTCGCGACCCTGGGCATAGAATTCAGAGTCCGCATCGGTTGAATAAGCTGGAGGCGCGGGCGGCGCGCACTCCTCACCCGACACGAGGACGAACGGGCGCACGTCGCCCCAGCATGGCTGCAGGGCCGGCTTCAGCGCCGGGGGTGTGGGCACCCAGAGTCCCGGGCCGACCGGTGGCGTGAAAGGACAGTTGTTGAACGTGGCGGCATCGTCGCCCCCGGCCCATGTCGCCACGGCGCCGGCAACGGCTTGGCCCTGCGAAACGGATCTGTCGTAGACCGTGGCCGGCACAGCCGACTCGTAATCCGCTGCCAACTGTTGCTCCAGCGCATCGATCTTCGAGAGCGAGGCCGCCGACGCCGCTGGCAGCAGGCTTCGCGTGATCGCGGCCATCGCGCTGTTGGCGACCGACGGCCAGTGGTATTTCTTTCCGGGCTGGGTCGCGGGCAGAGGCGGCAGCTCGTTGAGCTGTCCTGCGAGCGATTGATGATCGGGGATCCCCGGCACCACAGCTTCGTACAGCGTCACACCGGCGAACCCGATTGCGCGGGAGGCCACGGGCGGGGTGAGCTTCTCGGATCGGATCAGGTCATACAGAAGGTCGAACCACGCCACGGCCACGTCCGGGCCCAGTTTTCCGGCGTGCCGAGGCTTGAACGAGCCACCGGGCTGCCCGCCCGGCACGGCGGTCACGGCGCAAAACGTCATCAGACCCAATGCGATGACTTGTCGTCCGGCTCCTCTCATCACGTTGACTTTCCCCATGTTGGATCTCCTCCTCGAGAGGGACATGCGTCAAAAGCTGTAATTGACTCCAAAAGAGAACCCAGCCGTGTCTCCCGTGTTGCGGCCTTCCACCGTGCTGAAGTAGGTGCCAGCCAGCCCAATGTGATCGTTGATCCGGCCGTACACCTTCGCGCCCGCCCGCCGCGTCTCCTCGCGGTTGCTCGGGAACGTGAAGCCGGGGTCACCGATATCTGTGCCGCTTTTCGCTCTGAGATCCCAGTAAAGCCCTGTCACCGTCACGGGCCCCCACGTGTAGCCCACCTCGCTGTACAGGGGGTAGCCGTCCGGCGCGTCCTTCCCGCGCAGGTCGTATCCCACCTGCTGCGAGAAGTAGAAGCCTCGGTAGTTGAGCTGATACACGAAACGGAAGAGCCAGTCCGACGTGCCGTCCCCGACATCGACGGGCTTGTTGGCTTCGTACCCGAGGGCCGGCACCCTCCCACCGAACGCTCCCACCAAGTCGCTCCTGACGTTGTGGCCGAGAGACGCGAACCGGTACTCCACGAACGCCGTGAAATCCTGCAGATCCTTCTCCTCGAATTCACCGAGGCCGTCCGAGTCGGCGTGGATCCAGGGCAGGTCGGCGGTGATCGTGAGGTTGTCTGTCACACCGTAGGAAACCCACAGCGAGAGGCTGGTGGTCTTGACCTTGCCCACCCCGGGATCCTCGACCTTCGTCCTGCCGACCCAGAATTTGTCGTACCCCTCCGAGCTGAGCGAGAGGGCCACGTCGCCATGGCCCTTCTCCCGGATGAAGCCGTTGAGATCGCTCGCCTGCGCCTTCCAGTTCCCGAGTGTCATTCCGCACGCAATGACGCACGCCGCGACGGCCGCGTACGGCGCCCAGAGCCGGCGCGCTGTTTTCACATCTCCCGTCATCTCTCCCCCTTCTGGTTTGGATTGCAGGGTCAGCCGAGCAATCCGCGCGCCAGGTCCGGGCACCTTCCGGCGAATCGGCGCAACTCTCCGTGGACCAGACACTTGGTGGGAGGACGGCGCGCGCGACGAGGGTCCGATCCAGGACGCGAGACATACGAGTTACGCGGCTGGGTGAACCCCTTCGTATGCTCTACGCATCGGCGAGGCCGTGAGGCTGCATCAATCCGGAGGAGCGGCTTCAGTGGAGGAGGCGCGACGACGGTGAGGCCCGCGGGGGGGTGTTCCACGGGCCTCGGGCCGTCGAGCGTTTCTGTGGGGGCGAGGATCTCATCGGAGTCCTCGTTGGTTCGTCACACTCTTCAAGGCGGACGCTTCTACGTCAAGCAATCTGCGTTCCACCCCGAGCGAAGCCTGAATGCTGCCAAGTGGCGGGCAGCGGGACGCTGCCAGGGGCGGATCGCGACATCCGATTTATGAGCGGAACATCGAGAATCATAAGGATGATGCGACCAGCTCCGTCACTCCCCCCATGCCGGAGCGTCCAGCGCCTCCGCGAGGGCGCGGGCACCCTCAGCGACCGGCTCGCCGTGCGAGACCATGAGGAGCTCGGGCCCGAGGTCGAGCAGCCGGCGCAGCGATGCGCGGAACTCCCTCTCGTAGCGCGCGTCGCCCTCGGGCGTCTCGGTCCCCCACGAAGAAGGAGCGACCCGCACCTGTCCCGGCCCCGTGCCGATCAGGGCGTCGGCAAATACGAGCGCGCGATGCTCCGGAAGCCAGTACACGGTCTCGGTCGGATCCAGGCCATTGATCGGATACGCGCGCACGCCGGCGGGCATCTCCGATTCTCCCTCGAATGTGCGGGTCAAACCGCACCGCACTCGCCCACGCGCCGCCTCGTGCGCCCAGATCGACGCGCCCGGCTTTCCACGATATCGATCGTGAAACTCCCCCGCGCCGCGCTCGTGGTGATAGTTGCCCAGAAGGATCGCCACCGTCCCGTCGCACCGCTCGACGTCTCCATCCAGCGCTTTCCAGAATCGATCGGCGTCGGGCGTCCCCGCCGGCGGCGCCAGCGGATCGATGAGGACGATGGCACGTTGACTCACACCCTTCGGCTCGTAATAGACACATCCCACCATCCGTCCCCAGCCACCGGGGCCATCTTTCTGAGGCGTCCACCCGGGATGCGGCGCCGTCCAGCGCCACAGCCCGGGCCGATGCTCTCTGACCTCCATGACCGCCATCTGTTCCAGCCCCCCTCGGGTATCAGCCGTCGATCTGGTCGGGATCGATCCCGTGCTTGCGCATGTAGTAACCGAGGTTGCGCTGATCGATGCCCAGCAGCCGCGCTGCCTCCTTGCGCACACCCCGGGAGCGCTTCAACGCCTCCACGATCAGGTCGTTCTCGCGGCGGGCCAGCACCGAACGCAGGTTGAGGTCGCCCGCGCCTGCCGCCGCGGGTTGCTGGACGGCGAGGTTCTGCACCGGCGGCAGGTCGAGTGACGTCAAGGTCTCTCCGGGATACAGAATCAGCGCTCGCTCGATCACGTTGCGCAGCTCGCGAGCGTTCCCCGGCCACGGGTAGGCCATCAGGTCCGCCATCACGTCGCCGGCGATCGTGGGGGTCAGACGCCCCAGGCGCGCCGCGATCTCGCCGGCGAAGCGGGAGGCCAGCAGCGGAATGTCCTCCACCCGGGTCCTCAGCGGCGGGATGTCGATGCGCAGAACGTTGAGCCGGTAGTACAGGTCCTGGCGGAACCGCCCGGCCTCGGCGTCCGCCTCCAGGTCGCTGTTGGTGGCGGCCACGATCCGCACGTCCACGCGCGTGGGTTGCTCGTCTCCCAGCCGATCGAACTCGCCGTCCTGCAGCACGCGCAGGATCTTGGCCTGCGACGGGAGCGGCATCGAGCCAATTTCGTCCATGAAGAGTGTTCCACGGTGCGCGAGCCGGAACCTGCCCTCGCGGTCCGCGGACGCCCCCGTGTAGGACCCCTTGCGATGGCCGAAGAACTCGCTCTCCCACATCTCCAGCGGCACCGCCGCGCAGTTCACGCGGATGTACGGACCCTCGCCGCGCGCGCTCAGCTTGTGGACCATGCGCGCGATCAGCTCCTTGCCGGTGCCCGACTCACCCATCAGCAGCACGGTGGCGTCCGTGGGCGCGGCGGTGCGCACCTTCCGCATCACCTCCAGCCACGCGGGGCTCTGACCCACGGGCAGATCGCCCCCGTCCATGCGCGCGTCGGGTCCGGAGCCGACCCTCCTCAGGTAGCTCACTTCCCGCTTCAAAGCGCGGGACGCGACCGCCCGCTCGACGGCCACCTCCAGTGCCTCCGGATCGGCCGGCTTCAGGATGTACTCCGACGCGCCCCCCTTGATGCACTCCACGGCCGAGGCGATCGTGCCGTACCCGGTCAGGACGATCACGGGCGTGTCCGCGCCCGTGGACTGGATCTTGCGGATCAGATCCAGTCCGCCTGTTCCCGGCATCTTCAGATCGGTGATGACGGCGTCCACGGGGGTTCGCGACAGCGTCAAGATCGCCGCCTCCGCAGTAGAGGCGAGGTGCACGTCGTATCCGCGGCCGCGCAGCATGTCGCCGAGAGATTCACGCACGTAAGCTTCGTCCTCCACGACGAGGATCCTCCCACGCGGGCGCTTGCTGTCTGATCGGCTCACCTGGTCCACGGCGTCAGTGTGCCTCCTCGCAAGACGAAATCGGGGCCCGGGCCCCGTTCCGCGGAGAATCCACGGTCGGATCTTCCCCGCGCGCGAGCCGCTCCAGCAGTGCGATCCTCGCGGCGTCGTCCGAGGGTAGCGGATCGATGCAGAAGCAGAGCCCGTCCCGCAAAGAGACGGCCCGCGATGCCGTGGTGATGAACGGCTCGATGTCGTGCGTCACGACCACGAGCGCCGCCCCCGCCGCTCGGTGGCCCTCCAACCAGAGCAGAATCTCCTCTCGCATCGCGCGATCCATCGCCTCCAGAGGTTCGTCCAGCAGCAACGTGCGCGGCGCTCCCACCATGGCGGCGGCCAGCAGCACACGCCGTCGCTGCCCCATGGAGAGCTCGCGCACCGAGCGGCCTGAGTGTCCGCTCAGGCCGACCCGCTTAAGCGCTGCTCCCCCGCCGCTCGCCGGCTCGCCGCGAAGTCTGCAAACGAGCCGCAGGATCTCCGAGAGCGTCGCGTATGGCGTGACGTCAGGCTGCTCCGGAACATAGGCGAGCCCGCGGCGCGCGGCGACCTCATCCTCCCACAAGTCGTGCCCTCCGATCTGCACGGATCCAGCCTCGGGCCTCTCAACGCCCGCCGCCACTTTCAGCAGCGTGCTCTTGCCGCATCCGTTGGGGCCCACGAGCAGAGTCAGGCCGGCGGGAATGTCGAGATCCGCGCCGCGCAGGACCGGCTCGCGCCCATCGTAGGAGAACGATACGCCGCGCAGGCGGATCATCGCCGGCTCCCGCCCGTCATCCTCCGCTCCAGGATACTGGATCGCCTTGCGCGAGATGATGCAGCTCGCTCCATCGGCTCGCTTTCTGAGCCTTCTCGTCGCGGGCGGCGGCGTGCGCGGCGATGGGGGTCGCGGCCAGTGCCGGCCAGATGGCCCATGGGATCAAGGAGGTCACCCCCGCGATGACGAACCCCTCGGCCAGGACACGACCTGCCGAACCCGTGACGCTGGCCGGCGCGCGCCTCATGGCCGCCGCGGCTCTCAGGCTCAGCAGCGGGACCAGGGCCGGTAGAGTGAGCCCCGCTCTCCAGTCGATCCATGCAGCCGCCGCAATCACAGGCAGCGTGTGCAGACCCAGGAAAAGAGCGTCGCTCCTCACGCGTCGCGCCGCCGACCAGGGCAGAGATCGTGCCCATGGCCATGCCGGGCGCCGCGCTGCCAGCAGCTCGGACATCCCCGCAAGCAGAATGGTCGCGGAGAGTCCTCCCGCGAGCCGCGCGGCTCTCGTGGTCACCCCCGGCGCGAGATCGTTGTTGGCGATGAGCATCATGCATCCCGCCAGCGGGATCATTGCCGACAGGAGTGGTCCGAGCGTCCGCGGGCCCATCGCCCTGAAGGCGATCCGCCCCACAAGATGCGGGCCGGGCCGCTCCTCGAACCGGCGCTCGCGTCCGCCAATCTCCAGCGGCCCGGCGAATCGGTCGGCCGCCGCGAGCGCCAGGCCGGCCAGTCCGAGAAACAGGGGGTTGCCAGTCAGGGCGAGCGCCATCCCCATCGCTCCGAGCAGGCCGGCTGACGCGCGCCCGCGGACGGGAAGCACCGCGCAGGCGGACCCCAGGGCGACCAGGGGAAGACCGGCGGCTCTCGCGGAGGACACCTGGCTTCCCGAGGCGACGGCCACGATCATCAACGCCGCCACCGCCGCGAAGAGCGGCGCCTGGGCCACCGCCAGTGCCAAGACCGCGGCCCTGCGATGATCGGCGGCGCCCACCGGAAGGTGCCGCAGCCAACCTCCAGCGCCCTGCGTCACCCGCGGCACGGCCCATCCCGCGATAGTGAGAGAAACGGCCGCCACCAGCAGGAGGGCCGCGGGATCCGGGTCCGGCGCGGCCAGTGCGCGGGCCGCTGCGGCGACACCCTCAGTGGGGCTGGACTGCATCCCGACCGCGATCACGACCAGACCCGCCAGCGGAACGAGCGTTCGGAGGGAGAGGCGCGCGCCCGCCCTGCAGTGCAGTCGCAGCAGCGCTTGGAGCGGGACCGGCCTGCCCGTCTCAGGCAATGCCGACCTCACATGAAGGGAACCGCAGCTCGAACAGCGCGCCCCCGCCGGGCCGATCTTTCACCGTCAGCTCGCCACCGTGTTGCCGCACGATGGAATGGCAGACCGACAGCCCCAGGCCCGTGGACTGCTTCGTGGAGTAAAACGGTTCGAAGATCCTCGCCGCCTCGGCGGCAGGCACCCCGGGCCCGCGGTCGGCGATCTCCACACGAACCGCTTCCTTGTCCCGCCACGCCTTGACGGCGACCTGCCCGCCGCCCGGCTGAGCTTCGCACGCGTTGAGCAGCAGGTTGAGAAAGACCTGCCCCAGCATCACCGGGCTCCCCCGCATGCCGAGATCACGGCCCGCCATCTCGAGATCGAAGCGGATGCCGGCGAACTCATGCTGCGACTTCACGAACTCCACCGCCTGCGCGAGCACGGGCGACAGATCGAGAGGTGTCTCGGGTGCCCGCGCCGGATCGGCATGCGCGAGCACGAGGCGGACCACACCCGCCGCCCGCTCGATTCCCTCGCGCACGCGATCCAGATGCCCGCGCGCGGTGGAGGCGTCGCCGTTCTCCAAAGCCTGCCCCGCGAGGCTCACGTAGTTGGACATCCCCTCCAGGGGGTTGTTGATCTCGTGGGCCATGCCGGCAGCGAGCCTCCCCACGGTGGACAGCCTCTCCGAGTGAAAGAGCCTCCGTTCGAGCTCTCTCACGCGAGTTTCTTCCCGCACCCCCGCCTCGAGACGCTCGCGGCGGCGCACCTGCTGGATCGTGAATGACCCCAGCAGAAGTGTCAGGGCCATCACGGCCAGGTTGAGCCCCATCGTGATCCGGTATCGCGCCGCCAGCGGATCGATCAGCGCTGCCGTGGATCCTCCTCGCTGCGCGCACTCCAGCCGCCACGGGGCGGGTGCCGACCACCCTTCCGCGGAGACCGGCGCCTCGGCCGCGAGCCGGTCCTCTGATCGTGCGTCCTCCCGATCTCCGGCGGGCCGCTGCGGCTCATCCCTGCCCGGCTGCTCCGTGGCCAGTATCGCACCCTGTGCATCGCGGAGCACGCAGGCCCTCGAGGCTTCGGAAAGCCCGCGGCCATGCGACATCAGCGCGGGAACGTCCAGCTCGGCGTCAATCGTCACGAGGTCGGCCTGCCGGCCGCTTCCCGCCTCCGACGCGAAGAGCGCCGTGACCCTCACGCTCGAGCCTGCCGGCGTTCCGGCCAAGGACGATCGCCAGATCACCGGCACGCCGCCGCGGCGGCCCACCTCCACCAGCGAAGACCCCGCGCGGGATCTCACGGCGAGCCGCTGTACCTCCGGGTGCCCCCTCAGAAACAACAGCAGCGCCCCCTCGGCGCCCAGGCGCCTCCATCGCGCCTCTCGCGGATCGGGTGACGACAGGGCGGCCTCGAGCGTGAAGAATGCCTCGGACCCCGTCAGGAAGGCCAGCTCGGCGCGCGCAGAGGACAGAGCGCTCTCGATGGCGTGCGCGCGCGCCGCGGTTTCGAGATGGAAGATTTTCGCTGTCTGCTCGACGACGCGCCGGCGGGCGCTCGCGATGCTCCAGATGCCCGCGGCATTGACGGCGACCATCGCCGCGACCGACAGCCCGATGAGCCACCGGATGCGCGGCGACCATATATCACCGCGCCCGGACGCAGCAGTCTGGTTCACCAAACTACGGTCTCGCCTCGATGACGATGTTGAACGGCGTCTGCGCCGCGCGACGGATGCGCGCGAAACCACCGGCCTTCACAACTTCCGACAGCCGCCTCTCGCCCGCCTGGGCGCCCAGCGCGAGGCCGACTTCCTGCGCCTTCGACGCGGGGGTGCAGACGAGGGTGGAGGCGGCGTAGAAGACACGGCCGATGGGATGCATGTTCTCCACCACCTGGTCGCCCGCGTTGGGCTCGACAATCATCCAGGTGCCATCGGCATGCAGTGTCCCATGGACGTGCGCCGCCGCGCCGACAGGATCGCCCATGTCGTGCAGGCAATCGAAGAACGTCACCAGATCGTAGGAAGATCCCGGATACCCCTTGGCCGCGGACACCTCGAACCGCACCCGGTCCGCCACACCCGCGGCGGCCGCCCGCTTGCGGGCGATCTCGATCGACGGCGCGTGATAGTCGAAGCCTGCAAAGGTCGAGTTGGGGTACGCCTGGGCCATGATGACGGTGGAGGAGCCATGGCCACAGCCCACATCGGCCACGCGCCCTCCCTTCCTCAGTTTCTCCGACACGCCGTGCAGCGCCGGAATCCAGGCGCTGACCAGATGCGCCGCGTAGTTGGGGCGGAAGAACCTCTCGGTGCCGATGAACAGTCCCGGGTCGTGCTCGTGCCAGCCGACGCCGGCGCCGGTGCGGAACGCCTCCGTGATCTTCGGCTCGTCCTTAAGGACCGACGTGGCAAGCTGGAACGCGCCGGGCAGGTAGGCCGGCCCGTCCTCGTTGGCCAGGACGAACGCCTGCTCCTCGGTCAGCAGGAAGCGACCGGTCCCCGCCTCATGCTGTACGTATCCACCGGCCGCCTGAGCCGCGAGCCACTCGCGCACGTAACGCTCCGAGGTCCCCGTGCGCTGCGCCAGCTCCTGTGACGTGAGGGGCCCGGCTCCCGCCATCGCCTTGTACAGGCCCAGCTTCTCGCCGATCACCACCAGCGCGGCATGCAGCGTGGCCCCGAGATCTCCCACCGCCCTTCCCATCAGCCCGTCGAGCTTGGTCTGATCAACAGCCATGTCGAATCCTTCCCCCGTTCGGGCCCGACAGCCCGGCTCATCCGATGACACCGACCCGAATCACCGACTATAACCCCGCCCTTACCGAGCCGCCAGCGCGCGGCATGCCTGCGCCTTGAACACCAGATGCACCGCCGTGCCCTCCCGCAGGTCGAGCCGGAGCGCCGCCTGTCTCGTGATCGTCACCACCAGGACGCTGCCTGAGCCCCCCAGCTCCACCACGACCAGCACCTGCGCGCTGGACGACTCGGGATCGACGGTTGATCCGATCCGCCGGATCGCGCCGGCCAGCACGTTCTGCGCCGAGAGGCCGGCCGGCTTCTCCCGGGCGAGGATGAGGTCCTCGGTGCGAAGCGTCACGATCACCTCGAGCCCCATCCCCAGGCCCTCACCCGGCACCATCAGTGTGATGCCCGGCTCCACCTCGACGATGGCCGCGCCCTGCTCCACCGCCGTGACGCGCCCCCGGAGCACGTTCTCGAACCCTTCCCGCCGCGCCATCGGAAAGATCGCCGGATCCGTGAACACCTCCCCGGGAGGACCCGATCTCAGCGCGCGGCCCTGGGAAAGCACCAGCACCTGCGCGCAGAGCAATCCGATCTCTCCCGCGTCGTGCGAAACGTAGAGGGTGGGCAGGGCGAATTCCTCTCTCACGCGCAGGAGGTACGGAAGGATCCGGCGGCGCAGAGGCGCGTCCAGGCCGGCCAGCGGCTCGTCCATCAGAAGGAGCGACGCGCCAGAGCAGAGCGCGCGCCCCAGCGCGACCCGCTGCCTCTCTCCGCCCGACAGTCCGGCGACGGCCCGGCGCCTGAGATCCGCCAGCTCCAGCACCGCGAGGACGCGCTCGGGATCCAGATGCCGGCCGGTGGAGCGTTCGGCTCTGCGCCGTCCCGACAACAGGTTGCCCATGACGTCCTTGTGCGGAAACAGCAGCCCGTCCTGAGGCACGTACCCCACGCCCCGAAGCTCCGCCTTCCGGTTGACGCCTATGGATGAGTCAAGCCAGGTCTCTCCGTCCACACGGATGATGCCGCGCGCGTCGCGGCGCAGCCCCGCCACCGCCTCGAGGATCGTGGTCTTGCCGGCGCCCGAGTGGCCGAAGATCCCGAGGGATCTCTCGGAGGCTTCCCACGTCACCGAGAGCGTAAAGCGGTCGAGGGGCACCTGGATGTCGAGAACGAACGTCGTGTTCATTGCGCGGCACGCTCCCGGCGCAGCAGGACCTCCACGATCCAGATCGCGGCGAAGGCCAGCAGCACCGTGATGCCGAGCAGGACCATCGCCTCGCGGTCGGCACCGACCTGGATGTCGCTGAAGATCGCCAGCGCCAGGGTCTGGGTCTTGCCCGGGATGTTTCCCGCGACGATGATCGTCGCCCCGAATTCACCCAGCGCCCTGCTGAATCCGAGCAGGGCCGACGCCGCGATCCCCCGGCCCGCCAGCGGCAGCGTGATCTGGAGGAAAACCCGCGCGGGCGTCAGACCGAGCGTGAGCCCCATCCCTTCCAACCGAGGGTCGACCTGCTCGAACGCCACGCGCGCGGTGCGCGCCACCAGCGGCAGCGCCATGATCGCCGCGGCCACGACCGCCCCCTTCCATGTGAACAGCAGGTCCGGATCGAATCCGAGCATGCCCTGGCCCAGAGGACCATGGCGAGCCAGCAGCCGCAGGAGCAGGTAGCCGATGGCGGTCGGAGGCAGCACAAGCGGCAGGGAGGTCAACGTCTCGATCACGCTCTTGCCGGCAAAGTCCCGCCGGGCCAGCAGCAGACCCAGCAGCACTCCCGGAGGCAGGATGACCAGAGTGGCCCAGAAGGCCACTTTCAGGCTGATGAGAAGCGCGGCGAGCGGGCCGGCGTTCACTTGGAGCTGCCGCTGCCCGGAGCCGCGCAGGCCGCCGCGGCGAGGGTGATCGACAGCCACCCTGCCTGATGCGTTCGCAACCTCTTCGACGACCGGCCCGCGGCATCCACGACCGCCGGATTCTACAGGAAATGGTCCCGTGAGCGCATCAACCCGAGGAGACCCCAGGCGTTGATCGGCTCATCTGGCGGAGTGGTGGTTGTTAGATCGTGATCGTCGTCCCGTCGAACTTCGTCAACGAGAACGACATCGTCTCGTTGTAGGTGACCTTCTGCTCCTCGAGGATACTGATCGCGAGAGCTTCTCCAAGCTGCACTGACTCCGAGTAGTCGGTCCTCCAGTGGATCCCGGCCATGTTGCGCGCGTTGGCGACGTTGGCGGCCACCTTGTTCAGCTCGCCGCCGACCGTGATCTCCCCGGCGTCGGCTCCCCTGTAACGCTGCAGTGCGGTGCCTTCGCCGTTGGAAACGACCGGATCCGGGATCACCCACGACTCGTCGAACCATGCCTTCAAGATCGTCACGCACGCGCCGGCCACTGTCGCATGGCCCGCCCCGAAGGACGGGTGCGTCGGGGAGCCTTCAGGGTATGTCTGCGGAAGCAGGTAGGAGCCGTACTTTCTGTTGACCCTCTCCAGCACGCCCGAAACCAGCAAGTCGGAGTGGATCGGGTAGACCGCCGCTCCGGTGAGGTGGTTGTGGACACGCCCGCCGAACTCCTCGGGACGCAGTCTCCGATGCACGCACCATTTCTGGTACCAGATCCCCTTCAGCGCCCTGGTCGCCACCTCGGTCACGAGGCTGAGAATGTGGGGCCCGCCGAACGTGCCGAAGCCGATCTGGTTCCCGGACGACTCGTACGGGTTTCCTGGATCGACCGGGGCGCCGAGCCCCAGAAGGATCAGGCAGGCGTTGAGGTACGCCTCGTACAGGGCGTCCACGTGGACATAGTGAGTCAAGTCCCGCTCGTTCCTGATGTAGCGCCGCACTGGATCGATGGGAAGCCCCCCCGGGGTCCCGCCGTTCTGGACCGCGAGCCAGCTCGAAAAGTCGGTCATGAAGTTCACGCCCGACAGCACGGTCTGCTGGCGCTGGTTGATGGTCAGGGATCCGTAGGGGATGTCCTTCAGCATGAACTGCGAGACGTAGGGTCCCACCAGATCGCCTGGCGTCATCCCGCGGAAGAGCGTGTCGGTCGTGACAACACCTCCCTGCTTGGGGCCTCTGAAGTCAGAAAGGTTGGAGAGGTCCTCGGCGGCCTCCTGCGCGAGCTTGTTATGGTGGTACTGATTGAAGCTGACATCCCGCAGCAGCGCCATCCAGTACAGCTCGGCCATCTCTCCGGCTTCCTCGGCGCTGTCGAAGCGAGGCGCGGGCCGCACGGCCAGATGGTGGCTGTCCGCCCCTTCCAGATCGAAGGCGAGGCCTGCCTGTGGGTTGGTCAGCTTGCGCCCTCCTGGACCCAGCGGGATCGCCTCGAAGTCGGCCGCATCACCGCTCGTGAGGGCGGCCAGCAGCGCGGCGTAGGCTGCGCCGTCGACCTCGCCCAGCCCGTTGTGCGCCAGCCCCTTGCTGAAGTTGCCGATGTAGGGGTAGTCCTCCTCGTCACCGTTGCTCGGATGGCTCGGAAGCGGCCGATCGTGGGCGAGTTGCGCCATATCCATGCGATGCTGCAGTGCCGCGTCCGCGCGCGCTTCATTGGTCTGGGGCCCGACCTCGGCCGCCTGGACCGTTCCACCCTCCAGCGCCGGCGCTCCCAGCGCCTTGAGGGCCGCGGTGGCGGCGGCACCGGCTCCGATGGCTCCAAGAAAAGACCTTCGATTGACCTGCGCGGGTTCCTTGGAAGCAGGGATCCCTCGGCGATCGGCTTTCAAGCGATTCTCCTCTCGTCAATGAGCCGGAACGGCCGGCCAGAATACAAAAGCGGTCGTGGCCAGGGGCAGCAGCCTTTTTCGGGTGACCGGGGGCATCCTTTTATACGCCGGTCTCCCAATGCCGTCAAGAGGATCGTGGGCCTTCTGTTCATTCCTGTTCGAGGAGCGGGAGGCGGGTCGATCAGGTGGTTGAGGTGGCGCGGGTCTTCTGATGAACAGTCCTCACGAGAAAAGTCACATTCTCAACCGGGGTCTCGGTCAGGATGCCGTGTCCCAGGTTGAATATGTGCCCCGGGCGCCGGCCGGCCTCCACCAGCACCTCGTCGATCATCCTCTCGAGAATCGGCTGCGGGGCGTGAAGCGCGATCGGGTCCAGGTTCCCCTGCAGAGCGCGATCGGGGAACCGCTCGCGCACGAAGCTCAGGGGCATCCTCCAGTCCACGCTCAGGACATCGCCGCCGGCCTCCGCCATCAGGTCGAGCAGGCTGGTGGTCATCGTGCCGAAGTGGATCGCCGGCACGCCCAACCGCCTCAGCCCATCGAAGACACGCCGCGTCGGCTCGAGGGCGAAGCGCCGGTAGTCGGCCGGGCTCAAACACCCGGCCCAGCTATCGAAGATCTGGATCGCGGCCGCCCCGGCCCTGACCTGCAGATCCGCGTACGAGATGACGAGATCCGCCAGGCGCTCCAGGAGATCGGACCATGCCTCGGGATCGCGGTACATGAACAGCTTCGTCTGCCGGAACTCCCGCGTGGGCCCGCCTTCCACCAGGTAGCTTGCGATGGTGAACGGCGCACCGGCGAACCCGATGACCGGGACGCGGCCCTTCAGGGCCGCTCCAATGAGTCGGATGGTCTCGGCCACGAATTCCAGCTCGCGCAGATCGCCTGGAGGCTGCAGGGCCCGCACCGCCTCCCGGTCCCTCACCGAGCGCGCCAGCACGGGACCCCGTCCTTCGATGATGTCGAACTCCAGGCCGAGCACGCTGATCGGGATTAGCAGATCCGAGAAGAGGATCGCGGCGTCCAGGTCGAACCGTCTCAGCGGCTGCAGCGCCACCTCGCACGCCAGCTCGGGGGTCCTGCAGATCTCCAGGAGGGAATGCTCCTTCCGGACCTCGCGGTACTCGGGCAGGTAACGGCCCGCCTGGCGCATGATCCAGATCGGCGTGCAGTCCACCGGCTGGCGCATGCAGGCGCGCTCGAACCTCGATCTGCTGGTCTCCAGAGAGCACCTCCCCCAACCTGACGGCGGCAAGCCGGCGCCATTATGTCAGGTCGGGAAAGGATCGCCAACGGCCCTCCGGTCGGATGGATGTGGGCGGTTCAGGCTGGATTGAATGGAGACAGTTCGGCGGGCCCCCAGCGCAGCGGCAGGGCGGCCCGTGTCTCTATCACGTCGGCGATGTCGTACTCGACCAGGCGTTCCGCTCCGGGCAGCTTCGATATCCGGTCCTCCTCCCACACGATGCGGGCCGCTCCCGCGACCTGCAGCATGGAACCGTCCGTGAAGTCGACGAACAGCAGCCCCGCGCTAGGGTTCCTGACGAGATTGCCGAGTGTCTGGAACATCATATTGCCGGAGTAGTCCGGCCAGACCAGACGGCTCTCGCTCACGTCCCGCACGAAACCCGGGTTGCCTCCTCGATGTGAAGCGTCGGCGCCTCCTTCGAAGTCGTGGCTGGCGATGAAGAATGTGTCGGCGCGGCCGATCCACTCCCTCTGTCCTGCGGTGAGGACCTCACCTCGTGATGATCCCGACACCTGGGCCGCATCGCCCGAGTTCTCCAGGACGCGGCGGGCCTGGATGTACTTGGGACAGTTGCCGTAGACTTGGCTGGCGTGCACGCGCCAGCCGTGCTGATCGACCGCCTCCAACGTGCCGTTGATCCTCATCCGGCGCCTCGTCGCCAGATCGATCAAGAGCATCCCGACCTCCCCCCCCGCCTTCAGATTCGGATGAAGCGGGTCCGACGCCGAGGGCAAGGCTTCCACACGCACCGTGCGATCATCGAGGGCCCGCAGGAAGCCTGGCCGCCCGGCCACGGCCGAGGCCCAGACCCGGCCGTCGGCCGCGACCGATCCAAGAATCACCATCGGCAGGCTCTCGAGAAACTCCTGCGCGGCCGGCGGGATCGACGCGTGGATCATCCCGCCCACGCGGCGGGCCATCTCGAAAACGCCCGCCCGCTCCTGCACAGCGACTTCCCCCGGATGGTACCGGCGCGTCATCGTGCTCCTCCTTCCCGGTTTCGCCTGCCCTCAGATCAGAAGAACCCACACGATGGGGCGCCGGGCACTGGGAGGGCTCGGGCTGAGCCTCCCTGCGGGGTGAAAATCTCGAGACGCGTGCCGTCGGGATCCTCGAAGAACAATCCTGCCGAAGGCAGTCCTTCAGCCTGTGCGACGATTCCTTCATACTGGAAGCGCACGCCGAGCGTGCGCAGCCGCCCCTCGGCTCGCTGGAGATCCTCGACCGTCCCTACCTGGAACGAGAGGTGATGCAGGCCCGGCCGCCGTTTCTCGAACCGCCCCGTGCTCTGCTGCCAGAGCGTCAGGATCAGGTCGTTTCCGTCACCAAGGAAAGCGTAACGGCTCTCCTGGTGCCGCCCCTCGCCGAGTTTGCGGTACCCGAGCGTCTGTCCGTAGAACTCGACGGACCGGTCCAGATCGCTGACGTTGATCCCCACGTGGCCGGGCCTCGGTGCGTGGCTCCGTGTGTCGTTGACCGACATTTCCTGTCCTCCTTCGCTGGGTTAGACTCTGATGTTGTTCGCCACCTGGGCGCCGGTTTTGTTCTCCAGCGTCGCCATGTGACAAAATGTGACTAACCATTAAACTCATGCTTAGATGGTTAGTCAAGCCCGGAGGTTTCAGGAGGAGGTCCAAAGGTGAGCGGAAAGCACGTCCGGCAGAATTTCCTCTTCATCGGCAATAGATTATGCCTCGACTTCGTCAACACACAGCTTGTCGGACGAGCGGGAGCCGTCGACCTTCTGCGGCGCTTCGAGGACCTCGTCGCCTGGCTGGAGGAGTCCGGAACGCTGGATCCGGCAGCCGCGCGCGCCGCGAGACAGATCCAGATCGCCGCGACACGGAAATCCGGTCTCCTGCGCGAGGCGCTCGAGCTGCGCGCCGCGCTGCGACTGATGCTGGATCGGATCGTGGCGGGCAGACCGGCCCCCGCGCCGGTTCTCGACACCCTCAACCGGATTCTGCGGAGCCGTGCCACATACGATCGTCTGGTGCGTGCCGGCAATCGATTCGAGAGGCGCCCCGAGCCAATCCAAGGCGGCTCACTCCAGATCCTCGCCCCCGTGGCGGACTCCGCGGGCAAACTGCTTTGTGAGGACGACCTCTCTCTCGTGCGCCGGTGCGCAAACCCCCGCTGCATCCTCTACTTCTACGACACGACGAAGAACGGGGCCCGGCGCTGGTGCAGCATGCAGGTGTGCGGCAATCGGATGAAAGTGGCCTCCCATTCGATGAGAGGGCGCGCCCTGCGTGGGAATTGACCCGGGCTCCGTCGGCGGCTATGCTCCGCGCCGGAAGATACCCCCCAGACACTCACAGAGGAGATCGTCATGGAGTTTCAGAGGCAGTCCCTTCTCGACTTTGCGGCGTCGCAGCGCGTCCGGTTCGAAGACACCCTGCGCGACATCGTTGAGATTCCGACCATTTCGAGCGATCCGCAGCGAAAGGAGGACTGCGCCCGCGTCGCCGCCTACGCGGCCGACCTGATCCGCCGCATGGGGGGGCAGGCCATCGTCATCGAGACCAAGGGCCATCCGATGGTGCACGGCATCTTTCATCGGGACGCTTCCTGGCCGACGGTGACCGTCTACAACCACCTCGACGTCCAGCCCGCCGAGATGAGCGACGGCTGGACCACAGAGCCGTTCCGCTTCACCAAGGACCAAGACCGCTACTTGGCTCGCGGCACGACGGATGACAAGGGGCCGGCCCTCACGGCGCTATGGGGGGCGCGCTGCGCACTGGAGAGCGGGGCTCGAGTGAACATCCACTTCCTCTGGGAGTGCGAGGAGGAGATCGGCAGCCCGAGCTTCGAGACGACCATCCGGGCCGAGAAGGAACGGCTCAGGACCGGCTCGGTGATCGTCTCGGACACCGTCTGGGTCTCGCGGGCGCGGCCGGCCTGCCCGGCGGGACTGAGAGGGCTTCAGGGTTTCCGGATGACGCTGGAAACCGGCGCGACCGATCAGCATTCGGGGGTCACGGGCGGCGCGGCGCGCAACCCGGTGACGGAGATCTGTCAGCTCATCTCCGAATGCGTGGATGCCAGGACAGGCAAGGTGAAGATTCCCGGCTTCTACAAGGACGTCGTCCCGCCCACCAAGAAGGAGCTCGAGGATCTGCGCCACTGCGGCTTCTCGACCGCCGGCTTCAAGAAGGACCACCTGTTCAAGTCGCTTCGCGTGACCGATCCAATCGAGATCATGAGACGGATCTGGTGCCTGCCCACGTTCGAGGTGCACGGCATCGCCGGTGGGTACCAGGGTCCGGGCGTCAAGACGATCATTCCACCTCGGGCCACGGCGATCATCTCGTGCCGGCTCGTGCCCGACATGGACGAGAAGAAAGTCGCCAAGCTGGTGAGGGACTTCGTGAGAAAGAAGAACCCCGACGTGAGGGTTGAGCCCGAGCACGGCCTGCCGGCTTACAAGGGCCGCACTACCG
>JAWPNA010000186.1:0-5742 GCA_045402695.1 Acidobacteriota bacterium
GGCGCGCGGGGGCGGGGGGTGGGGGGGCTTATTGAGTATTCCCACCCGGGCGGGGGCGCCCGGGGCCCACCCGTGGCCGCGGGCGGGGGGGCGCCCCCACGACAGCACCAGCCTGTCTCCCACCTGCCGAACGCGCAGACCCGACACTTTTTCCGGCGCCGTCCTGAGCGGCGGCAGCGGCGGCCCTTTCTTGCCGCACCCCTCAGCCGCGAACACCCCCGCGAAAACGACACCCAGCACGACAAGAACGGCCGCGACGCCGGAGGCGGGCGCGGGCCGGTCCATGACACGGGGCCGCGCGTGGGTGCTTGACGGCGGAACCACCTGAAAGCGTCTCAGCAGGGCGCGGCGAAAGGACATCCCCACCTCAGAGGATGTACCTGCTGAGGTCCTGGTCCTCGACGATTCCGGACAACCTGCGGCGCACGTACTCGGCGTTGATGACCTGCTGGCTGGACGGCAGGTCCGGCCCCTCGAAGAGAATATCGTCTAAGACCTTCTCCATCATGGTGTGCAGCCGGCGCGCCCCGATGTTCTCCGTCCGTTCGTTGACCAGCACCGCGAAGTCGGCCAGCGCGTCGACGGCATCGGACGTGAAAGACAGCTCGATCCCCTCCGCTCCCATCAGCGCGACGTACTGCTTGACCAGCGCATTCTCCGGCTCGGTCAGGATGCGGACGAAATCCTCCTTCACGAGCGCATCCAGCTCGACGCGGATGGGAAAGCGCCCCTGCAGCTCGGGCATCAGGTCCGACGGCTTGGTGGCATGGAAGGCCCCGGAGGCGATGAACAGGATGTGATCGGTGCGCACCATGCCGTACTTGGTGTTGACGATGGTGCCCTCGATGATCGGCAGCAGGTCCCGCTGGACTCCTTCGCGGGACACGTCGGGGCCCGATCCGGCCTGGCCGCGGCCCGCGATCTTGTCGATTTCGTCGAGAAAGATGATGCCCGACTGTTCCACGCGAACCACGGCGTCGCGCGTCACTTGATCCATGTCGATGAGCTTCTCCTCCTCTTCCTTGCGAAGGTGTTCGCGCGCCTCAGCCACCGTCATTCGGCGGCGCCGTCCTCCTGAGGGAAACAACCCCGGCATCATTTCCTTCAGGTTGAAGTTGATCTCCTCCATTCCCTGCTGCGAGAAGATGCGCAGCGGCATGCCCCCCGCCGAGGACTGCACTTCGATCTCCACGATCCTGTCGTCGAGCTTCCCTTCGGCGAATTGCCTCGCAAGGATTTCCCGCGTCCTGGCGTACGAGTCCTCGCCGTTTTCCTCCCCCCGCGGGGCGGCGTCCGGATGATCCGGGGCTCCCGGCGCGTGCGGAGCCGTGCCGCGGACGGGAAGGAGCAGGTTCAGCAGGCGCTGCTCGGCGTTACGTGCGGCGCGGTCGCGCACATCCCCGGCGCGCTCCTGGTGGAGGAGGTCCACGGCAATCTCCGTGAGATCGCGCACCATGGATTCCACATCGCGGCCGACATATCCCACCTCCGTGAACTTCGTGGCCTCGATCTTCAGAAAGGGCGAGCGCGCGAGCTTTGCCAGCCGCCGCGCGATCTCGGTCTTGCCCACGCCGGTCGGCCCCATCATGATGATGTTCTTGGGCGCCACCTCCTCGGCCATCTCGGGCGACAGCCGGAGCCGGCGTATCCGGTTGCGCAGGGCGATCGCCACCGCCCGCTTGGCCCGCCCCTGGCCGACGATGTAGCGGTCCAGCTCACCGACGATCTGCTTGGGGGTGAGTTGCCCGTCCCTGGCCCCTGCAAGACCCGGGACGGGCCGGACCCCTTTGTCCGACACGAGCGTCTCGCCGGGCATGTAGTAGACCATCACAGCTCCTCGACCAGGATCTTGTCGTTGGTGTAGACATCGATTCCCGATGCGATCTTGAGCGCTTCCCGCGCTATCCCTGAAGCCGGTAGGTTGCTGTGGAGCACGAGGGCGCGTGCGGCCGCCAGCGCGCAAGGCCCGCCCGATCCGATCGCCAGGAGTCCATCGTCCGGCTCGATCAGATCGCCCGTGCCCGACAGCAGGAAGGAGCGCTTCGCGTCCACGGCAATCAGCAGCGCCTCGAGCCTCCTGAGCGCCCGGTCGGTGCGCCAGTCCTTCACCAGCTCGACAGCAGCCCTCTCGAGGTTCCCCCGGAACTCCTCGAGCTTGCCCTCGAACCGGGTGAAGAGCGCGAACGCGTCGGCGGCCGAGCCGGCGAATCCGGCCAGAACGGAGTCCTTGTGCAGACGCCGGATCTTTCTGGCGCCATGCTTCATCACGACATTGTTGAGGGTGACCTGCCCGTCGCCGGCTACCGCGACCTGGTCATTGTGCCTCACCGACAGGATGGTCGTCGCATGGAACACGGCTCGACCGTTCACGGGGAATCCTCCGGAGACGCCGGACTATACCACACGCGTCGCGTGCGGCCCCCGCCGCATGGCGGCTACTTGACGCGCGCCAGGTTGAACACCTGCCGGGTCTGCGTGTCGAGGCACCGCAGGACCGTGACCGTCGCCAGCCCGAGAGGGCCGGTGGATGCCAGGCTGTAATAGTAGAGGAAGCGGCCGTCCGCCGACCAGAAAGGGCGACTCAGCCCCCGGCCGCCCGGCCTGGTGACGCGATCCATCACGGCTCCCTCCAGGCTGAGGATCACGAGGTCCCACTGACCCTGGTGATCGTCCACGACGGCGATGCGGCGGCCTCCCGGATCGAGCGCCGGATACAATCCGGGCCCGAGATCCGTGAGTGCCAAATCCGTCCCGGCCCCGCCCGGGTCAAGGCGCGCGATGATCCCCCCGTCGATCTCGTCCCCGCTCAATCCCAGAAAAAGCGAGCGCGTGTCGGCCTGCCAGCTCGGCGAACCCACGCGAGCGAGATCGCGGCCGGACAGGAGATAGATATTCGTGGGCGTCCCTCGTGCGTCGAAGATCGCGACGGCGTCACCTCCCGCCGTGGCCTCGCGGTTGAGCCCCACGGCGATGCGGGAACCGTCTTGCGACCAGGAGGCGCCGGCAGCCGCGGAAACCTCTTGCCTGCCTCCGGGGCCGGGCGGGACGAGACGCTTCAGCAGCACCCTGCGCCACTGCGTGATGCGCGTGCCTTTCAGGTCGACGATGTTGAGAGAGAGATCCCGTCCCGTGGAGTCGCGCACATCGAGATCCCTCGCGCCCAGAAACAGCAGGCGCGTCCCGTCCGTCGTCAGCGCTGGCATGAAGATGGCGCCGCCGGATCCCAGAGCGCCGCCCTCGATCACCTGTCGCGCCGAGGTGCCGTCCCCCCGCGCCAGGTACAGGTGGTTGTCGCTGGCGAACGTGATGGTGGCGGCAGCAAGCAGCGAGCGCGCCGCAGGATCGGGGACACCCAGCCCTTCCAGTCGCGTGAGACAGCCGGTGGCTCCGCCCGCCAAGAGCCCGATCAGGATCGCCGCGGCGGCCCGGGGGTCTCGCACTCTCGGCGTTGATCCCACGGTCACGCCTTGAGTTTCACGCGGACATCCACGGCCATGGACGGCGACCCGGCCTCGCTCACGATGTAGGGATTGATGTCCAGCGCCTCGATGAGGTCCTGCTCGGAGACGAGCTGGCTCAACCTCAGCAGCATCTGCTCGAGATTCGCGATGTCCGCGGAGGGTTCGCCGCGCACACCCGAGAGGAGCGGGTAGCTGCGGATCGCGCGGATCATGTCGGCGGCCTCCCGGTCCGTGATCGGCATCACCTTGAAGGCGACGTCCTTCAGCACTTCGACGTAGATCCCGCCCAGGCCGAACATGGACAGAGATCCGAACTGCGGATCGTGAAAGACGCCCATGATGACCTCCTTGCCGCCCCTGATCATCTTCTGGGCGATGATCCCGGCCGTGGCGTCGAGCCCATCGAGCGTCTTGCGCAGGTCTTTGTACGCGCTTCCGGCCTCGTCTCCGTTGCGCAGATCGAGGCGGATGACCTTGAGCTCGCTCTTGTGAGAGAAGGCCCGGGAATCCCCCTTGAGAACGATCGGATAGCCGACGTCCAGGCCGAACGCGATCGCCTCGGCGGGAGAGGAGACGGTCCGGCAGGGCGCGGAGGGAATCCCGTATGCCGCCAGCAGCTCCACCGCATCGAGGAATCCCAGCATCGTCATCCGCCGGGCGGATGCCTCGGCGAGGAGGCGCGAGGCCTTGTCCCGGTCCACATCGAACCGGACCGCACGGCCCTCCTCACGCGACAGGATGCCGCGGTACCGGACGGCGGCCGCCAGCCCCTCGGCGGCCAGCTCGGGGAAGCGGTAGACGGGGATGCCGTGTCTCTCCAGTTCCCGGATCCCTTCCTCCCACCCCACTTTGCCCATGAAGCATGTGACCACCGGCTTGGATGTTCCGGCGGTTCCGGCCACGATGGCGCGCGCGACGGCGTGCGCGTCAATCATGATGGGTGAGACGAATATCACCATGAGGGAGTCCGTGCCGGGATCGGCCAGCGCGATCCGCACCGCCGGTTCGTATCTCTCCGGGCCAGCGGTCGCGATGAGATCGATCGGGTTCGCGGGGGTGCCCTCCGGGGGCAAGACTTTCCGCAGCGCCAAGAGCGACTCGGCGGAGAGGCGAGGCAGCGTGAGGCCGAGGTTCTCGCAGGCGTCCGCGGCCAGGATTCCCGGGCCTCCCGCGTTGGTCACGATGCCGACCCGAGCGCCGGCGGGTGTGGGCTGTTTGCTCAATGTCTGCGCGAACACGAACATCTCCTCGATGGTCGCGGCGCGGATCACGCCGCACTGCTCCAGGAGGCTCTCCACAGCGACGTCGAGGCCCGCGAGCGACCCTGTGTGCGTGCCGGCCGCCCGGGCCCCCGAAGCCGAGCGTCCCGCCTTCACCGCCAGGATCGGCTTCTTGCGCGTGATGCGGCGCGCGATCTGCGTGAACTTGGTCGGATTGCCGAACGACTCGAGGTACATGAGGATGATCGAAACATCGGGGTCCTCCTCCCAGTACTCCAGAAGGTCGTTGCCGGAGATGTCCGCTTTATTGCCCGTGCTGGCGAACATCGAGATGCCCAGGTTCATGTCGCGCGCGTTGGCGAGGATCGCTTCGCCCAGCGCACCGCTCTGGGAGATGAATCCGATCTTTCCGGGCGCCAGGCCGGCCGAGGGCATCGCCTTGGCGAAAGTGGCGTTCATGCGCACCTGAGGGTCGGCGTTGATCACGCCCATGCAGTTCGGGCCTATCATCCGCATGCCGTGGCCGCGTACCTTTTCCAGCAGCTCCGCCTCGAGCCTGAGGCCGTCGCCTCCGGCTTCCTTGAAGCCGGCCGTGATGACCACTACGCCGCGCACGCCCTTGCGGCCGCACTCCTCCACCACGCCCGCCACGGCCGCGCGGGGCACGACGATGACGGCCAGGTCCACCGGATCGGGGATGGAGCCGATGTCCGGATAGCACTTCAGCGAGTGGACCGCGGCGGCCTTGGGGTTGACGGGGAAAACGGTGCCGTTGAACTCGTACTCGAGGAGGTTGTGGAGGATTTCGCGCCCGATGGAGGTGCGATCGCGGGAGGCGCCGATGACGGCGATGGAGCGCGGGCGGAATATTGCGTCGAGGCTGGTGCGCGCGCCGGGCTTGCCGCTCGAGTTGGACATCTCTTACCCATGTTATCGGAGGCCTCCGGTTCAGTCAAAACCCGCCGATCACGCCGCCCGTCAGTGATGAGAGTGGTGCGGCTTGCTCTCGCCCGAGCCGCAGCCTCCCCCGCCCTTGCCCGGACAGATCACGCGGACCTGGT
>JAWPNA010000290.1:0-6992 GCA_045402695.1 Acidobacteriota bacterium
GATCGCTTCCCTCGCTCTCGGCGATGCAGGCCGGGAGAGGAGGTCCGAGCCCAGGCCGAACTCGGCTCCTCCGCCGCAAAACGACGATCCCTATGCTGTGGGAAACAACCTGAACCGCTTCGTGGCGCCACCCTTCCCCGAAAGAACGGCGCCCTCTCCTCGGCCCTCGACACCGCAGGGGTCGCCCGGGCAGTCCGGAGCGGACAGCATGGAGTCCGGCGAGGAGGCCGCGCCCGGAGAACGAGAGGAGGCCGGCGGCGACGGGGAATCGGGGTTCCTCGTGCCTCGCGAGGGAGCCCAGGGAGCCGGAGTCAACCGCCGTCGGACCGGCGGCCTGAGGCAGGCGCTCGGAAAGATGTCGCTCGGCATGTCCGGCGGCCCTCCGCTCAAATACGACAATCCGGTAGGTGGACTGAGCGGGCCGCTGGGCGGGCTCTCCTTCGACACGCCGGGATTCGACTGGGGCCCCTATGCCCGGAAGATCTACTGGGTCATCTGGGCGAACTGGACTCAGGGTTGGCCCCCTGCTGCGCGGGCCGGCCTCCAAGGCGTTGTCACGGTGCGCTTCAGGATCCATCGAGATGGCACGGTGACCGGTATCACGGTGGAGGACCCTTCGGGGACTCCCGCGTTCGACACGTGCGCAACGCTCGCGCTGGAGGCTTCTAATCCTCTGCCCGCCCTTCCGGAGGAGTTTCCCAAGGAGTCTGAAGGGATCACGGCGCGGTTCTTCTACAACATGGAGGCCCAGAGACTGTCGAGGTGACGGCCCTGGCCACGCCGATGCCCGGAGGAATCACCCTGTTAAGAACGGCGGCCTTCCTCAGAGAAGCACGGTCATCAGGAGGACCCCCAGAACGAATGGCGTGACCGTGAGGGTGACCGTGGAACCCGGAGCCTCGGCGGCCCAGGCGGAGTAGCCGGAAAGTACACCGGCCAGGGCGATGACCGCGAGGGCTATCCCGGCCACGCGAGGCAGGACCCGCCTCGCCGTGGCGTTCTCTTGCGGGCCGGCAAGGTCGGTGTAGAGCAGGTTCAGCCGGGCGACCCGCGGCTCCAGCGCCTTCAGAAGGGCCGGCCCCAGCACGACGCTGAGGATTATGTTATTGGCCAGGATGATCCCTGCGACGAACGGGAATGGGTAGAGGCCTAGCAGGTGAACGCCCCATCCCACGGTCAGGGCGCAGGCCGCAGACGCGGCCACGACGGCCAAGCTGAAGATCGTCCAATCTCCAACGGTACGCATGCGGGGCGGTGTCGTGCGCCAGGATGCCCACACTTGGTGAGGAATGTAACCGTACAAGAGGTTGCCCACGAAGCCTATCAAAGTGCCGGGTCCGAACGTGCCGAACAGGTCCCCGATGGTGTTTCCAATCGCCGCGCCCCAGGCAGCCGACGGCCCGAAGAGAATAGAGAAGACCACCGGAAACACGGCGGCGGGCCTGACGTCGGTGACACCGGGGAGGAGCACGATCCACTTGAATGCGATCATCGCGGCGGCTTGGATGGCCGCGGTCACAGAGATCATCACCACGAGGCGGGTGTTTCGCCAGACGGTGAACAAACCGGCGATGGCGCTCACGAGGGCGGCTTCCGGGCGCCGTCGGCAACACCGTAAAGTCCGTTCTCCAGGTACACTAGAGCGCGTAGGGCGCGGTACCGATCCTCGGGCGGCCCTTTGAGGAGCGATTCATCCATCGAGGCGCCCACGATGCGACCGAAGAAGATCAACTCATCCTGGTTGAAGCGCTTCATCGACTCCAGCGAGCACTCGATGTGTCCCCGGCATTCCTGGACCCGCGGTGCAGCGACTCGCGTGGAAGGGAGAAAAGTCCACGCCGGGGAGTCGGACGGCTCGGCCACGGCGCCGACTCCGTCGCCCGCGTTCCACACGCGAGCCACCAGATCGTCTCCCGGAATGTTCATCACGAATTCGCGGGTCTCCAGGATGTTGATCGCGGTCCTGTGCGAGAGCCGGCAGCACACACCCACCATCGGCGGGTCGGAAGCGACCATGGTGACCCAATTCTTGCGCGCCGCATGGGGTTCCCCTTGGCTGTTTCGGGAGGAGACAAGCACGATCTGGCCGAGAAGCAGCGAAGGCTGCCAAGCGGTCTTGTGGATCGGGAGATCCACCTTCGTCTCCGGCTTGCGGCGTGTCATGGCGACCCCGAGCGCCGCAGCGGGCTCGGCGGAAGCATGCGAAAGTGCACAGTGGCCCCCGGCGCGCTCCTGGGAGCGCTGGCGCCAGGGGAGACGCCCGCCGATCGCGGAAGGTCAAGCGGCGTTGGTCGTTCCCCTTGGAGTGGAGACATCATGCGACTGGCAAAACATTCTACCAGAGCAAGATGGCCGGATCAACGCGTCAGACGGGCAATTTCCGGCACCGGGTGACTGCGAGGCAACGCGGGCGCGACGATGACGGGGCGGCTCAGGGTGATCGGCGGCATGTGGCGGGGACGGCGTCTGCGCACGATGCCGGGCGAGCAGGTGCGTCCGACGGCGGATCGCGTACGCGAGTCTTTGTTCAACATCCTCGGCGAGCGTGTGCGCGGCGCCGCCTTGCTCGATGCCTACGCCGGCACCGGGGCGGTCGGGATCGAGGCTCTCAGCCGGGGAGCGCGCCACGTGACCTTCGTCGAGGACAACCGCGCCGCGCTGGACCTGTTGAGCCGGAACTTGAGCCTGGTGCGGAATGGAGCCGGGGATCTGGTGGAACAGGCCGGGACGGTCCGCGTCATTCCCGGTGATCTGCGCGAGGCGGTCCTGACCATGCGGCGCGACCAGCTCGCGTACGACATCATGTTCCTCGATCCCCCCTACATGGGTGGGGAACTGGATCGCGCACTGAGGCTGCTCGGCCGCTCCAGCCTGCTCGGAGACAGGACGATCCTGATCGTGGAGCACGCGTCGGGAACGAAGCCTCCATCATCCCGCACGTTTTCGCCGGCCCGCACCGTGACCTACGGTCGATCGGCGCTGACTTTCTATGCGATCTCGGCTGATCACTCTTGCGAGTTTGACACTCGATGACAGGCCGGACTATGATGCGCGGCGATGATCTCCCGCCGCCCAGTGCCTGCGGCCCGCTCGATGATTGGCCTTGCTCTCGCGCTCATCGGCCTCGCTACCTTGGCCGCCGGCTGCGCGACTCGCCGGACCGTGCAGAACCTCAGTCAGCAGGTGCGCCGCCTCGAGGAGGAAAACTTCCAGCTCCGCAAGGATCTCACCGAAGCACGCGTCCGCCGTCAGGCAAAGGAGGAGGCGGAACGGACAACCTTGGGTCATCCTGTCTCAGAACGGCCGGCCGTGGCTCTGCCCTCGAAAACCGCCGGTTCGGGTGAGATCGTTTCGCTCTCTGTCGAGACGCCCCGTGTGGTGTACTCGGAGCCGATCACCGAAGTCCCGCGCGAGGTCGGCCGTGCAACCGCGATGAAGCGGCCGGCGACTCCAGCACCAGGATCGACGCCCGGAAACATATTGACCGCCGGTGCCGCCGAGCCTTCGCATTTGATGGGTGCTGCCAGGGAGTTGCTCGACCAGAAGATGCCGGAGAAAGCGCTCCTTGCCTTCCAGCAGATCGTGTCGGGATACCCAGAGGATGCTCTCGCGGATGACGCGCAGTTCGGGGTTGGTGAGGCCTACTTCCAGATGGGCCGATATCAGGAGGCTCTTGCCGCCTATCGCCTGGTCATCGACCAGTTCCCCTTCGGCGACCAAGTCCCATTCGCTTTCCTCAAGGTCGCCTTCGCGCACCTCGCTCTCGAGCAGCGTGACCAGGCGATGGACAACTTCAGGACCGTGTCCGAGGCGTTCCCGGGAACTGAGGCGGCCACGGTCGCCCGGCAGCAGATCGCGCATCTGAAGGCGTCGGACCAGCGGTAATCGACGCCTTGCCTCGGCTCCACCTACCACATATATTCCCGCACCGTCGCAGTGGCCGGCTGGTGGTTACCCCCGGATTGACTGGAACCGACTGGAAGGAAACGATTTCCCCGGGAAGGCGCACGGGCCGGCACCGGGATGCGTCGCGCAGGAGGCGCCTGATGAAGAACCAGAATGTGTCTCGGATCGTGACTGGCCTCTTGATGATGGCCGTGGCTTCATCTCCATGGGTCGCTCCCGTCACGGCACGGGAAGAAAGGGCCGATCAGGACAAGACCGGGAAGGCGGCCGTCGCCCCTGTGGAACATCCGGCAGGCCCACATCATCCCCCCAGGCAGGGGAAGATCGTGGGTGACCACTGGACCCCGTACGAACCGCCCAGCGCGGAGTCATTTCCAGCGGGTTCCCAAGTGCACGTCATCGTGCCCGGGGACACCTTGTGGGATCTTTCGGGGAAGTACCTCGAGAATCCGTTTCTGTGGCCGCAGATCTGGGACGTGAATCAGTACATCACCGACTCGCACTGGATCTACCCCGGCGATCCGCTTCTTGTCCCTGGCAAGCCTACGGTCATCGGGGAAGCAGGACCGCCGGCGATCGAGATGACCCAGCCTCCCATCGCCGAGGCGACCGAGCCCGAGAGGCCGGCGACCGCGGCCACGGCGTCATCCGCGACGCCGAAGACAGCCGCTCCGGCGGCACCGGTGCTCTCGCCGATTGCGGATGAGATCGACGTGAACTGCTCGAGCTACATTCTGGACTCCTACGAGGAGCCCGACCTGCAGATCAGGGAGCGGGAGGACGGATCCCGCACAATCCTCGGAGAGGGGGATATCGTCTTCCTCAACAAGGGGATGGACGCCAAGCTGACCCCCGGTGATGAGTTCACGATCCTTGTTCACACGGGCGTGGTGCCCCACCCCATCTTCGACGAACAGGTCGGCGAGCGGGTGCGGCGGGTCGGGCGGCTCAAGGTGATCGCACTTCAGGAGAGGGGCGCGACAGCCGAGATCGTGCAGAGCTGCGACGCGATCGAGGTCGGAATGCATCTCGTCGCCTACGAGGAGGTTCCGATCCCAATCGCCACGCCGGTTGAGTTCCGCCGTTATGGCGTGCATCTGTCCACCGAGAATGCCGGCTACATCGTGGATTCATTCCCTGAGAAGGCCGCAATCGCCGATGGTGACCTCGTGAACATCGACATGGGATCCGACAGCGGCCTTCGCCCGGGAGACGTTCTGACGGTGTTCAGGGAGTGGGGTGGGGCAGTGCAGTTCTCATCCACAGAGAGCTATATCGAGGGGGAGCAGGCAAGGGCGGAGCGGCACCGCGCCGAAGGACAGGAGCCGGCGGACTTCGCGCAAACGATTCTGGGCCAGATCGTCGTCCTACAGACTCAGAAGCACACCGCGACCGGCAAGATCGTCCTGTCCACGCGCGAGATGGCACTGGGGGACAGGGTTATCCTGCACTGAGCCGGCGAGTCAGGACTGTGCGAGATCTTCGCTGAACACCTCGGCGCTGAAGACCTCCAGGAGCACTCCAGCCTCCTTCCAGGCCCCGCGGGGAAGCCCGGCCTTCCTGCAGGCCTCCTCGAGGAATTCCTCGGCCCTCCACCCCTGCTCTACGGCGACCTGCTGGAGCAGCAGGCCCCTGTGGCGTCCCTTCGTGACGATCACTCCGTGATCTCCTACACGCACATCTCCCGGGCCGGAAACGGGACGCGGGGCTGACAGCAGAGAGATTTCGAATCGCGTGTCGGGCAGCTCTTGGCGCGTCAACGGAGGGAAGCGTGGATCCTCGGTCGCCGCGAGGATCGCGCACCTCAGGACATTTTCGCCGATCGATTCCGCCGCCTCGATGACGCCGATGCAGCCCCGCAGCTCCGAGTGACATCTCAGCGTCACGAAAACACCGCGTGAAGCATGAACCCACGCTTCCCCCGTCATGGTAGCGGCAGGAGAAACCATGCCTCCATCGAGATGCGCAGCCACCGCGGCGCGGGCGGCGCGCAGCAGGAACAAGCGTTGGTCGTTGTTGAGGTTCGTGCAGTGAAAATTCTTGTTGACCGTGGTAGATGCTGTGGTAAGATGCCGATTCTCCAATGCAAGGTTGGTGGCAACACCAGGACGCGGTTCCCGTCCGGAGGTCTTCATCAACTCATGAGCCGTTCGTGGGGGAAGGTTCTCCCGCGAAGAGAGGTGACATACGGTGACCGGCGCACTCGAGAAGCTGATCGCTGAGTGGGTCAGAGGAGAGATCAAGTTGGATCATGCGCTGCGGGAGTTCGAGAAGCGTTACATCACGATGGCCCTCAAGGAGAACAGGGGCAATCGATCCCTCGCAGCGCGAAAGCTTGGAATTCATCGCAATACGCTGATCAACAAGGTCAAGAGCCTGAACCTCTGACCTGAATGCGTGTCAAAAGGCTCCCGGCAGAGCCATGATGCTGCCGGAAGCCATCTTCTGCTTCAGAGCTAGCGGCGGCGGCGGCGAAAGCCCCCTTGCCCGCCGCCTCCCTGCCCACGGTCACGTTCGTGAGATTGGCCCTGGCTGCGGTGCACACCAGCAGGCCGTCCGCTGGCGGCCGTGTGGGCCGGCGCCGGGCGGGCTTCGCTCCCTTCGCCTGCACTTGGCGCGCTTTCGCCTGCTTGCTCCGCCATCAAAGCGCGCCGGCTGAGCCTGACCCGGTCGCCATCCACGTCGATCACCTTCACCATGATCTCGTCGCCCTCGTTCAGCTCGTCGTGCGGGTCGTTCACCCGGTATGGAGCAATCTCCGATACATGGAGAAGCCCCTCAAGGCCCGGCAGAATCTCGACGAATGCGCCGAAATTGACCAGCCTCTTGACCTTGCCCATGTACGACTTGCCGACTTCGGCCTCGGTGGTGAGCTCGGTGATGATCTCGAGCGCCATCTTGGCCGACGCCTCATCCACGGAAGCGATCTCGACGCGGCCGTCATCGTCGATTTCGATCTTGGCGCCAGTCCTCTCCACGATCGAGCGGATCATCTTGCCGCCGGGGCCGATGACCTCCCGGATCTTGTCCTTCGGGATGGTCACCGTGATCATGCGAGGCGCGAACAAGGAGATGCCTTCGCGGGA
>JAWPNA010000104.1:0-4240 GCA_045402695.1 Acidobacteriota bacterium
CCGCTTTCGCGATCGCCGAGGAGGGGGCGCCGCTGTGGGCCGCGGCTGCGGCGGCGGCCAGGACGTTCTCGAGATTGTGCCTGCCGGGGATCGGCACTTCGGAAGAACTCATGAATGCCTCCTCCTCACCCTGCCGCCGCAGCACCAGCCTGCCGCCGCTCGACACAGCGCCTTCCTCCATATCCTGTGTCAGGCTGAAGGGGAAAAGGCGGGCCGCCAGCCGCTCGGTGAGCTCGCGCGAGGGCGCGTCGTCCCAGTTCACGATGGCGATGTCGTCTCCCATCTGGTTCATGAAAACGCGCGCTTTCGCCGCAAAGTAGTCGCCGGTGCTCGCGTAGCGGTCCTGGTGATCCGGGCTGAGGTTGAGCAGGATGGCGATGCGCGGCCGCAACGTGTCGATCCCCTCGAGCTGGAACGATGAGAGCTCCACCACGTAGCGCACGATCCGGGCTTCGGACGGCGGCAGCGCCAGGTCCGCCTCCGCCACCGCCGTCAACGGCGTACCGAAATTGCCGCAGACACGGGCGGGGATTCCCGCCGTCTTCAGGATCTCCCCGATCAGCGCCGTCACCGTGCTCTTGCCGTTGCTGCCGGTGATGCCGATGAGTTCCCCGCTCAGGAATCTCGAGGCGAGCTCCACTTCCGCCATCACTGTCGCGCCCGCGGCGCGCGCCGAAGCAAGCTGGAGCGAGGAGGCCGGCACCCCCGGGCTTGCGATGACCACGTCGCAGCCCTTGAACACGTCAGCGCCACCGGTGCCGCAGCGCAGCGTGACGCCGAGACGGTGCAGCTCCGCCGCCTCGCCGGTGAGCTGGGCGAGCGGCTTGTCATCGCAGGCGATTACGCGCACGCCACGCCGGGCGAGAAGACACGAGGCGGCGATTCCCGACACGCCGAGGCCCATCACGCCGGCTGTCTTCCAAGGCATCGTGTCGGGCATCATGGCCAGGTCACCTCAGCTTCAGCGTGCTCAAGGACATGAGCGCGAAGAGAATCGCCAGAATCCAGAACCGTATGATCACCTTGGGCTCGGCCCAGCCGATCAGCTCGAAGTGATGGTGCAGCGGCGCCATGCGGAAGACCCGTCTGCCCGTGAGACGGAATGACGCCACCTGGATGATCACCGACATCGCTTCCAGCACGAACAGCCCGCCCACCAGGACCAGCAGGACCTCCTGCTTGGTGAGCACGGCCACCGTGCCGATCGCTCCGCCGAGCGCCATCGAGCCCACGTCGCCCATGAACACCTCGGCCGGGTTGCAGTTGTACCAGAGGAAACCCAGGCTCGCCCCGACCAGTCCGCCGCAGAAGACCGTGAGCTCCCCCGAGCCCTTGACGTTGATGATGCCGAGGTAGTTGGCCGCCACCGCGTTGCCCGCGACGTAGGCCAGCAAGGCGAAGGTTGCGGCCGCCACCAGCGCCGAGCCGATCGCCAGGCCGTCGAGTCCGTCCGTCAGGTTCACCGCGTTGGCCGCTCCCACGATCACAACGACGATGAACAGCACATAGAACCATCCCAGGTCGGGAGTCCAGTTCTTGATGAAAGGAAGAGAGAAGCGCGTGGTGAACAGCCCCATGTGCGCGAGCTGCACCAGCGCCACACCGATCGCGGCAGCCACCATCACCTGCCAGGCGAGCTTGGCCCTGGCGGTGAGGCCGAGGTTGCGGCGCTTGGTGACTTTCCGGTAGTCGTCGACGAAGCCGATCAATCCGAAGGAGACCATGGCGATCAGCGCGATCCAGACGAAGGCGTTCCTGAGGTCGGCCCACAGCAGCGTGGGAATCACGACCGACATGATGATCAGGATGCCTCCCATCGTCGGCGTGCCCTTCTTGGAGTGATGCGACTGGGGGCCCTCCTCGCGGATATGCTGGCCGACTTGAAGCTCCCGCAGCTTCTCGATGAGGAAGCCGCCCAATCCCAGCGACAGGATGAGCGCGGTGAGCGTGGCGAGGGCCGAACGGAACGTGATGTAGCGGAAGACGTTGAAGGCGCTGATCGTCTCGTGCAGCGGATACAGCAGATGGTACAGCATTCCGTCTCATTCCTCTCCGAACCGCTGCTTGATCGCCGTCACGATCTTCTCCAGTGCTACGCCACGCGACCCCTTCACGAGGAACAGATCGCCGGGCCGTGCCAGCTCCGCAACGAACCTGGCCGCCTCGGCGGACTCCTTGAACCGGTGAGTCTCGATCCCGCCGGCGTCCGGAAGCACGGCGCCCGCGAGCTTTCCGACGGTCACGACGATGTCGGCGCCGCAATCCGAGATCGCGGGGCCCAACTCGCGGTGGGCTTTCAGCTCGCCTTCACCCAGCTCGAGCATGTCGCCGAAGACGAGGATTTTGCGGCCTCCCGCCGCCGCGGGAGACGCCTCGCGCAGGACCTGCAGCGCGTATCTCATGGCCGAGGGGTTCGAGTTGTACGAGTCGTCCAGGATCCGCACCGACTCCTTGAGCCGCACTACCTGGCCCCGCATGACGAGCGGCGCGAGGTTGGTCAGGCGCGCGGCCATGCTCTCCAGGTCGATGCCCAGCATGTATCCCGCGCTCAGCGCCGCGAGCGCGTTGTACACGTGGTGCACGCCGGTGAACCTTGTGCTCACGTGGACACGGTGCGACCTGCCGTTGTGAGCGTGGCGGACCTCGAATGAGGCACCGTCGAGCCCATCCATCCGGTAGTCGGCGGCCGTCAGATCCGAGGGGCGGTCGATGCCGAAAGTGAAGCCATATCCCTTGAAGGTCGCCATGATGCGGCGGCATCTCTCGTCGTCATTGTTGAAAATACCGATGGAGTTGTCCCGCATCCCTTCGAACAGCTCCGCCTTCGCGGCGGCCACATCGTCCAGCGAGGAGAAGTGGGCCAGATGCGCCCCCGTCACGTTGGTCAGGACACCGATGTCCGGATCGGCGATCTCCGCGAGACGGGCCAGCTCCCCGTGGTAGCTCATCCCCATTTCCAGCACCGAGACTTGGTGCTCGTCCCCCATCTCCAGAATCGAGAGGGGGCATCCGTACAAGTTGTTGAGGTTTCCCCGGGAGGCGTGAACCCGGAAGGCCGCCTCTATCACATGGCGCGTCATCTCCTTGGTTGTGGTCTTCCCGCTCGATCCAGTGATCGCCACCACCTTCGCGGAAATGCCGCGCCGCGCGAAGGCGGCCAGATCCTGCAACGCGCGCAGCGTGTCGGGCACCACGATGGCGGGCACCGTCGCCTGCGGCGGGCGCGGGATCACCTCGGGGTCCGACACGACCAGCCCGGTCGCCCCTTTCGCGATGGCGTCTCCCACGAAGCGGTGCCCGTCGTGGTTGGGCCCGATGATGGCGAAGAAGAGATCCCCCTCCTTCAGCGTGCGGGTATCGATGGAGTACCCGGAGGGCAGTAGTTTGCCAGGGCCCACCGGCGATCCGCCGGTCACCTTGCAGATCGACTCCAGCGTGAGCTCAGGCATCATGCCCCTTCGCGCCCCCGACCCCCCCGGTGCCCAGGGCCTCCTGGAGTGCCTCGCGGGCGACGGCACGATCATCGAAGGGGCTGACACGGTCGCCGATGATCTGGTGTGTCTCATGTCCCTTCCCCGCGATGACGACGGTGTCTCCCGCGCGCGCCCGCCCGATCGCCGCGACGATGGCCTTCCTGCGGTCCGGCTCCACGGTGACGCGGCCCGAGGATTTCTCTTCTTCGGTCATTCCGGCGAGGATCTCCTCGATGATGTCCTCGGGCTTCTCGCTGCGCGGGTTGTCCGACGTCACAAAGACCAGACCGGCCAGCCGCGCGGCATGCGCTCCCATCAAAGGACGCTTGGTCCTGTCCCGGTCGCCTCCGCATCCGAACACGACAATCACGCGCCCGCGCGTGAGCTCCCGCGCCGACTCCAGGAGACTCTTGAGCGCCTGCTCCTTGTGCGCGTAGTCCACCAGCACGGTGAACTCCTGACAGCCGACCTTCTCCATCCGGCCGGGCACGCAGCGCAGGCAGGCCGCGCCCTTGATGATCGCGTCCCATCCGATCCCCATGGCGCGCGCCGTCGCGGCCGCCGCCGTCACGTTCCATCCGTTGAACCGGCCCAGCAGCGGGGAGGTCAGCTCGAACCGCCCCTCGGGCGCCTCCAGCACGAGGCCGACGCCCTGCTCGCTGGTCTGCAGCGATGCAATCCGGATCTCGGCGTGGGGATGGGCACCGTAAGTGATGATCTTGTTCCACCGTCCCCTGCTCCCTGCTCTCAGCTCGGCGCCCAGCCTC
>JAWPNA010000412.1:0-19627 GCA_045402695.1 Acidobacteriota bacterium
CTCCGCGGTCGCCGGCCCCGTCGGCCGGACGGCGCAGGCGGCCACCGACTTGCAGCTTCACGCCGAGATCCTCTCATGGTCGCGTTCGAGGGGACTCTTTCTCGGCGCCGCGCTCAAGGGGACGGTGATCAACCACGACGAGAAGGCGGCCCGGGAGTTCTACGGCAAGGAAGTGCCCGCCCGCGACATCCTCGTCGGCCACGCCGTGCCCGTGCCGGCGGCGGCGCAGGGGTACGTGAAAGCAGTCACTCAGTACTCGAAGCGCGCTTCTTGATCGGGACGACCCGATTCACGGCTCGATCTCGAGCTGAGTAGGCCCGCCCGCATCGTCCGATGGACGGTGCGGGCGGTGCCATCAGCGCGGATCCCCCTCTATCCGTGACAACAGATATTGTGCCATCACCCCGCTTCCCGCCGAGGTTGACAACAGTCGGTGAGGAGGGTACAAGTTCGGGGATTCGTGGCGCTTCCATCCACACTGGCACTCGAGACCGCCATCACGAGAGGTGCATCGTGCTCCTACAGCTCTTCCTTGCTTTGATGCTCGTCACGAGCGCTGCCGCCGCGCCGGCCGGCGATGGCGGCGAGGCCTTGCGCGAGGCGGCCGGGGCCGGAGACCTGGCGCGTGTTCGCGCTTTGCTCGAGTCCGGCGTCCCGGTTGACGCGCCGGCGCCCCGGTACGGCCAGACGGCTCTGTTATTCGCCGCCGAGCGCGGTCATGACGAGATCGTCAAGCTTCTGCTCGACCGGGGCGCGAACGTGAACGCGCGCGAGACCTTCTTCCGCACGACGCCTCTGAAGGCGGCTCTCGGTGGAGGCCACCTCGCCCTGGCCCGCCTTCTTCTCGAACGGGGCGCGAGCGATGCCGCCGACGCGCTGAGCGTGGCTCTCGAGCGCGGCGATCTCGATCTGGCGCGCGCCGCTCTCGCCACCGGCCGGATCAGGCCCCTTGAGCTGAAGGCGGCGCGCAAGCAGTCGGAGTCCGCGGGCAAGCGCGAATTCCAGGAGCTGCTCGCCGGCGCTCCCGTGACGCCCGGTGCGGCCGTCGCCCCCGGGGCGCCCATGCAGCGAATCCCGTTTGCGGTCGCGCCGGAGCGGCTCGCCGCCTGCGCCGGGCGATACCGCACCAATCAGGGTGTGGAGGTGGTGGTCGCGGTCAAGGACCGCGGCCTGTCGCTGGCGGGTGCCGGCGCCGCCGAGATGCTCCTCGATCCGGTGGCCGAGGATTACTTCGAGACGGCCGCGGGAGACGCCTCCGTGACCTTCGCGGGTCGCGCGGGATTGATCGAGTGGGCCGAGCTGAACCGCGACGGCGACGTGACCGAGCTGGGTGTCGTGACTTCCGATCCTCAGCCGCTGAAGGCCGCGGCCGCGCCGATCGAGGAGCAGATCGGTCCGCGCGGCGAGCCGCGTCCCTGGCCGCAGTTTCGCGGGGCGGGGGGCTCGGGAATCGGCGATGGTCAGGGCATCCCTCTGCGCTGGGACCTGAAGACGGGGAAAAACGTCCGCTTCAAGACTCCGATCCCCGGCATCGCGCTCTCCAGCCCGATCGTATGGGGGGATCGGATCTTCGTCACGACGGCGGTGAGCGCGTCGGGCGACAAGACATTCCGCACCGGCATCTACGGCGACGGCACGTCGGTTGACGACCTATCGGAACACTCGTTCAGGCTGTACGCGCTCGATGCGGGATCAGGCGCGATCCTGTGGGAGCGCGAGGTCCTCCGCGCCGCGCCGACGGTGAAGCGGCACCTCAAGTCGAGCCTCGCCAACGCCACTCCCGCTACCGACGGCAAGCGCGTGGTGGTCCTGTTCGGAGCGGTCGGCCTGCTGGCGGCGTACGACGTCTCCGGAGGCAAGCTCTGGCGGCAGGAGATCGGCATCCTCGACTGCAACGACCCTCAGTCGGGAAGCGCTCAGTGGGGGCACGCCAGCTCGCCGATCCTCCACGGTGATCTCGTGATCGTCCAGGGAGATCGCAGGAAGGATTCCTTCGCGGCCGCCTACAGGATCGGCACCGGGGAGCAGGTCTGGCGCGTCGCGCGCGACGAGGCCTCGACCTGGGCCACGCCGAACATCCTGCCCGCGTCCTCCGGGGACGAGCTGGTGACCAATGGCCGCATCATCCGGGCCTACGGGCCGCGCGACGGCAAGCTTCTCTGGACGCTCGCACCGAACTCCGAGGTCGTGGTGGCCACGCCGGTGGTGGGCGAGGGACGGGTCTTCATCACCGCCGGCTACCCGCCGGTGCGTCCGATCTACGCGGTCAAGCCCGGTCACCGCGGCGACCTGACGCTTGGCGAGGGGCTGCATGAAAGCGACGCGATCGCCTGGAGCCATCCGCGCGGCGGCACCTACATCCCGACGCCGCTGCTCTATCGGAGCCACCTCTATCTGATCAACAACAACGGCCTGCTGACCTGCTACCGCGCCGACACCGGCGAGCAGGTGTACCAGACCCGCATCGGCGAGTCGGGCGTCTCGTTCGCGGCCTCACCTGTCGCGGCCGACGGCCGGCTTTACTTCACCAGCGAGACGGGAGAGGTGTACGTCCTTCGCGCCGGGCCGTCGTTCGAGTTGCTCGCCACCAATGCGATGGACGAGACCGTGATGGCCACGCCGGCCGCCTCCAACGGCCTGCTGGTGGTGCGCACTCTGGGCCACGTGGTGGGGATCGGGGTGCCGGAATCAGCGGCACGCTGACACCACATCTGGTAACCTGCGGCCCGCATGCCGCTCACCCCTGGAACCCACATCGGCTCGTATGAAGTGATCGCCCCTCTGGGGGCGGGAGGGATGGGAGAGGTCTACCGCGCGACCGACTCGCGCCTCAAGCGCGCCGTTGCCCTCAAGGTCCTTCCCGACGAAGTCGCCCGTGATCCCGAGCGCCTCGCCCGCTTCGAGCGCGAAGCGCACGTGCTCGCCTCGCTGAATCATCCCCACATCGGCTCCATCTACGGGATCGAGGAGTCGGGCCGCACACGCTGCCTGGTGCTGGAGCTGGTCGAGGGACAGACGCTGGCCGGCCGGATCGACTCCGGGGCGCTGACCGTGGGAGAGGCGCTGCACATAGCGCTGCAGATCGCCGAGGGGCTCGAGGCGGCGCACGAGAAGGGGATCGTCCACCGTGATCTCAAGCCCGCCAACGTCATGATCACCCCCGAGGGGACGGTGAAGGTCCTCGATTTCGGGCTGGCGAAGGCTCTCGAGGCGGATCCGGCCAGCGGGAGTGTTGATGTCTCCATGTCTCCCACCATTACCGCGGCCGCCACACGGCTCGGCGTGATCCTCGGCACCGCCGGCTACATGAGCCCGGAGCAGGCCAAGGGGAGGTCGGTGGACCGGCGGAGCGACATCTGGGCCTTCGGGGTAATCCTGTTCGAGATGCTCACGGGGACACGGATGTTCACCGGAGAGACGGTATCGGACACACTGGCCGGCGTCCTGCGCGCGGAGGTCGAGTGGGGATCGCTGCCGCCCGGTCTCTCCGTGTCCGTGCGCAGGCTGCTGCAACGCTGTCTCGAACGGGACCCGAGAATCCGCCTGCGCGACATCGGTGAAGCGCGCATCATGCTTGGAGACGTCCTCGCCGGCCGAACGATCGAGCAACCCTCGGCGTCGCCGGCCGCGTCCCGTAGCGGATGGAGCCCGCTCGTGGCGTCGGCGGTAGCGGTGGTAGCCGCCGCCCTGGCTGCCTTCGCCGCCTGGTCCTTCAAGCCCGTGCCGGAACCGCCACTGAGGAAGTTCCAGCTATCGGTGCCGGCCCTCGCCAGCGGGCCCGCCTACGCGATCTCTCCCGATGGAAGAAGCGCCGCCTACGTGAGCAAGGACCGGCTCTGGATCCGCCGGCTCGACAAGCTGGAGGCGCGTGAGATCTCCGGGACCGAGGGGGCTGGCGACCCCTTCTGGTCTCCCGACAGTCAGTGGATCGGCTACTTCGCCGAGAGCAGGATGAGGAAGGTGGCGGTCGCGGGCGGTGAGAGCAGCGTCATCTCGAAGCTGCCGGATTCGGTATCGCGCGGAGTCGGCGCGAGCTGGGCGCCTGACGGGACGGTCGTCTTCTCAACGGGGAGCAGCCCGCTGTACGAAGTTCCCGCGCGCGGCGGCGACCCCCACAAGATCCTCGAGGCGGACGCGGCCCTCGGAGACGATCATTTCCACGAGCCCTCGTGGCTGCCGGGCAAGAGGGGGGTGATCTTCACCGTCCACCGAAAAGACGCAGGCACCGACACGCTCGCCCTGGTTGACGGGGGAGGCGGTGCCCGAAAGCTCCTCCTGCGACTGGAGAAACAGGAGATCTGGCACGCCGTCTATTCGCCGACGGGGCACATTCTGTTCCGGAGGCAGCCCGACAACGAAGGGATCTGGGCTCTACCGTTCTCGCTCTCGAAGCTGGAGCCGACCGGCGACGCATTTCTCGTCGTCCCCGGCGGGAACATGCCGTCGGTGTCCGACGACGGCACGCTGGTCTGCATCCTCGGGGGGAGCTCGGGGATGCAGCAGCTTGCGTGGGTTGACCGCAAGGGTGAGGTCCAGGAGCTGGTCGGACAGCCGCAGCCTGACATGCTGTTCGTATCGCTCTCGCCGGACGCGCATCACGTGGCCGTCCAGTCGCACGAAGGCGACAACTGGGATGTCTGGGTACACGACGTGACTCGGGGGACGAAAACACGCTTGACGTTCGAGACCGGCATGGACGGAATCCCCGCCTGGTCGCCCGGCGGCGACCGCATCGCCTACATGCAGCAGGACAAGATCATGATCAAGGCGGCCGACGGGGCAGGCATGCCAGAATCGGTAGGCGACGGGGCGACCCCCGTCTTCTCGCCCGATGGGAAGTACTTGGTGTACGCAGTCCAGTCGAACGAGACGAAGGGCGATATTTGGGTTCGGCCGATCGGGAAGGACGGCACACCCTCCGCCCTCATCCAGACCAAGGCGGGAGAGTGGGCCCCCCGGGTCTCTCCCGACGGGCGGTTCATCGCCTATGCATCAGATGAGTCGGGGAAACCGGAGGTTTACCTGGCGAGGTTTCCGAGCGGCGAGGGGAAGTGGCAAGTATCGGTGAACGGCGGAAATCAGCCGATCTGGAGTCGTCGCGGCGACGAGATCGTCTACCGCGTGGAGGACACGCTGATGGCGGTGCCGGTCGAAAGCGGGGCGGCTCCCGTGCTGGGGACGCCGGTACGGCTGTTCGAAGCCGGCGAGAAGGGGCTGAGCCTGAGACCGCGCAGCTACGACGTGTCGCCCGACGGGCAACGCTTCATCACCGTGAAGCGCCTGGAAAAGGAGACCGGCCGCGATCAGCTCATCGTGATCACCAACTGGTTCGCCGAGTTCGCGCATTCCCCGTAGCGCGTCCTCCCCATGCCGCGTATTCCACATAACACGAAGGCGCCCGGCGCTGCCGCAACCCACGGCTGCGCGACCCAAGTCAATCTTCGGATAGGCTCCCGGACGTATCGCGGAGAATGGATCCCGGCCGGCCGGGACTCGCCGATGAATGCGCCAAATTGCGCGGCGCGAGAGACCACATCCGGGTGGGGACAGACACGCACCCGAGCTGCCTCTTAGGACCGTTGCCGCCGGTGAAGCCTATCTCGCCCGCGAGGATCGGTTGGCACGGAGGCTGCACTTGCCAGTGCGTAACGCCTTCCCCCTTGTCCTCCCGCAGAACCCCCGCCTCGGGACGCGAGAGAATCGCGCGCTCCTCACCGCCACGCCGGGACTCGAGGGGAGGGGAGAGGAGGGTTCGATCCCATGCAGCCACGACGCATTTTCGTCCTGAGCCTGCTCGTGGGTGTCGCCTGGGGAATCGGCCATGCCGCCCTGACGGTGCCCACCGAAGTGCAGCAGCCGGGATCCCAGCCGGGCGACGTCGGCAACATCGAGTCGCCGGACAAGTGCGACAACTGCCACGGCGGGTACAACACCACGTACGAGCCTGCGCACAACTGGCGCGGAAGCATGATGGCCCAGGCGACCCGCGATCCGATCTTCTGGGCCACCGTCGCCGTTGCGGAACAGGACTTCGACGGGGCGGGAGATCTCTGCATCCGCTGCCACACGGCGGAGGGATGGCTCGGCGGTCGTTCCACCCCCACCGATGGTTCGGCCCTCGCCCCCAGCGACGCCGACGGCGTCTCCTGCGACGTCTGCCACAAGCTGACGAACCCTGACGACAGCGAGTGGATCGGCGTGCAGAAGCCTCCGTTCGTCGCCAACGACGGCGCCATGCCGCCGGCAGGCTATTACGGCGGCGGCATGTACAGCATGTGGGGCGGCAGCGACAAGCTGGGCCCCTACGGCGACGCGATGGCGCGTCATCAGTTCATGAAATCGATCTTCCACCGCTCGGCAGACCTCTGCGGCACCTGCCACGACGTGTCGAACCCGGCCGTGGGCGACCTCGCGCACAACAACGGCGCGCAGCGGCCGCTCGCTGGGGGCACATTCAGCGGCGTGCCCGGCGCGCCGGTTGACACGAAGGCGGCATTCAACAACTTCCCGTACTTGTACGGCATCGTGGAGCGGACGTTCAGCGAACATCGGTCCAGCCAGGTCTCGCGGACGCTCGTGTCCGACTTCACGCGCCTTCCGTCCGATCTTCAGACGGGTGCTCTCAAGGCAGCCTACGACAGCGCCGTCGTGGCGGGCACTGGCGGCAACTACGCGGATGGCACGCCGCGCTACTTCACCTGCCAGACGTGCCACCTGCGCCCCGTGACCGGTCAGGGATGCAACAAGAACCCGCCGGTGCGCAAGGACCTGCCGTTGCACGACATGACGGGTGGCAACTACTGGATGCCCGACGCCATCCTGTGGCTCGACGCGCGCGGTCTGCTGCGCGTGGGGGGCGGGCTCACGACCGTCCAGACAGCCGCCCTCAATGATGGGAAGACACGCGCGCTGAAGCAGCTCGCCGAGGCGGCGTCGCTCAAGGTGAGCGGGGACGCGCTCGGCATCGTGAACCTCACTGGCCACAAGCTGCTCTCGGGGTATCCCGAGGGTCGGCGGATGTGGCTCAACGTGAAGTGGCACGACGTCTCCGGGGCGCTCCTACGCGAGGATGGCAGCTACGGCACTCTCGACGTGACGCTCGACGGAGTGGCGCGGCAGGTCCAGACGATCCTCGACCTGGATGATCCCGAGACGAAGATCTACGAGGCTCATTACGGGATGACCTCCGACTGGGCACGCCAGCTCGTGGCTCTGGGGTACCCGACATCGATGCCGCTGAATTACGACCGCCTTACCGGCACGGCGGATGCGACGCTCGGCGACCTCGCGGCAGCCCCGCCCGGCGCGGCGCTGGAGACGTTCCGTTTCGTGGTCAACAACACCGTGATGAAGGACAACCGCATCCCGCCCTACGGGATGAGTTACGACGAAGCGCAGCGGCGAAACGCGCTGCCCGTGCCCGCGACGCAGTACGGCGGCCCGGGCCCCGGCGGCGTCTTCGACTACCGCGACACCATCACACTGCACCCGCCCGTGGGGGCCGTCTACGCGACGATCGACCTGCTCTATCAGCCGACGTCGTGGGAATACATCCAGTTCCTCTACCTCGCCAACACTCGGCAGAACGCGTTTCTCGGCGCCGAAGGGGTGAACCTGCTCGACGCGTGGATGAACACGGGGATGGCCGCGCCGTACGTCATGGCCTCGACCACCTGGGGCACGCCGCCCGCGCCGCCCGCGGTGGATCTGCGCACCGACGCACTCACCACCTGGACGGTGACCAAGACCGGAGCCCTCGGCACCGCGTCGAGCGTGTTCCTCAAGGGGGCCACGGTCGGCATCAAGGCCCACGTGGTGGATGCCGCGCTGGCGGGACTGTCGGGCGCGCAAGTGTTCGTCGAGGTCCGGAACTCCTCCGGGGCGCTCGTGACATCGCTGCAAGGTTTCTCGGACACCGGTGGCAACGTCGTGGTGAAGTGGAAGACGTCCAAAATGCAGGCGCCCGGCACCTACGGCGTCCGCGTCGTGGATGCCCAGAAGAGCGGCTACGGTTTCGACGCCGCATCGAGCATTACGGAGGTCGCCGTCTCGATCCAGTAACGGGGAAGAGCGGGGCACGGGAGGTGCGGCTCGAGGCCGAGCCTCCCGTACTCCTTGCTCGGCAGCCGGTCAGCACACGAACCCGCGCGCGAATTCAAGCAAGGCCCGGATGTCGGCTGGATTCGAGACCAGGCCGAGCGAGACCCGGACTGCGCCGGCCGGACGCGGGGCGACGCATCGGCGCAGATCGTCATTCGTCACCCGGCGCGCGCCGGCTGCGAAGCAGCGCTCCAGCTTCCCGCGCGTCAGCCCCAGGGCGGCCTCGCCGGCCCCCGGGTTGCAGAAGCAGCCCGTCCGCAGCGAGATCCGCCGCCGGGCCGCGCTCTCCTCGATCTCGCGGAGATCGATCACGCGCCCGGAGGCATCCAGCAGGTTGAACGCGATCGAGCCGCCACGCCGCTCGGTCCCGGCGGGGCCGTAGAGTCGCACCAGCGGCCGACCGTTGCGATGCTCGAGGGCCAGCAGCTCTTCGATCAGCCAGCCGGTGAGCAGCCGGATCCGCTGGTGGATCGTTTCGATCCCCACCGACTCGACGAGGTCCAGCCCCAGCTCCACCCCGGGGATACCCGTGAAGTTCACTGTCCCGTCCTCGAAAGCCGCGGGGCCGGGGGCGGGAACGAAGCGGTCAGCCCTCACGGAAGCCAGGTCCACCGTCCCGCCCGCGAACCAGGGGCGCCGCAACATCTCCAGGGCCTCCCGGCGGGCGATCAGTGCTCCCACGCCGGTGGGATAACCGAACATCTTGTAGAAGGAGAGCGCGACGAAGTCGGCCCCCACCTGCGAGAGGTCGAGGCGGTTGGACGGGGCGAAGGCGGCCGCGTCGAGCAACACGTCCCAGCCTCGCGAACGGGCCCGCGGTACCCACCCGAGCGGGTGCTGCACGCCCGAGAAGTTCGACTGCGCAGGGAAGGCGAGGAGGTTGTGGCGGCCGGCCGCGGCGCCCTCCAGGAAGCAGTCGAACACGGCGTCGTTGACCCGCAGCTCGGGGGGGACCACCGGCGCGTAGAGCGTGCGTGCGCCCCTGACGCGGCTGAACTCGCGGATGCCGTTGACCGAGTTGTGGTTGTCGACGGTGAGCAGGAGCTGGTCGCCCGGCTCGAAGGGATACGACTCGCCGACCAGCTTCAACGCCTGGCTGGCGTTGGATGTGAAGACGACGGCGTACTCATCCTTGGGCGCAAGGAAGTAGTCGAGGATCCGGCGCCGGCAGCGCTCCACGAGCCGCGCGCTCTGGATCGAGGCCGGGTTGGTGGAGTGCGGGTTCCCGAGGATGTCTCGCAGCAAAAGCGCCGAGTGCCGGCGCACGTGGGAAGCGGCGCACAGGCTGCTGCCACCGTAATCGAGATAGACGTGCCCCTGCTCGTCCAACCGCGAGAACTCCCGCGCTCGCAAGACGTCCAGGACGCGCGTATCCTCGTACTCGGGGTGCTCTGAAAGGAATCGCTCCTCGGCCTCGCCAATCGAACACGGGTGTGGCGTCCGGACGAGGCGCATCCCTGTGCCAGGACGCATGGCGTTACTACGTGCCGGTCCGGCGAGTCGAGATGCCAAGGATGGTGTAGGGCGGACACCAGCCCGCCGCGCCCGTGAGTACCGGGAAGATCCCCAGATACGCCCAGGGCGATTTGGGTCCCACGAACGCCAAGGACACGATCGCGAGCCCGATCACCACGCGGAAAACACGTTCTGTGTCACCGATGTTCTTTTTCATTGTCCGGTCTCCATCTCACGTTGGGTCAGCGCCCGGCGGAAGCGTGTTTGATCTTCGGCCACATCCGGGCGAAGTCGAAATCACCGCAGGTCCCTTCGTGGCATGTCACACAACGTGCCTTGATCGCGCGTTCGTCGTCGTAGCGAGTGAGCCCATCCAGGGATTTCACTTCGTCCTTCCCGGTCCGTGCCTCCACGTGGGCGGAACCCGGACCGTGGCACGACTCGCACTGCACGCCATCCTGCCGGTCGAAGGACTCAGCGAGGGATTGCGCGTCGGCGCCGAATGCCGTCACGTGGCACGGCAGGCACTCCTTCGACTCCGCGGCCGGCTTCGGCAGGCCGTACTTCACTCCACGGCCGATCTCGACGATCCACAGTTCCAGGTCCTGGCATTTCCTGGGCTCACTTTCCGAGTGCGTCTGCAAGGTCCTGAAGGCCCCTGCGTGGCTGGTGTTCCGCCACTGGTGGAGCGCGTTCCCCTGCTGCTCCGTACCGTGGCACAGGGCGCACGCCTTCACGCCGACGTACTTGTTCTGTGCGTATGCGGGGAGCGACAAAAGGGCGATGACAGCGATGTTCGTGATGGGTGATAGCCGCATGACGATCTCCTCGAAGAGATGGGGCGGCGGTATGCCTCGGATGAGGCCGGTCCGTTGCGGGACCGGGCCGGCGCCTTTCACAGGTGTAGACGGTGGAGGATGGGCGAGAGATACAGTTACCGCGGCCGGCCCGGCCCGCTGCCTGGAAGGGGGCCAAAAGTGGCTGGCGGCGGGGCCTGGGGCGCCGGCGGGTTCATGCCGTCAGGCAGCCGTCCGTGATGCGCCTGATCAAACATGGAAGCTCTCCATGGATTCAACAGCCCTGGCGAACTTCGCGCGCATCCGATCCGAGATCGACGTATCCGCCACCTGGGAAGGCGGCCATCGCCGTCGGCGTGCCTGAGGCCCACGCTCACCCGCGGCGAGCGAACGTGCGGGCGAAGTCTGCGCCGAGCCCGAGGCCCGACGTCGGGTGCAGCGTGTTGGCGTGTTATCACTCACCTCGTTTGAGGTGCGCTTCACGGAGCTTTGCGGCCGTGTACTCTGCTCGTGCCGCACCGTTGAGGAGCCGCCTCCGAACCTGACACCAACAGATCAGGTCTTCGACATCAACTTCGACCTTGCTTAGCACGATGCCCTGGGCCTCGATCTCAGCAAACGTCCGATCAGCGGATCTCCTCCACTCATCATAAGTGGCTTCCAAGTCCGGAGCATCGACGGCCGCTTCAAGAAGTCGTGGATACTGATCGGCTCGATACCAAGCAACTCCCGTGACGGTCACTGCAGCATCTGACCGCTGGTTCGACCTCGTCCGTTTCGGCACGTAAACCTCGCAGCTTGGAGAATGGTCCCGAGGACCGGTCGTAGCGAGCGACGCTGGTACTGATCTTCGGGAGTCTTTATCAACACGTCTAACGCGTTTTGCACGTGGCTGGGCGCTCGTTCATGGTTTCGCTTCGAGGATGTCGCCTGGAGTCAGTTGCTTCTCTGGATCGACATCGACGACCTCGGCCTCGTACTGTTCGACTGCTTTGCCGTATAGGCGGGCCTGATGAACTGTGATCGCATGCCACGTGTAGGGATCCTTCTCGAACTTTGCAATCATGTCTTGCACACCCTTCCGGAGGCCAGTGGAATTCGATCGTACGGACACGTGGACCTCGTGAACATGACATAGGCTGTTTCGTGCGGTGATTAGTTCGTGCAGCGATTGTACACGAGGTGATTCCCACCGCAATCGAAGTTGGGACGAACTGAGAAGCTCCGGGAGCTTGATCATTCGCTCTCGCACGGAACGCTCTGCGAGATCCGCCGCAGCCTTGCTGATCACACTGTCGGATGGACCTCTCCTGCGTTCGAGTGAGAGCCTCATATTGATGGCTTCCTCGATGGCCGCGAAGAAAAGAATGGTGGCGCAGGCTGCCTGGACCAGTTCTAACGGGCCGGATTGTTCCGCTTGCTCCAGAAGCGCCTGGGCATCCATGTGGAGTTGTGGTGAATGCCGTGCTGAGATCAGGAAGTTATCGCTTGGCTCATCCGGCGGTCGCGTAGACATCGGATTCTCCAGTCCCGTCGTGCAATCTAACGCGTTTTCGGTTCGCCCATCAGCTCGCCCCGCTCGTTGTAGTAGCACTTGCAGTTGCGGCGGAGCTCCTCGTGGAGTCTGGCGCGAGCCCGATGGAGTCTGATCTTGACGGTACCCAGGGGAAGCGCCAGGCGTTTCGCGATCTCCTCGTTGGACAGGTTCTCGAACTCCCTGAGCACGTACACGTCGTAGTAGTTTCGGGGAAGCTCGTTCACGTAGTCGAGGTAGCACGCAACCATCTCGTTGCGGATCGCGATCTCCTCGGGTGTGCGTGCGCTGCCGTCCGGAATGCGTGAAAACGACCCTTCTTCCTCCCTACCGCTTGGCGGCGTCCCGGATCCGCCGGGGGCACGCGCACCACGGGCGGAGCGCATCCGTGCCTCGTCTCTCACGGTGTTGAGGGTGATCGCGTAAACCCAGGATGTCAGCTTGGAGGAATCCGCGAGAGTCTCCAGGGAGCGACCGATCTTGACGAAGACCTCCTGGGCCACATCATCCGCTCCGTCACGACCGATCAGGCTCGCGGCGTACGCGAGCACTTTGCCGTGGTAGGCCTGGTAGATCTGAGAGATGTCAGGCACGGTTTTTTCGCTCACGCGCAATTCCTCAGTGGAGGAATCCTCGGTGGTTCCCCTGAAGCGTCTCGGCTGGCGGACCGTTCGGCCGAGGAGGTCGACTGAGCCCAGGGAGCTGTGAGTGACACGGTCGAGCTTCGTCTTGACCCCACGGCTTGCCTGTATTCTAACCCCTCCGGCCAGCCTGCCACATCCCCCATGGGTAGGATCACGGCGTCAGCGTCGGGCCGCACGCTTGCGGTAGAGATCGTCTGGGAGCTCCGGCGGAGAGGGTCATAGAGCTTCGCTCGAGTCCCAGCGGATGGCGTTGAGCCGTCGCAAGCCGCAGCGGCTTCGACTCATCGCGCGGATCACGGCGGTTGGGCCGCTTCGGCCGAGTACGGGAGGAAGTCATCGAGGACATCGAGTTGTCCCACAATCGCCGCTGGCGCCACTCGTCGTTCGGTGATTTCGACCCGGCTCTGCTCGCAGTGAGCGTCACTGCTTCAGCAAGGTGGTCCAGTTCAGGATGACCCGGATGTCGCGCTGGACATCGGGGCCGGCCGTCACCAGGAACCGTTCCCCATCAGGGCTCCCGCCGGCTCGGGCACGCTGTACAACGTCCTGCCGGGCGGCGTAAAGTCCTACGAGCAGCCAGGAGATCGAGAGTGCCCAGCAAACCGCCGCCGGGAGCCGCGCCCTCCACCACCTTGGTCGTCACAGCGTATACTCTCCGGCCATGGTGAGGTCCGCGCGGGCAGCGCTCCTTCCGACTTTTGCCCTCGTCCTCGCCTCCTGTTCGTTGCCCTCCGGGCTAGACGAGCCGTATTACGAGTTGAGACCAGCGACTCACTGGATCAAGGAACTCGGGGCATCTCACCTTTACCACTATGGTTTCTTCGGGACGCAAGACAGAAGCCGTAGGTCGATCGAGGCACTCCAGAAGATGGGACCCGCGGCGGTTCCCGCGTGTCTGAGGGCTTTAGATGACAAGCGCTGGCACGTCCGGGCCGGAGCGGCGCATGCGCTGGCTCTCTATGGCGCCGATGCCAGGGAGGCGGTCGCAGCCCTTGCCGCGGCGGTGATGGATCCGGACCCGACGGTCCGGCAGTTGGCGACTGACGCCCTCGCGACGATCGGCGCGGAGGCCATGGCTGCGATTCCCCTCCTGAGCCAAGGCCTCGCACATCACGACCCCATGATCCGCATCAGCGTCGCCTACGCTCTCGTACGACTCGATCCCTCCAATGACGCGGCGGTCCAGGTCCTGATCGAAGGGGTGCAGTACGTGGACGTTGAGTTCAGGGATGCGCTCCAACGCTCTTGGGGGGCAGACTGGCAGAAGTACATGAACGCCATGGAAATCAAGACGAGCGCCGGGCAGCGCATCATGAACCATGAAGAACAGGTGCGACAATACGCCGCTCGTTGGCTCGGGCAACTGGGCCCCACAGCGAGGCGCGCCCTCCCGGAGTTGATCGCGGCACTGAGCAGTCCTTACGCCCGCGTTCGCATGGCTGCGGCTGACGCCCTGACCGGGATCGGCGTCGAGGACGAGGGCACTGTCTCGAGCCTCCGAGAGCTTCTGAACAATGAGGATCCAATGGTTCGCGCAGCCGCCCAGACAGCGCTGGGGAAACTGGATCCGCAGAGCCGGCCTACCGCGCCCTCACGCTGAGAGGCGCATCGAGGCGGCATGCGACTTCGCCGCGGGCGTCACTGCTTCAGCAAGCTGGCCCAGTTCAGGATGACCCGAATGTCGCGCTTGACATCGGGGCCGGCCGTCACCAGGAACCGTTCCCCATCAGGGCTCCCGCCGGCTCCCGTCGTCCCCTCCGGCAGGTTTAACAGGGGACGGGGAGCGCCTGGCTCGAGGTCGGCGCCACCGCCGATCGGCACGGTCATGATGGTGCTGCCCTTGCTGTACAGCAGCTCCTTCCCGTTCCGTATCCACACGGGAGAGCCTCCACCGTCAACCGAGATTCGCACCTTGCGCCCGGGCACCGGAAACGACTGCACGTACACCTCCTGCTGTCCTGATTCGCCTCCGCTGGAGTACGCCAGCCACCGCCCGTCCGGTGATATCTGTGCCTGCCGCTCCAGTGCCGGCCCGGCCAGGTACAGGTTGGGCTTCCTGTCTCCGTCCAACGGGAGAATCCACAAGTCCCAGGAGGTTGTGTCGCCCACCGCGCCGAAGACGATGGTCCGGCCGTCCTGCGAAACGTCCCAGACGGTCTTGAACTGGGCGTCGGTCGTGGCCACCATCTCGGGCTCTCCGGTGGCATCCACGCTGCCGATGTAGATCTCGGCCCGCCCGCTCCGGTTCGAGGAGAACGCGATGCGGTGACTGTCGCTCAACCAGACCAGGTTGGCCTCGTTGGAAAAGGTGGAGGCGAACCGGGTTGGGATTGCGCGGGCCAGGTCGATCAACCAGATGTCGGATCCGTTCATCACGGCGGCATACCGCATGTCTGGTGAAAGCTCGAACAGTTTCCAGGGTCCGGGGGGTAGTGGGATCGTGCCCCGAGGGGCGCCGGTCCGGTCGATCCACTCCAGCCGCGTGGAACGGGCCCCGCTGCGCAGGAAGACCAGCCGTCCATTGTCCGAGGCGGAGGCCACGGGCTCCGCGTCGAGATCTGTGCTGGGTGGAGCGTCGGCAATGGCCACCGGCTCGCCGGTCAGCTCGAGCCGCCCGGTGTCGAATGGCTGTGCCAGGATTTTCCCCTCGCGCGCGAAGAGAAGAACGCCCGGCTCGGCATAGACCGCGGCCGACTCGGCCGTGAGGACTTTCTTGACGCTTCCCTTATGCAGCGACCCCACGAAGATATCCAGTCCCCCCTCGCCGCCGGGGAGCGCCACGAAAAGGAAATGCTCCCCATCCGGCAGAAACGAGGGGAATCGGTGGGAAGCCTGATGCCGGGCGGGATCGAGAGTCGTGACCGGTGACGGTACGCCTCCCGCGGCGGGGACGGCCAGAAGCGGGCCCTCGGGAGCCGGTGCGAAGACGATCACGTCGCGCCGGCCCCATGCGCCACCGCGCGACCACTTGAGATTGCAGATGGTCGTGGGCGCTCCCCCGGCCACGGAGAGCTTCTTCAGCTTGCCGTCAAGGGTGGCATAACCGAAGTGGCGGCTGTCCGGAGACCAGAACATCGCCAGGCCGAGGTCGCTTTCGGCAATAGGCCTCGCCATGTCGGATCCGAGTGGCCGCAGCCACAGGCGAAGGTCCGTATCACCTTGGGCGGCGAACACCACGTTGCGGCCGTCCGGCGAGATGCTGAGTGTGGACGCGTACTGCATGAGGCGGCAGTCGGGTGGCGGAAGGATGGAAGCCTGGAACGGTTCGTTCCGGGCGGGAGCTGACAGTCGGAGAAACAACGCTACTCCTGCTGCCGCCAGCCCCGTGGCGGCCAGTGCCCAGGCGACCCGCTCGCGAACCTGCCGCCTCGCCGCGACGGGCGCCGGCACTCCCGCCTGCGACCCGGCGTCACGGATCCACTCGAGCTGCAGCCTGACGTCGTGCGCGGTCTGGATCCGCTCGTCCGGATCCTTGGTGAGGCAGGCGCGCACGAGGCGCTCGAGAGCCGGTGGCACCAACGGGGCGACCTCGGCGATCGGCGGCGGCTCCGTATTCATGATGGCGCCGATCAGCGACGCCTGGGTCTTCCCGGCGAACGCCTTGCGTCCTGTGGCGGTCTCGTACAGCAAGCAGCCCAATGCCCAGAGGTCGCTGCGAGCATCCGCCTCCTTGCCCTCGAGCTGTTCCGGGGACATGTACTGGAACGTTCCGACGATCGACCCCTCCGAGGTCAACGACCGGGTCATCGTGGGTGAGGAGGTCAGCGAGATCATGGTCACGCCGCTGCCGCCGGCCGGGCCCACCGTCCCCCTGGCCCGCGCCAGCCCGAAATCCATCAGCTTCGCGCCTGACCGTGTCAGCATCACGTTCCCCGGCTTGAGATCCCGGTGCACGACCCCGGCCCGGTGGGCCCTGTCCAGTGCTTCAGCGACCTGGATGCCGAAGCGGAGCACCTCGGGCAGGGCCAGCGCGCCCCGCTCGATGCGCGCCGCCAGCGTCTCCCCATCCACCAGCTCCATCACGAGGTAATCGGTGGTCCCTTCTCGCCCGACGTCGTGAAGCGTGCAGATGTGCGGGTGGTTGAGGCTCGACACCGTGCGCGCCTCGCGCTCGAACCGCGCGCGCACCTCGGACGATTCGGTGAGGTGCTGCGGGAGGACTTTCACCGCGACCTCGCGCCCCAGACGCGTGTCCTTCGCCCGGTACACCTCACCCATGCCGCCGGCGCCAAGCGTGTTGACGATCTCGTACGGGCCGAGGCGGGTGCCGGTGGCGAGGGTCATTGCATCATCTCCGTTCGATCCGCCCCCGTGCTCATGCTCGTGGCACCTCCATCGAGAAGATGTTCCGCCGTCGTTGGAGACATGATACTCCGTCGAACCCACTGACTGGGGGCGCCGCTCCAGGAAGAGCGCCAGGGACTTCCTCGATGACTACGTGCCACTGCCCTGACCACGCCCGGCGCCGCGTCGCGTTCACGTCACCGTGACAGCGACACCAGGCTGGGAAGCCTCCTCGTCGAGGATCTCGATCCGGCGATCCAGGTCCTCGATGAGGGAATCCGCGAACGTGCCGAGGTGCAGGTAGAAGGCCATCATCGTGAGCACGTGCTCGACACCGCCGAAATTGTTGCGCGCGCAATAGATCAATGTGCTCCAGAAATGACGTCTCAGCTCGGGTTTCTGGAATGTCATGTGCCAGGCGAGGCGGCAGAACACGAGAAGCTCGTGCAGCCTCTCCTTCGACGGCATTCCCCCGGAGCGAACCGTGCAACCGATCGCGCGACCGACCGCGCGCACGCGGCCGAAATAGGCGTCCGGATCGTAGATGCCGTTGAGTATCGCCCTGAAATCCGCCAAGACATCGCGCCGTGGTCGCAGCGTGACGAAGTTGAGCCCCGCGGTGCATTGGTCGCCTCTGCTGGAATCGAGAGCCAGCAGCCGGCCCTCTTTCTGCAGCCGGCGAGTCAGTTGGGTGTCGGGCAACGCGACGAGCAGCCCGACCATGCACACGGGGATGCTCATTGCGTCGATCGCCTCGATCATCGCGTCGGCCACCCCGCGCTTCTCCGTGTCGAAGCCGACGATGAATCCCGCGAGGACGAACATGCCGGACGCGTAGATCTTGTGGACGCTGCCGGCAAGGCTGCGCCGTGCGTTCTGCGCCTTCTGCGCGGAAACCAGGGTCTCTGGATCGGGGCTCTCGATGCCGATGAACACCGCGAAGAAATTGCCGGCGCGCATCATCCGGAGAAGCTGGTCATCGTCCGCCAGATTCACCGACGCTTCGGTGGAGAATCTGAACGGGTAGCCGTGTCGTTCCTGCCAGTCGGCCAACGCCGGAAGGAAGCGCTTGAGAGCCTTCTTGTTGCCGATGAGGTTGTCGTCGACGAAGTTGACGTGCCCTCGCTGTCCCATGGCGTATAGGGAATCGATCTCCGCGAGCATCTGCTCGTTCGATTTCGCCCGGGGCACGCGGCCGTACAGCTCGATGATGTCGCAGAATTCGCAGTTGAACGGGCAGCCGCGGGAGAATTGCACCCCGATATAGAGGTAATGCCCGGGCTTGAGGAGATCGAAGCGCGGGACCGGGCTCCTGGTGACGTCGACCTGAAACCTGGTCCCTTCGAAGCGACCTCCCTTCGCGCCGGCGGACCAGGCCGCGACGAACTGCTCGAGGATTCCTTCGGCTTCCCCGAGGACGAGAAAGTCGGCGCTGTGGTACTCGTCCGGGCTCGACATCGCGTCGGGTCCGCCCACAACCACGGGCTTGCCGCGGGCATGGCAACGATCGATGAGCGCGAGGGTGTCCGGTCGTTGAGGCAGCATGCCGCCGGTCATCACCATATCGGCCCAATCGAGATCGCTCTGGGCCAGATCCTCCGCATTCCGGTCGACCAGGCGGATGCTCCACTCCGGGGGAAGCAGCGCCGCAACGGTGATGAGGCCAAGGGGCGGAGCCGGGCAACGCGCGCCCCAGATATCGCAGACCGGTTGAAGGTTCCAGAACGAATCCGGATTGAAGCGTGGGAAGATCATCAACACGTTAGGGTTCATGTCTGGCACCTTCGGGCGCGCCCCGGAGCGGGCACGCAGCGCGGGCGTTTTGACCGGCGATTCTATCACGCCCGCCGCGGCGCTCTTGTGCCGCATGCTGGAGCGGGCTATCATCAGAATCCGCTACAACGCAGTGATCCTCAATCTGGAGTGCGCGCGGGCCGACGTCTCTCATCGGCCCCGAACCTCGGGAGAGCACTGGTTGCGCATCGCGTCGGTCGGCAGCGCCTTTCCCCCGCACTACGTTGACCAGGAGACGCTCATCGAGGCGTTCCGGAACGCGTGGGCGGCCCGCTACTACAACGTGGACCGGATCGAGGAGTTGCACCGGCACGTGCTCGTCGGCGGACGCTACCTGGCCCTGCCGATGGAGGCGTACGCCTCTCTGTCGGGCTTCACCGAGGCGAACGACGCCTGGATCAGGGTGGGGACCGACATCGGCGCCGCCGCGATCGAGGACGCCCTGGCCCGCGCCGGGCTCGGGATCCGCGACGTGGATGCGCTCTGGTGCACGAGCGTCACCGGCGTGGCTGCGCCCAGCCTCGACGCGCGTTTGATCAACCGCCTCGGGTTCCGGCCCGATCTCAAGCGCGTGCCGATCTTCGGGCTGGGTTGTGTCGCCGGCGCGGCGGGGGTCGCGCGCGCCGCCGATTACCTCAAAGGCCACCCCTCGGAGGTGGCCATGCTGCTCTCGGTGGAGCTGTGCTCACTCACCCTGCAGCGCGACGACCTGTCGATCCCCAACCTCATCGCGAGCGGGCTCTTCGGCGACGGCGCGGCGGCCGTGGTCCTCACCGGAGCGGAGCGCTCAGGCGCGGGCCCGTCCATCGTCGCATCCCGCAGCACGTTCTACCCGGACACCGAGGACGTGATGGGCTGGCGCGTGGGCGCCGGCGGATTCCGGATCGTGCTCAGCGCCGAGGTGCCGGAGATGGCGCGCAAGCATCTCCGCGTTGACGCCGACGCCTTTCTCGCCGCGAACCACCTCGACCACGACGACATCGCGGTGTGGGTGGCGCACCCGGGCGGGCCAAAGGTGC
>JAWPNA010000191.1:0-20401 GCA_045402695.1 Acidobacteriota bacterium
GTTCCGGCGGGAGGACCCGATGACGCGGCTCGCGGACACCGATCTGTTCTACTACTCGACCCGGCTAGAGCCCGACGCCGCAATCACGTACGGCTTCATCGTGGACTACGGCAAGCCGATCGCGGACCCGCACAATGCACGCCCGGGTCGCGGCTTGTTCGGCGAGGTCTCGTGGTTCGCGATGCCGGCCCGGCGGCGATCTGGATTCGAAGACGAGGTGGAGTCTGGGCGACAAGGACGGCTGGAACCGCTCGAGTGGGAGAGCCGCGTACGCGAGGGGAAGAAACGCACGGCCCAGGTCTACCTGCCTGCCGGCTACGACGCGCGGGCCGAGCGCCGGTACCCGGTGATTTACCTTCACGACGGCAAGGACGCCCTCGATCAGGGTGGCATGAAGAACGCGCTCGACCATCTGATCGGCGCGACAGTCGAGCCGCTGATCGCCGTGTTCGTCATCCCCGATCCAGACAATACAGACCGCGACCTGGGGCAGGTCGAGACGTATACAGAGATGGTCGCCACCGAGCTGGTCCCGAAGATCGACGAGCGCTACCGAACCATTCCGCGAGCTTCGGCGCGGGCAGTCGCGGGCGCTGCGGGCGGCGCCGACGCTGCGTTATTCGGCGTCTTCAAACATCCCGACCTGTTCGCGCGCGTGGCCAGCCAGTCGGCCACGATGATGGATGCGGCGGAATACGAAGGGGTGATCCGAAGCGCTGATGAACGGCCAATGGTGATCTACATGGCGTGGGGAAGCTACCACTTGCGCTCGCCGCACGAGGCGTGGGACATGGCGAGGTCCAACCGCGATCTGTGGGCCCTCCTGCGCAAGCGAGGCTATCGACCCGCCGGTGGTGAAGTGCCCGAAGGCTTCGGCTGGGACTGCTGGCGCGGCCACATCGATGAGATGCTGACCACGCTGTTCCCCTTGCGCCACGAGTAGGCATGAATGGAGCGAGTGCTTGGGGAATGCCGGCGCCTCCGGTGATACGATGCAATGCTGCAGGGCGATGAGACGGTCCAAAGGAGAATCCGGTGGATCAGGTGAAGCTGCGGGCATGGTGGTGGCATCGCCAGGGGCTCGACGGATCGCTGCGCGGCCGGACGCCCGCGGCGATTCTCGAGCGGAGCGGGTGGGCCCGATCGGTGGCAGGAGTCGGGCCGTACCTGACGCTTTTCGCGCGCTGCGGCGTCGGCCGCGAGGCCGCGGACGCCGCGGTGGCGAAGCTCGATATTCACGAGCTGCCCTCGGCGCGGGGGTGCACGTACGTCCTTCCCCGGAGCGACTTTGGCTTGGGGCTCAAGGTCGGGGAGGGGTTCGACCAGACGATGCGCACGGCCCTGAAGCTGGGCGTGACCGAGAAGGAGATCGAGAAGCTTTGCGAGGCGGTGTTGAGGTCCCTGGCAGCGGGCCCGCTCGATCCAGACGAGATCCGCCGCGCGACAGGCAAGGCATCGCGCAGCCTGGGAGAGGAAGGAAAGAAGAAGGGCCTCACGACCACGCTCCCTATCGCACTGGGCCGCCTGCAGGCGTCGGGGGACATACGTCGCGTCCCGACGAACGGTCGCCTTGACCAGCAGCGATACCGCTATGTCCTCTGGAAGCCGAACCCGCTCGCCAAGTTCCGTCTCTCGCGCGATGAGGCCGCCTCCGAGCTCGCGCGGCGGTACTTCCGGTGGGTCGGGCCGGCCACCCAGGCGGAGTTCCAGGGGTTCTCCGGGCTGGGCGTGAAGGTGAGCCAGACGGCCATCGCTCCTCTCGGCCTGGTTCCTCTGGAGCAGGGCGGGGACCGGCTGATGTTTCCCGAGGATCGAGAGGCATACGCAGCGTTCCGTCCGCCCAAGGAGCCACAGGTCGCCCTGGTCAGCAGCATTGACGCGCTGGTGCTTCACCGCCGCGACGTCAAAGGGCTGCTCGATCCGAAGGACCTGGACCGGAAGGTGCTCGACGACAAGGCGATGAGGTCGATCGGGGGCCTCTCGGATCTCCCCAGCCACGCGATCGTCGACCGCGGTCGCCTCGTGGGCCTCTGGGAGTACGACCCGGACGCCGGCGCCATCGTATGGACCGCCTGGCTCAAGGACCGTGAAGTAGCCGATGCAGTGGCCCGCACGGAGGCATTCGTCCGCGATCAGCTCGGTGATGCGCGATCGTTCAGCCTCGACAGCCCGAAGAGCCGTGCCCCTCGCATCGCGGCGCTTCGCACGCGCTAGTCGGGCAGCTCCGCGCGCTGCGGCTCTTCAAGCCAGTAGGTGACGACGACGCCCACGAGCGCCGCGCAACCGGCCACCGCCGCCGCCGTGTAGGCGATGAGCGCCGGGCTCGGCGGCGTGGATGCGGAAAGCGTGAGCGTTATCCAGGCCGCAAAGGTGCCGAATACCCGGCCGCCGATGTTCGCGGCGAACGATTCGCCCGTGCCGCGCAGGTGCACCGGGTAGACGCGCGGCAGGTAGTTTCCCCAGAACGAGAACTGTCCCACAGTGACAAGGCCGGCCAGAAGCACCCCCCATTTCACGAGGCCCAGGTTGCCGGGCTGATCGAGGCCGGCGCCGATCCAGACGAAGAGCAACGGAACCACCACGAGGCAGGGGATCTGAAAGATCCGGAAGAGCGATCGGCGCCCCACGATCCAGACCGCAAGAGCCGCCAGTGCCAGACGGCCCACCAGGCCTCCCACCTCCTGCCAAGTCTGAACGGCTGCTGCGGCGTCCTCCTCGATCCGGCGGCCGGCGATGGCCAGCTCCCGCGCCGATGGCGCCGTCGCCCCCTGGATTGCGGCCTCCCTCTTCATGCTTCCCCTGGCCGCGGCGGCCTCGGCCTTCACGTCCGCCATGCCTGGAACGATCTGCGGCAAATGTTGAATGGCGCCGAAGGCGATGGCGTAGGAGCAGGCGAACAGGATGGTCGTGACGACGGTGGTGCGCCGGAACTCCGGCCGGAACAGCTCGGCGAGGCTCGGGCGCTTCAGTGTGCCGGCGGCGCGTTTCTGCTGCCAGACCGGAGACTCCGGGAGGAACGGGCGGATCACGATCAACGGGATGGCCGGCAGCAGCCCGGAGATCAAGGTGTAGCGCCATGCCTCGTGGGTCCCATGGATCGCGGGGAGCGCGTCCGCGAAAGAGATGCATCCTCTGTTTGCCAGCGCCACCATGAGACCACCTAGCGAGGAGAACGCCTGGGTGTAGCCCAGCACCTTCTCACGACGCCTGGGGTCTGGAAACAGCTCCGCCAGCCAGGCCACCGCGGCCACGAACTCCACGCACACTCCGGCGAAGACGCAGCAGCGCAGCACGAGCAGTTGCAGCGGCGTCGTGGCGAACCCCGAGGCGAAGGCGGAAGAAGCGTAGAGGAGGATGCTGACGGTGAGGACGCGGCGCCGGCCAAGCCGGTCGGTGAGGTAACCTCCGAGCAGCCCGAAGACACCGCCCGCGAGGGCCGGCACGAAGAAGAGCAGTCGGGCCCACTGAGTGAACTCAGGTGATCCCGGCACCAGCAGCGGTGCGCCGCCCGCACCGGCTCCGCCCAGCGCCGCCAGGGCCGGCTTGACGATGAGCGGCAGCATCAGCAACTCGTAGATGTCGAAGGCGAAGCCCACGACGGCGATGAAGCAGATCATCCATTGCGTGATGGTGAGACGGTCCGATCGGGAGCTGGCAGCGGTCATGGGCGCCTCTGGGGGCCGATACGGCCCGGTGTGCCGACAGGGACGCCTCACGTCACGGTTGACGGATCGGCGCGCGGGGCGGCACGAATCTCGAAGGATACACGAACCCCGGGGCCGATCGGCAACTCTTCGGGGAATCGGGGATGGTCAGGAAAACAGCGCGATGTCGCCACGCGCCCTCCGGGTAGGATATCGTGTGCCGGCGACAGATGAGGTCGCTCCCGCGACGGACGCTCGCGGCTGATGTAGGCTGGGACTCGGAACGATCCGCCTGCTCGGCGAGAAAGGGGTGCTTCATGCCGTTCTCCCGTTTTCCACTCCACGCCGACCTCCTCAAGGGGGTGAAAGAGCTGGGATTCCCGAGGCCGACGCCGATCCAGGAGCAGGCCATCCCTCCCGCCGCCGCGGGGCGTGACATCCTGGCCAGCGCCATGACCGGAAGCGGCAAGACGGCAGCCTTCCTGCTGCCGATTCTCCACAGGATCATGGGGAAGCCTCGAGGTGTGACGCGCGCCCTCGTCCTCACGCCGACGCGAGAGTTGGCCGCCCAGATCCACGCCCATATGGAGGAGCTGGCCGTGCACACGCCGGTGACGGGGGCCAGCGTCGTGGGCGGGGTCGGGATGGGACCGCAGGAACACTCCTTGAGAAGCGGCGTGGATGTGATCGTCGCGACACCGGGCCGCCTGCTCGATCATCTCCGGCGCCCCTACGCGCGCCTGGGCGGGCTCGAGGTGGTCGTTCTCGACGAAGCCGACCGGATGCTCGACATGGGTTTCCTGCCAGACATTCGCAGGATCCTCCGCCACATTCCAGCCAAGAGGCAGACCCTTCTGTTCAGCGCGACCTTGCCGAAGGAGATTCTCGGGCTGGCACACGAGATGCTGCACGATCCCGTGACCATCAATCTCGAGCGAAGACTGGCTCCCGCGGTCGGCATCACCCATGCGGTCTACATGGTCGGACGGGAGCTGAAGTCGGCGCTCCTCCTGGATCTCCTGAAACAAGACGTCATCAACGACGTGATCGTCTTCACCCGCACGAAGCACCGCGCCAACCGCCTCGCGGACTATCTCGAGAGGCACCGCATCCAGGTCGCTCGCATTCACGGGAACCGAAGTCAGGCCCAGCGCACCGCGGCCCTCGCCGGCTTCAAGGCAGGGCATCACCGGGTACTCGTGGCGACCGACATCGTCGCCCGAGGGATCGACGTCGAATCGCTGGGGCACGTCGTCAACTTCGATGTGCCGGCCGATCCCGATGCCTATGTCCACCGCGTCGGCAGAACCGCCCGCGCCGAGGCGAAGGGAGCGGCGTTCACCCTCGTCAGTCCACAGGAGGAAGGGGAGCTGCGGTCGATCGAGGCCGCTCTCGGTCAACGCCTCCCCCGCGTGACGCTGCCGGGCTTCGACTATCAGAAAAAGCCTGAAGGGCCTCTGGAGATCCCGATCCACGTGCGCCTGGCCGGAGCCCGTGCATCCGGAGGGGGCAGACCATCCCAGAGCAAGCAGCGGAAGGCGGGCCCTAAGAGTCGGTCCCGCGCTTCGTCGCATCACGCGCGAGGGCGCGACCGGGAGGCGCGGGTTCAGGCGATCCTTGACAAGCACGCGCCCTTGTCGGGTGCACCGCAGAAACAGAAGCCGAGGCGGTGGGGCCGCTGACAGGTGCCGCAGATCTTCGTGGACGGCGATGCCTGCCCCGTGAAGGACGAGATTTACCGTCTCGCGCGGCGCCACGACCTGAAGGTGCTCGTCGTCTCGCACGGGCCGCTTCGTGTCCCACGGAAGGGCCGTATCGAGGGGATTCGGGTCAAGCCGGGGTTCGGCGCGGCCGATGATTGGATCGCCGAGCACGCCGGACAGAACGATATCGTCGTGACCGCCGACATCCCTCTGGCCGCCCGCTGCCTCAAGAGGGGCGCGCGGGTGCTCGCTCCGAACGGCCAGCTCTTCGCCGAGGAGTCGATCGGCGATGTCCTCGCGACGCGTAATCTGATGGAGCAACTCCGCCAGGCTGGAGTACAAGCCGGCGGGCCTGGGCCCTTCAGCCCAGCCGACAGATCGCGCTTTCTGTCGCGGCTCGGGGAAATCATTCATTCCCTCCGGGGCGCGGCAAGGGCCCGGCCGTGAGGATCTCCCTGCAACGTGCGTCGCCAACCATGCCTCGGGCGAACGTCTCAAACCTCAAGAGCCCAGGTTCCAACGAGGGTGCGGCGTGGAAGCAGCAGCCCCTATTCATCTTGTTGATCACTCTCTCGGGCCTGGCATCCCTGATCTACCAGGTCGCATGGACGCGGAGACTGTCCCTCGTCCTGGGCGTCTCCACCTACGCCGTGGCGACGGTTCTCTCCGCGTTCCTCGGCGGGCTCGCCCTGGGCGCGTGGATGCTGGGAGGAACCGTGGATCGGAGCCGGCGACCCTTGCGGGTGTACGCCACGCTCGAAGCCGGCATCGGTGTCTTCGCTCTTCTCTTTCCGTTTCTCCTGGATGCGGTGTACCGTCTGTACGTCGCCTGGGGCCGAGGCAGCGATGCACCGGGGTGGGTGCACCTGCTGGTCCGCGTGGGCCTCTCCGGGGCCCTGCTGCTTCCGCCCACGTTCCTGATGGGTGGCACCCTTCCAGCCATGTGCCGCGTGGTGGTCCGCGAGAACCGGTCGCTCGGCAGGGATGTCGCCAGGGTCTATGGGTACAACACACTCGGAGCCGCACTTGGTGCCCTTCTCGCTGGGTTCGTCCTCATTGCCTGGCTCGGCCTGCGAGGGACGGTGTGGTTCGCCAGCTCCTTGAACCTGGCCATCGCCATCGTGGCCGCGTGGCTCTCGCGGCGCGAGTCCGCGTCGCTTCCGGATGGATCGTCGATCGAGCCCACTGCGCCAATGGCGGGCGTATCGCGGGGCGTATTCCGAATCGTCCTCGCTGCTTCGGCTGTCTCCGGTTTCGCCGCGCTGGGTTACGAGGTCCTGTGGACGCGTGGGCTGATGACGGTGCTCCACACTGGGTTCACCTACTCGATCTCGATCATGCTGGCGGCGTTCCTGGGAGGTCTGGTCCTGGGGAGCTTTGTTTTCGCTCGCTTCCTCGCGGCGCGCCGCGCCTCTTTGCATACTCTCTCCTGGGTGCAGATCGGTATCGGTGTCTCCGCGCTGGGCTCGGTCTGGCTCCTGGCCCAGGCTCCCTACCTCGAGCGAACGGCGGTCGCCATGGGGCTGCTGGCGCCAACGTACACCTGGTTCTCCTGGATCGGTGAAGTGACCGTGGCCTCCGGGCTGGTGATGCTGGTGCCCACGACCCTGATGGGGATCGCCCTGCCACTCTCGGCTCGCTTGGTTGTCGAGGATCCCCGTGATGTCGGCAGCGGCATCGGAACGCTGTACGGCGTCAATACCGTGGGCGCGATCCTGGGCGCACTGGTGGCGGGCTTCTTCCTGGTTCCCCGCATCGGAACGCTCAACACCCTGGCGCTGCTGGCAGCAGCCAACCTGCTCCTGGGCGGGCTGCTCGCCTGGATTGCCTCTGGCCCCCGTTGGGAAGCGGCGGTGGCCACGCTGGTCACGGTCGGCCTGGCGGTCGCGAGCGCTGTCGCCGTGCCCCGTGACTACTTTCGCGATGCGTTGAGCCGTTGGAAGCCCGGCGAGTTGTTGTACTTCGCGGAAGACGCGATCGGAATCGTGTCCATCTATCGCGAACCCGCGGCGGCTGGCGACTCGTATCGCCGCCTCTACGTGAACGAAACCTCTTATGCATCCTCGGCAACCTATGCACGGCGTTACCACAAGCTCCTGGGTCACCTTCCGGCGCTCCTCCATCCGAAGCCCAGCAGGACGCTGGTGATCGCCCTCGGAACGGGAATGACGGCGGGAGCCCTGGCGCGTTACGGAGAAGTGGATCAGGTGGACGCCGTCGATATCTCGCGAGCGGTCCTCGAGGGGGCGTCCTACTTCGGGAAGGAGAACGGAAACTTCCTCGAGAACCCCAAGGCCCGGCCGCGTGTGGAGGACGGACGCCACCACCTCTTGCTCTCGATGCGTCCCTACGATCTCATCACACTGGAGCCTCCGCCCCCTCGCTTTGCGGGCATCGCCAGCCTCTACTCCCGGGACTTCTACGAGCTTTGCAGGTCCCGGCTCGGGCCGGGAGGTGTTGTCGCCCAGTGGGTCCCGATGCACAGTCACACGGAGGAGGAGATGCGCATGCTGGTGCGCTCCTTCGTGGAAGTGTTCCCATACAGCACCCTATGGGTTCCTGTGCGGCGCGACGCGATTCTCGTAGGATCGGTGCAACCGATTCACGTTGACCTCGCGCTCATCAGCCAGCGGATGAAGGAGCCGGCGGTGGCTCTGGACCTGATGGATATTGACTTGGGAACTCCCGAGGCGCTCGTCGCCACCTGGTTCGCGGACGGGTCGGCGCTGACGCGGTACGTGCAGGGCGTCACGCCCATCACCGACGATTGGCCGTCCATCGAGTTCTTCGCTGGCCGTGCACTGGTAGAGGATCAGGTCCATCTGGAGCGGCTTCTCCCGTACCGGATGAACCTGGCCACTCTCCTGGAGTCACTCGACGGAATGTACCGCGGCGTACCAGGTGAACTCGAGCGACAGGTGCGCGCGATGGACCACGTCTATCGTGGCGCGGTCCTGGACGACCGGGGAGATCCCGCCGGGCGGGTCCGTGAATGGCGCCGGGCGCTGGAATTGGTTCCGGAGAGCCGCTTCCTCCTTCGTCTGAACGGACGCCTGCCGGATCAGTCGTAGATCCGCCTCCGGGCTCAGCCCCGGATCAGTCCTCGGATCCCCCAGTCGGCAGAGCTTGAGAACCCCCGCGGTGACACGGCGGCTTCTCTCGAACAGGATCCGCTCGTTCGGGAAGGCTACTTCGCCAGGTTGAATAATGTGGATGGCACCCAGCCTTCGTTGCCCAGTTCGTCAGTGACCTTCCACCACACGCCCTCCTTTTCACCGGTGGGATACAGCATCATGCCCGGGTCGAGCTCCCGCACGACCTTGGCCTTGAGGTCGGCCGCTGCGTACATCCGACCCGGCTTCGCCATCGTCACGGACTGCGTCACGTTGTCCGCCTTGGCATCGGGCGCGATGCTCTTGACCTCGGTGACCAGCTTCGCGAAGGCATCGAGATACGCCATGGTGACGACCTGTCCGATCTCGGTGTTGGCGTAGCTGCTGGCGCCCCCGGCTGCAAATGCGCCGAAGAAAGCGCCGCCGCCCGCGCCCCAGCCGAGATCGGTTTTCTTGGCGTGACCTTGGGCGAGCGCGACCTGTTCCGTGGAGCGCACGTCGGTCTGTGTCAGCACCACATCAGCGGTCTTGCTCTTCAGGCTGACGCCGCCGACGGCCGCACCCGCCACCCCCCCGACCAATCCACCCAGGATGCCCCCGATTTTCTTGCCACCGGAGTTGGCGTTCTTGTTGACCACGTCCGGCACCAACACATAGTCGGCGGCCTTCATCTGGCCTTTGCCCACATTCGAGCCACCCCGCAGCTCCCCACCGGAAGCCAGGGCACGCTCACCCTGCGCCGCCGCCAGCCCTTTGCCGCGATCCAGCAACGTGAAGCACTTGGATTCCGACACGAACACTTTGATCAAAGCTTCGGGCGACTCCAGGTTGTACTCACGCCACCAATTGTGCTCCGGCTCGGCCACGGCGAGCGTACCGATCTTCTTGTCGCAGGCGGGGATCTCGATCTGTTTCTCCTCTTTCGCGAAAAAACCGCCCGCCGCGCACATTCCAGTCAGGACTATCGAGACACAACTACGGAACTTCAAGCTGACGCTGAACATCCTCCACCCTCCCCGATGAAACGAGCCGCACACGACGACTGGGCCGTACCTGGCGGTACGACATGAATCTCCGGCTGCAACCTGGGATCTGCCCTCTCTGCACGGCGTGCTTGAAGCTCCGGAAACGGCCATCCTCCCCACGCCGCTGCGCCCTCTCGTCAATGAAGCGGGCCGGCGGGAATCATAACACTGGGGGAGTCGATTTCGTCTCTGCACGAACTCGTGGGCAGCCGGAGGATGGTAGACTCTCCGGCACTCAAGAGTGTCGTCGGTTTCTCCAGTCGTGAACGAGGTGAAATCATGTCCATTCGATTGAACGCGGCCGCCGTGGTTCTCGCAGCCGGCGTGGGCCTCCTGCCCGCTTCCGCCGCGGCCCAGACCAAGCTCCTGCGCTTCCCCGACATAGACGGCGACCGCGTCGCCTTCTGCTACGCGGGCGACATCTGGGCGGCGCCGGTGAAGGGCGGCAGCGCCACGAGGCTGACCGCGCACCCCGGTCTCGAGCTCTTCCCGAAGTTCTCTCCGGATGGCAAGTGGATCGCCTTCACCGGCCAGTACGAGGGCGACGAGCAGGTGTACGCGATCCCGGCCGAGGGTGGGCAGCCACGCCAGCTCACCTACTACCCGGCCCGCGGGCCCTTCCCGCCCCGCGGCGGCTACGACAATCAGGTCATGGGTTGGACTCCGGACGGCGTGTCCATCGTCTTCCGCTCGCAACGCGACGCCGACGGCGTGCGCTCGGAGGGCCAGCTCTTCACCGTTCCCGTGAAGGGAGGCCTCGCGAAGGCCCTCGCCATGCCCACCTCGGGTGCAGGCGACTTCTCTCCCGATGGCAAGCGGATCGCCTACTCGCCCCTCTTCCGCGACTTCCGGACCTGGAAGCGCTACGAGGGCGGCTGGGCGCAAGACCTCTACGTATACGACTTCGCCACGAACGATGCAAAGCCGTTCGCCACGAGCAAGCGGACCGAGCGCGACCCGATGTGGATCGGTGACGCGATCTACTTCGCCTCGGACCGCGACGGCACGCTCAACCTGTACTCCTGGGACGGCAAGACCGAGGCCGTCACGAAGCTCACGAGCAGCGCCACCTGGGACGTGCGCTGGCCTTCCTCCGACAGCGTCTCCCGCATCGTCTACGAGTTGAACGGCGAGCTGCGGGTTTTCGACGTGAAGGCGAAGGCCGACCAACCGCTCTCGATCTTCGTCCCGAACGACGGGGTCGCCATGCGGCCTTCGCGCTACTCCGCCGAGAAAAACGTCGAGGACTTCGAGCTCAGCCCGAAGGGCGAGCGGGCGCTCTTCGTGGCCCGCGGCGACGTGTTCACCGTGCCCATCGAGAATGGGCCGACGCGGAACCTGACCGCCACCTCGAACGCCCACGACAAGGGAGCGCGCTGGTCGCCTGACGGGAAGAGGATTGCATTTCTGTCCGACCGCACCGGCGAGGACGAGATCTGGCTCGTGGACCAGGCGGGCGGAAAGCCGGAGCAGGTCACGAAGGGCGGCGAGGGGATGCGCTACGCCCCCGAGTGGTCGGCCGAGGGCACGCACCTCGCATTCTCGGACAAGGACGGCAAGCTCTTCGTCCTGACCCTCGCCGACGGAAAGGTGGTCGAGGTCGCCGACGACGAGCGCGCCATGATCCGCGACTACGCCTGGTCTCCGAAGGGCGCCCACCTCGCCTTCTCGATGACCGACGCGAACGAGTCCCGATCCATTCACATCTGGAGCGCCACCGACGGGAAGGATCATCGCGTCACCGACGAGCTCTTCAACGAGGAGGCCCCGACTTGGGACCCCGAGGGCGAGTTCCTCTTCTACGTCTCCGACCGCGACTTCGCGCCCCAGATCAGCACGTTCGAGTGGAACTTCGCCACGAACCAGACGACGGGGCTCTACGCCGTCACACTCAAGAAGGACGGCAAGAGCCCCTTCCCGCCGCAATCCGACGAGGTGACGGTCGAGGAGAAGAAGCCAGAGGGCGACAAGAAGGCGGACGAGCAGAAGGCCGGGTCCGCTGAAAAGGCGGAGGCCAAGGCCGCAACGGCGGACGAGGAGAAGACCGAGTCGAAGGACAAGCCCGAGAAGAAGGAGACCCCATTCCGGATCGACCTGCCGGGCCTCGGCTCCCGCGTCACCCGCGTGCCCATGCACGGCGAAAACATCAGCGGCCTGGCCGTGGGCAAGGGTCACCTCGTCTACACCGTGACCGGGGCTCCCTTCTACGGCCGTGACTCCTACGCGGAACCCACGCTGAAGCTCTACTCCCTGAAGGACCGCAAGGAGACGACCCTCGCCGAGAAAGTGGCCGGCTGGGCCATCTCCCGCGATGGGACGAAGCTGCTTGTCCACCAGGGCGAGAGCTACAACCTCTACGACGTCAAGCCCGAGGCCAAGGACAAGAAGACGGTCTCCACGAAGGGACTGATGGTGGACCGTGTGCCCGCCCAGGAGTGGGCGCAGTTCTTCGACGAGACTTGGCGCCGCTACCGTGACTTCTTCTACGTCGCGAACATGCACGGGTACGACTGGAAGGCGATCGGGGAACGGTACCGGGCGCTCCTGCCCCACGTCGCCCACCGAGCCGACCTGAACTACGTGCTGGGCGAGATGGTGGCCGAGCTGAACGTGGGCCACGCCTACATCCAGGGCGGCGATTACGAGATCCCCGCCCGCCCCAAGGTCGCTCTCCCCGGGGCGCGCTTCGAGCTCGATCCAGCGTCCGGACGCTTCCGCATCGCGCGCATCCTGCGGGGCCAGAACCAGGAGGACCTCTACCGCGCGCCGCTCACCGAGGTGGGCATCGACGCGCGGGTGGGCGACTACGTCCTGGAGATCGACGGTGTGGATCTCCGTGGAGACGACGATCCGTATCGCCTCCTCCGGAACAAGACCGATCCGGTCACGCTCACTCTCAACGCGAAGCCGGTCCTCGACGGGGCCCGCAAGACGACCTACCGGCCGGTCACCAGCGAGGAGCCGCTTCTCTACCTCGAGTGGACGAACGCCAACCGCGAGAAGGTGGCGAAGCTGACCAACGGCCGGGCCGGGTATCTCCACATCCCCGACATGGGGGCCCCGGGGATCTACGAGTTCATCAAGTGGTTCTACCCGCAGGTGCGCAAGGAAGGCCTGGTGGTGGACATCCGCTCGAACGGCGGCGGCAACGTCTCGCAGTGGATCATCGAGCGGCTCGACACGAAACTGCTCGGCACGCGCTTCGGGCGCCGAAGCGAGCACCCCGGAACCTACCCCGAGACCGTCTTTTTCGGCCACAAGGTCGCGATCCTGAACGAGACATCGGCGTCGGACGGCGACATCTTCCCGCACATGTTCAGGAGGGCCGGCCTCGGGACGCTCATCGGCAAGCGCAGTTGGGGTGGCGTCGTCGGGATCACGGGACTTGGGCCGATGATCGACGGCGGGATGGTCTTCGTCCCGATCAGCGGCACGAACGACCCGGACGGGAAGTGGGTGATCGAGGGCCACGGCGTCGACCCCGACATCGTGGTGGAGAACGACCCGAAGTCGGTCCTCGCTGGGCGCGACCCGCAGCTCGAGCGCGCGGTCGAGGAGCTCGTCAAGCAGATGGACGCCGAGCCGATGAAGCTGCCGAAGCGGCCGGCGGACCCGGTGAAGACGAAGTGACGAAGGCGGGTGGAGCGGCCGGCATCGCCTCGAGGCCGGGCGCTCCGCCCAGCCGGTCGTGCCGCCCACGCCCGCCCGAACTTTCTTGATGCCGCTTGCGAGCGGGCCTAGACTGCCACGGATGCCTAGTGTCGGCGAAAGGCTCAGGGACCAGCGCGAGGCCCGCCACACGACGATCGAGGAACTCTCCGCCGCGACCGGAATCCATCTCGGCTATCTGGAAGCGATGGAGAGGGACGACGTTCAATCCCTGCCCGGTCGAGCGTTCGGTAAGCTCTACATCCGCGCCTACGCCGAAAACCTCGGTTTCGATCCCCAGTCGCTCATCGACGAATACGAACGCGAGCAGGACCTGAAACGGCAGGCCTCAACACCAGCGCCGCATTCTGAACCGGCCCGACCGCGGAGAGTTGAGGCCGTGATCGCGCAGTGGAGGCAGGCCACGATGGCCGAGCGGATCAAGGCGGATGAACGCGTCGCATCCGTCCTCACGGAGCGAGAGGAGCCTGTGGGGACGTGGCGGGGCGTGGCTGCCGAGGCCCCCAAGCCCGAGCGCGAAGAGACTTCGCCCGCCGGGCCGGTCCCGGAGCCGGACGTGCGACTGATGGAGGCCGCGTCGGGCTCACACAGGCGCCTGCTCGCTGCGCTGCTCTGTACCGGGCTCTTCATGGGCACGGCGGGGTTTTTCTTCACCTTCTTCAAGAAGGGCGTCGAGGAGAGTCAAGCAGTTTCCACCATCACGCCCGAGAAAGAGAGCTCGGGCATCGACTCACTTCCAATCAATTCAGACGTTGATGCTCGCTCCGTTCAGAAGGCCGAACCTCGCGTGGCGCCCCGTCCGGACCGCGCCGCCGCCGGCCGAACCACGCGGCCGGGCCACCTGACCGTGCCGGAGTTCGGGGTGGGCCGGCGCATCGTCGAACACGCTCTCGAGGGACCCAGCGAGCGGTTCTCGGAAAGTGAGGTCGTCTGGTTCTCGACGCGAGTGCTCGGAGCAGCGGCCGGCGAGCCCATTCACCATGTCTGGCTTCACGAGGGCCGGGTCCTGCAATCGATCCAGCTCGAACTGGGGGGGCCGGACTGGCGCACGCACAGCAGAAAGACACTCCGTGCTGCTGGACAGTGGGCCGTGGAGGCTCGCGACGAAGGGGGTGGCGTCCTGGCCAGGGCGACCTTCACCTGCGAGCCGGCCTCCCCATAGGTCACGATCTTGCGGTAACATCCGCGCTGATTGGTCGGCGCTTCCGGCGCCGTTCTCCCTGAGGAGGTGTTGCGATGCCTTTCGGAAGCCTGTGGCTCCCCGTGGTCCTCTCCGCCGTCGTCGTCTTCGTGGCCAGCTCGATCATCCACATGGCGCTCAAGTACCACAAGGCCGATATCAGGCCCCTTCCCAACGAGGACACCGTGCGCGAGGCGATCGCGAAGGGCAACCCGTCGCCGGGCCTCTATTTCACTCCCTACTGCATGGACCACAAGCAGATGAAGGAGCCGGCCCTCAAGGAGAAGCTCGAGAAAGGGCCCGTCGCGATCATCACGATCATCCCGAAGGGCGCACCGATCATGCCGAAACTGCTCGGGCTCTGGTTCGGGTTCAGCCTCCTCGTGAGCTTCGTCGCGGGCTACGTCGCGCGCCACACGCTCCACCCGGGCGACGACGGCATGCTCGTCATGCGGATCACCGGCACGGTCGCTTTCGCCGGCTACGCTCTCTCGCACGTGAGCGACTCGATCTGGAAGGGGCAGCCGTGGGGCAACACGGCTCGCGCCATCCTCGACGGCGCGATCTACGCGGTGCTGACGGGGCTCATCTTCTGCCTGTTGTGGCCCTCCGCGTGATCTCGACCCGCGGGCAGAAGTCGCCATGAGGTGAGCGCCGAAGGCCGGAGAACCGCAGGGCAGGGCCGCTCTTGAGACGTCTGGAAGTCGCCCGAGCCTGGCGTCACCCTCTTGTCAGCCTCTTGTACCTGATCCTGTGCGGCTGGTCGGCATCGGGTCCCTTGCGCTCGCGAAGGTTCTCGATGTAATCATGATAGTTGCCCTGGAACCAGACGACCTGGCTGTCCCCTTCGAACGCGAGAATGTGCGTGGCGATGCGATCCAGGAACCACCGATCGTGGCTGATGACCACTGCGCAGCCGGCGAAGCACAGAAGTGCCTCCTCCAGAGCGCGCAGGGTGTCCACATCCAGATCGTTGGTCGGTTCGTCCAGAAGAAGCACGTTGGCCCCACTCCTGAGCATCCGTGCCAGATGAACCCGGTTTCTCTCGCCTCCGGAGAGATCCTTGACCTTCTTCTGTTGATCCGACCCGCGGAAGTTGAACGACGACACATATCCACGCGAGTTCATCTGCCGCTTTCCCAGAGTCAGAAGCTCCTGGCCATCCGAAATGGCCTCCCAGACCGAGGCATCGGCCGGAAGCGATTCGCGGCTCTGGTCCACGTGCCCGAGCTTGACCGTCTCTCCCACGCGCAGCGTCCCGGAGTCGGGCTTCTCATGGCCGAGGATCATGCGACACAACGTGGTCTTGCCAGCGCCGTTGGGGCCGATGATCCCGACGATGCCGCCCGGCGGCAGCGAAAAGGTCAGGCCGTCGATCAGCAGGTTGTCCCCGTACGCCTTGCAGAGTCCGCTGGCCTCCACGACCAGGTTGCCGAGGCGCGGACCCGGCGGGATGTAGATTTCCACGCTTTCGGGCAGGCGGTCGGTCTCTTCGGCCAGCAGCTTCTCGTAGGCGGCCAGGCGCGCCTTGCCCTTGGCTTGCCGGGCGCGCGGCGCCATCCGGACCCATTCCAGCTCTCGCTGCAGCGAGCGCTGCCGCGCCATGCCTCCCTTTTCCTCCTGCGCGAGGCGCGCCTGCTTCTGATCCAGCCATGAGGAGTAGTTGCCTTCCCATGGGATCCCGGCGCCGCGATCCAGCTCCAGGATCCAACCTGCCACGTTGTCCAGAAAGTACCTGTCATGAGTGACTGCCACCACGGTCCCCGGGTATTCCTTCAGGTAACGCTCCAGCCAGGCGACCGATTCGGCGTCGAGGTGGTTCGTCGGCTCATCCAGAAGCAGCAGGTCCGGCCGCGTGAGCAACAGTCGGCACAGAGCCACGCGCCGTCTCTCGCCTCCGGATAGCTTCGAAACCTCGGCATCCGGCGCGGGGCAGCGCAGTGCGTCCATGGCGATCTCGAGCTGGTGGTCCAGCTCCCAGGCGTTGCAGTGGTCGATCTGATCCTGCACGCGCGACTGCTCTTCCAGGAGCTTTTCCATCTGCTCCGGCTCCATCTCCTCGCCGAACTTCTCGCTGATGGCGTTGAAGCGGTCCAGCAACGCGCGCGTCGACACAACGCCTTCCTCCACGATTCCCAGCACCGTCTTCGCCGGATCGAGCTGCGGCTCCTGAGGCAGGAAACCGATCTTGATTCCCTTGGCGGCGAACGCGTCTCCCATGAAGTCCTTGTCCGCTCCCGACATGATGCGCAGCAGGGAACTCTTGCCCGCTCCGTTGGACCCCAGCACGCCGATCTTGGCGCCGAAGTAGAACGAGAGAAAGATCCCCTTCAGGATCTCGCGCTTGGGCGGAACGACCTTGCGGAGATCTTTCATCACGAAGATGTATTCGTTGGACATCACGCCTCCCGTCGAGGGACCCAAGATACCATCCCTCCGCGGCGCGCACCGCGGCGTGGGAAGCTACTGAACGTACCCGAGTGATCGCAGCGCCTGCTCCATCTCCTCCCGGTTCGGTTCCCTCTCGTTCTCCTCTTGCTTCTTCTCCTTCTCGTTCTCGCGCTGGTAGAAGATCTGGAGCCGCCAATGCCAATCATCAATCAGCTCCAGCAGCATGCGCGCCTGTTCCGGCCGCGAAGAGGAGAGGTCCGCCGCCTCTTCCGGGTCCAATAGGACATCGTAGAGCAGAGCACGGCCCGTCTGCGCGTCCACAATCAGCTTCTGCCCGTCGAGGATGATGCTCCTCTGGGTGTTACCGTGATACATGCCCTCGGCGTAGCAAGGCCGGTCACGGCCGTCGGCGCTCATCGCCGGCAGCAGGCTTGCACCGGATGGCGAAAACGGGTCCGGAGGCGGGATCTGTTCGATGTCGAGGATCGTGGGAAGGATGTCAAGCGTCCTGACGCGCCGCTCGACGCTCGCCGCCGGAAGCACCCCAGGCGCGGCGATGATGAGCGGCACGTGCATCACCTCGCGGTGAAGGCTGTGGCCGTGCCCCTCGGATCCATGCTCACCGAACTCCTCGCCATGATCCGAGGTGAACACGATGAGCGAGCGCTCGAGGCCGGCATGCTTCTCGATGGCGTCCAGGATCCGGCCCACCATCTCGTCCACCTCCCGGATCTCCGCGTCGTACATGGCGGAAGACTTCTCGCTCGCGCTGCCGGAAGGCGGCACCTTCGGACGGAAGGGGTCCGACGGCCGGTAGGGATCATGAGGCGTCAACAGGTGGATCCACGCGAACAGCCTTCCACCCGCCGCCTCCTTCATCCATCGCTCGAACTCCGCCACCAGGACGCGGTCGCTCTCCTGAGTGTGCTGCAAGTTGTGCCACAGGTTTTCGCCCGCGGCGGGGGGCTGGCGCCCGTACTCGAGCGCCTGACCATCGGCCGAGGGGTAGTAAAACTCGTCGTACCCTCTGCGGAAGACTCCGGAGATCTGCAGGATCGGCTGGTTCACGAAAGCCGCCGTGTGGAAGCCCGCCTGCCGCATCAGGTCCCCGATGGTCCTGACGGAGGGGGCGATCTGGTAGTCGAGTTGCGGGTGTTTCTCCCGGATGCCGTAGATTCGCCCGGGAGGATCCGGAGGCGCCTCGAGAAACCCGAGCTGCGCCGGATACAGCGCGGTCAGGATCGCTCCCATGCTGGGGCGAGTCCAGCTTCCGACGGACTCGGCCCGAGTGAAGGTGACGCCCAGAGACGCGATCCTGTCGATATTTGGAGTCGAGTGACCCCGGTATCCGTAGGCGGAGAGGCGATCCGCGCGCATCGTGTCCACGACGATCAGGAAGACCGTCTCGGGGGCGGCAGGCTTCAGACGCCCCGCGGCGGAGCGCCAGGCGAACCAGCCGGCCGCCACCACCAGGACGCACGCCGCGATTCTCGGAAGAAGGCGCCTCCCCCCCCGCGACTCAAGGCGCAACGGAAAGGCTCCGGGCCTCCTCGGCGATCTGCGGGATGCCCAAGATCTCCCTCAACAGGACATCGGAGATCTTCTCCCAGACATCAGGAGGCAGCTCGGGCCCCACTGATGGGTCGGTGTCATCCGGGTCCTTGAAGAGATAGAGCAACTCGGTGAATCCGGGGGCGGTCAGGTGGGGCCCGGGAGCCCAGCCGTCACCATCCCTGTCGAGGTAGGGGTCGCTGGCCAGCACCTCGGACAGGTCGTGAAGAGGAGCATCCAGGTGCAGCGCTTCGTTGATCCGCGCGAGGATGAAGTTCGCGATCAGAGCGTGCCCGGTGTAACCAGGATGCACGCCGTCGAAGCTGAACCCCCCGCCTCTCACCCACTTGCGGCTCAGCACCCTGCCCCCCACCGAGACGGTGATTCTTCCCGTCAGCGCATCGTTGAGGAACCCGCCGATGTCAACCAGGTGAACCTGCGGGCCGCCCCCCGCGGCGGCGGCGCCGATGACGGAGTTGAACCCATCGATGCGCACCCTGATCGCCGCCTGCTCCTCCTCGGACAGCACGAGATCGTCACGCTGCACTCCGCCGCGCTCCAGCACCGCATTGACCTCCTCCACCGAGTGCCCCGTGCTCAGCAGGCCGTACATGAACCCGAACGTCAGCAGCGCGACGCGATCTCCCCGCAGAAAATCCCGCACCGGCTCGCCGGGCGGCGCGGCGCGGGCGAAGCTGTCCGGCACCGAGTAGGACGGGTCCAGCTTGCGGAGGTAGTACTCGAGGTCCTCCGAGTCGAACAGGTAGGCGATGGAGCTGTAGTAGGGCACCGTCAGCAGGAACAACTCGACCGGGCCTCCGGCCGGGTCCACCTCGGTCCGAAGGCGCGCCAGCAGATGCTCGTACTGCCTCGCGAAGTCGTCCGGCTCGGTGAGGTTGCGCGCAATCGTGGATGGCGTGTAGGAGTCGAAGGAGACCAGCCCCCGGCTCTGGCCGAACCGCAGGAGGAGCCGCAGGGCCGACGTGATCTCCGTCTCGATTTCGTCCAGCGGGATCGGCTCGAAGGTCGGATTGTCGCCCCCTGCGCCCAGCGCCGCGGTGCTCGCGTCGTTGCTGCCGATCCACAGGACCACCAGCGCCCGCTGCCTCGGGGCCGTTCTCGTGCGCCGGTTCAGCAGCCAGATTGCCGAATCGATCTGCGAGACGGGCCGGCGCGCCAGCAGGTTGATGGGATAGAGCACCTTGTCGTACTTGTCCGTGAAGCCGGACGGCAGCAGCCGGTCGCACAGGAGGTCCCTGGTCACGAACGACTCGGCGACCCCCGCGCGCTTGCCATACGAGATCCCCTCCAGCGAGAACGAGTCGGCGCCGTCCACTCCCAGGTTCGTCGGGATCCTGAACGGCATCAGCCGTGTCTGCGCGTCGTCGAACAGCGGTTGGGAGAACATCAGCGGCGTCACGAGGCGCAACGAGTCGGCGACCTTCTGCAGATAGGCGTTCAGCGTGTTGGTCGTGTTGTTCGTGCCGTCCATGTTGCCTTGCGTCAGGCTGTCGCCCACCCCGATGAGGAGGGTCGGCTGCTCGGCGTCCGCACCCGCGGTGGAGGACGAAAAGGCGATCAGAAACAAGGCGGCAAGCAAGAACCTCACGAGATGGGTTTACGCCGAGCGGGCGCGATTGTCAAGTGGGAGCCGGACTAGACACTCGAGACAGGCTCGGGGTAGGCTCTCGCTCAATCTATCGTCAGATACTCAGGAGGTTCCATGTCCGCACAACGTCGCTTGATCCCGGCCGCGCTGCTCTTTGTCACCTTCGTCATCACTATCCTGATGCCGCCGAGCATCCGCTGCGTCGAGAACTCCCCGAAGGATCTCCTCACCGTGGACCGCTACCTCGACTGGGAGCAGGTCAGCGACCCACAACTCTCGCCCGACGGCACCCAGGTGGTCTACACCCGCCAGTGGGTCAACGTGATGGAGGATCGATGGGATTCCGCCCTCTGGATCGTGAACGTGGACGGCGGCAGGAACCGTTTCCTGGCGAAGGGCTCCTCGGCGCGCTGGTCCCCGGACGGGACGCGCATCGCCTATCTCGCGGAGGAGGAGCCGAACAGCACACAGATCTTCGTGCGCTGGATGAACGCCGAGGGGGCGGTCTCCCAGATC
>JAWPNA010000020.1:0-17232 GCA_045402695.1 Acidobacteriota bacterium
CGCCGCGCTCATCTTTCAGCAGTCGAGGGCTGAAAACGGCCTCGAGGATGCGGACTCCCTCGGCGAGAGCCTCCTCGGCGAGCCGGATTCCCTCCGCGAGCATCGCTTTCTCGATGGCGCGCCGCTCGGAGGAGCGGGAAAGGATGCGGATGCGCTTCACGAGCGGGTGTGATCGGCCGAGCGGCACCCCGGTGGTCTTATCGGACGGCATGCACCCTTCTCTCAGGAGGCCCTGACCATGACCAGCTCCTTGTCCATCACGCCAGGCCGCGTCGTGCGCGTCGATCCCGCGCTCCTGCTTCCGGACCTGCTGCTTGAGGCGGCCGGGATCATACGCCATGGCGGCACCGTAGCCTACCCCACGGAGACCTTCTATGGCCTCGCGGTCGATCCGTTCGACGGGAAGGCGGTGGATAGGCTGTTCGCGCTCAAGCAGCGCCCCGCCGGACAGCCCCTGATCCTGCTGCTCGCGCAGACGGAGGAGGCGTTCGACCTCGCGTCGCCATCAGGTCCCGCGAAGAGCTGGTTTCTCGATCTGGCGCGCGCCTTCTGGCCGGGTCCGCTCACACTCGTTCTGGCCGCGCGCGCGAGCTTGGTCTGTCCGGCGCTTGCGGCCGGCGCCGGCGTGGCGGTCCGGGTCTCCTCGCATCCTCTAGCGCAGCAGCTCGCGCGCAGCAGCGGCATGCCGATCACCTCCACGAGCGCGAACGTGTCGGGAGAGGCCCCGCCCGCCTTCGCCGGCGCCATCCACCAGCGCATCGCCGCGGGGGTGGACCTGATCCTCGACGGGGGGCGGACTCCGGGAGGCGCGGCGAGCACCATCCTCGATCTGACCGGCCAGCGTCCGGTCATGACGCGAGCCGGTGGCGTCACGCGCGAGCAAATCTCGCGCGTCCTCGGCTTCGCTCCGAGAGTCGGCCTGTCCGCCGCGTGAGCGGGTTTCTCGATTGGGGCGGAATCTTCAAGCATGTCAGTGGGTTGGTTGCTGGTCGGTAGACCCTGCCCTATAATCTCCCGGTCAATTCAGACACAGCCGGGAGATCAGATGCGAACAGGCGTGACCCGCACTTCCCCCGTGGTCCTTGCGGTCCTCCTCGTGACGGCGCTCGCGCAGGCGATGCCGCAGGCCGCGGGCGTGCCGAAGGTGGTCATCATCGGATTCGACGGTGCCGACGCGCGGCTGGTGGAGCAGTACCTCGAGGAAGGCAAGCTGCCGAACCTCGCGCAATTGCGCCACGAGGGTTCGTACACGAGGCTGACGCCCACGAATCCACCCCAAACGCCCGTCTCGTGGTCGGCCTTCGCGACCGGGAAGAACCCGGGCAAGACCGGCATCTTCGATTTCCTCAAGCGGACTCCCGGACGCGATTACCTGCCGACGCTGGCCTTCACCACCGAGACCAAGCGCCCCTTTCTGTGGGGGCCCCGCAACGCCCCGATTCTCGGGCTGTTGAGCGGCGCTGCCGGCCTCATCCTCGCGGGCGCCCTGCTGATGCTGTTCGGCGCCAGGCGCACACGCGCGGCGGCGGCGGCCGTCGTGATCGGCGGGGCGCTGGGCGCGGGCGGGTACACCCTCGGAGCGCGCGAGCTGCCCGAGTCGGTCCCGTGGGCCGTGAACAACAGGCAGGGGGCCACGATCTGGGACCTGGTCGCGGACCGAGGCGAGCCCACGCAGGTCATCCGCGTGCCGCAGAACTTCCCCGCCACTCAGGTGACGGGCGGGCGCGTGCTGAGCGGACTTGGCGTCCCCGACATGCGCGGGCGCGTGGGCACGCCCTCGTACTACACTTCCGAGCCGGGCTTCAAGGTGACCGACAACGAGTTCGCCGTGGAGGTGATCCCGCTGCCGGGGCGCAGCGGCGTGGTCAGGAGCGCGATCTACGGCCCGCTTAACCAGCCCTTCTACCAGTACCGCATCGAGCGCGCCCTGGAAGGAATCGGATCCGAGAGCGAGCGGAAGCGCACCCGGGCCGAGATCGAGCGACGTCTCGAGGAGGAGGGGATCCCGCGCCGGATCGACATCCCCGTGGGCTTCATCGTGGCGGACGACGGCTCGTCGGTCACCATCGAGGCGCAAGGACGTCGTCTCACGCTGGCCGTCGGAGAGTGGTCGGACTGGGCGGTCCTGCAATTTCCGATCAACTGGCTCGTGGATCGCGCCCAGCCGCTGAAAGGGATCGTGCGGTGGAAGCTGCTGGCCACGAAGCCCGACCTGAAGATCTACCTCACGCCGCTCAACTTCCACCCGGCGAGCCAGCCCGTCCCGTTCTCCTTCCCGGTCTCCTTCGCGGAGCAACTCAGGAGCAAGCTGGGCTTCTACAAGACGCTGGGCTGGGTGGAGGATACCTGGACGCTGCCGACAGGTCTCGTGCCCGACGAGTTCTTCCTCGAGGACATGAAGCAGACCGTGGACAGCTTCGAGGCCATGATGGAGGCGCAGCTCTCGGGCGGCACCGACAGCCTCTACATCCAGGTCTTCGACTTCACCGATCGGATCGGCCACATGTTCTGGAGATACATGGACCCTGGCCACCCCTATCACGATCCGCTGCACCAGCCGGAGCACGTGGCCCGCATGCGCGACGAGATGCTGGCCGCCTACCAGCGGATGGACCTGATCGCGGGCAAGGCCCGCAAGCTTGCGGGGCCCGACGCGCTCTTCATCGTGCTGTCCGATCACGGGTTCGGATCGTTCCGGAGAGGGATGAATTTCAACTCGTGGCTGGTGCAGCACGGCTTCATGACGATTGTAGGCAACGCGGGCGAGACCAAGACGCTGGAGGATCTGTTCGAGACGCGGCAGTTCTTCGAGAAGGTGGATTGGTCGCGCACCAAGGCGTACGCCCTGGGCCTGGGCGGTATCTACATCAACCTCGCGGGGAGAGAGCCCAAGGGCTCGGTGCAGCCAGGGGATGAGTACGACCAGGTCCGCGCCGAGATCATCGCGGGACTCGAGGCCGCGGTGGACCCGGTGACAGGAGAGCATCCGGTCGCGAAGGTGTACCGCCGCGAGGAGATGTACGGCAATTTCGATCCCACGCTGATCCCCGACCTGCGCGTGGGCAACAACCTCGGCTACCGGATCGGGTGGCAGACGGCCCTGGGCCAAGTGCCGCGCGACGTGTACGAAGACAACCTCAAGGCCTGGAGCGGCGACCATTGCTCCGTGGATCCGGAGCTGGTCAAGGGAATCCTCTTTGTCAACCGCAAGATGTCGCGCGAGGAGATCAACATCGTGGACATCATGCCGACGGTTCTGCGCGAGATGGGGATCGCGATCCCGTCCGACCTGGACGGGAGGCCGTTCCTGTGATCGGGTCCGTCCTCACCTTCGCCCTCGTCGTATCGGCTGCCGTCCTGCCGGCTGACGCTGCCACGGCCCGGCCGGCCGCGGCGCCGACCGCCCAGGATAGGTTCGACGCCCTGGCGGGACAGATCGGTTCCCTGCGATCGGACCTGGAGCGCATCGACCGGCGGGAAAGCAGCCTTCTGCAGGAGATGGACCGTCTCGAGGTGGAGAGCGCGCTGCGCGCGCGGGAGCTGGCGCGGCTCGCGGCCATGAAGAAGAGATCGGCCAGGGACTTGGAGAGGACCAGCGCCGAACTTCAGGCGCGGCGTGCGGAGTCCGCCCGCGAGGAGTCCGGCCTCGCCGTGCAGCTCAGGGAAGCGTACAAACTGGGGCGCATGCGGGAGCTGCGCGTTCTCCTCGCGCTCGCGCGGCCGGCCGATCTGCTCCAAGCGGTGGCCTACCTGGACCTGCTCGCGCGGCGCCAGGGAGCGAAGCTCGACTCGGTTCACCGCGCGCAGGCCGAGACGGAGTCGCTCGACCTGGCCCTGAAGGTGCAGGCGCAGAGCGTCACCTCGCTCCTCGGGCAGGAACGGCAGAAGGTCTCGGAGCTCGAGAAGGTGAGGTGCCGCTCCGCGGATCTGCTGCGCGCCACCACGCAGGATCGTGACGCGCACAGACGGGCCATCGCGGAGCTGACCCGCGCCGCGGAGGGTCTCGAGGCGGCAATCGTCTCCGGCTCCGTCAATGGCCAGGCGCTCCCTGCGATTGACGTGGAGAAGCTGCGCGGCGCCCTCGAGTGGCCGGTGCCCGGGACGGTGGAGATCCCGTTCGGCGACATCAAGCACCGGCGCTTCGCCACGGTCACGCCCCACCCGGGTGTGGACATCCGCACCGATCCGGGCGCTCCCATCCGGGCCGTGCTGGGGGGCCGCGTAGTCTTCGGCCGTCGGTTCAGCGGGTACGGCAACACCGTGCTCGTGGACCATGGCGGGCACTATCTTTCCGTGTACGCGCGCGCTGCGGTCCTCAGCGTCGCCGAGGGAGACGAGGTGGTGGCCGGGCAGGTGCTCGGCGAGAGCGCTGATCAGGCGTTCGACGGCGGGCCGCCGGTGGTCTATTTCGAGATCCGGCGCGAAGGGCGCGCCGTGGATCCCGCCGAATGGCTGAAACGAAAACCTGGATCGAAGAGACAGGAGAGTCATCCATCATGAAGACGCCGTTGAAAGGGTTCGCGCTCGGGGTCCTGGCCGGTTTCCTGGGGATCGCCCTCACCGGGCTCATGATCAACAGGAACCTCGCCCTGGAGGGGACCTACACCTACCTGAAGTTGTTCAACGAGGCCCTCTCACTCATCCGGGGCTCCTACGTGGATGAGGTGAAGACCGATTCGCTCATGAAAGGCGCCTATGAGGGCATGCTGTCGGAGCTGGATCCTGCCAGCGAGTACCTCACCCCCGAGGAATACGCAGACTATGTCGCGTGGAGCAACAGAGCGCGCGGCCTCCCCGGAAGCGCGGACACCGGCCTGCGCGTGGCCCGCAGGGAGGGGGCGGTGATCGTGGTCTCGGTCAGGCCGGGCTCGGATGCCGACGAGAAGGGGATCTCTCCCGGCGATCAGATCCGCCGTGTCAGCGAGCGATCCTCCCGCGACATGAGCCTGCAGCAGGTCGAATCGGCCCTGACGGGTTCACCGGGCAAGTCAGTGGCCGTCTCGCTGCTGAGGCGGGAGGAGCCGCACAAGCTCGATACCGATCTGAAGTTCAAGGAGCCCGCGCCGGCGGAGATCACCATGGAGATGGTGGACGCGAAGCAGGGTATCGCGGTCCTCAAGGTACCGCAGTTCGACGAGAAGGCGGCCGGCGAAATCGCCGCCGCGCTGTCGCGCGCCGAGAAACAGAAGGTCCAGCGTCTCCTGATCGATCTGCGCGGCAACGCGTGGGGTGAGATCTCCGAGGCGGTCAAGGCGGCGGCGCTGTTCGTGGGGGACGGCGTGATCGCGGGCCTCAAGGCGCGCGGAGGGGAGCCCGATGCGATTCGCGGAAGCGGGGAGAAGAGCGGCTACAGCGGAATCGTGGCAATCCTTCTGAACGGCTCCACGGCCGAGGCGGCGGAGCTTTTCGCGGCGGCGCTGAAGGACGCCCGGGGCGCGACACTGATGGGAGAGACGAGCTTCGGCGTGGGAGCGCAGCAGGATCTGATCCCGCTGAAGAACGGATCATGGATCAAACTCTCGGTGCGCAAATACGTGTCCCCTTCGGGCAGCGCGTGGCACGGCGTGGGGCTGAAGCCCGACGTCACCGTGGCGGCCTCCAGGGATGGGGCCAAGCCCGCGGATCGCCTCAAGGGGCAGCTCACGGAAGCCATCGAGCAAGTGCGGAAACTGAAGCCCGCCACAGCCGGCGCTCCTCCGGCTCCCGCTGGGATGCTGGAGTCTTGATGAGGAGAGGCCTGATAGCGGCGGCGCTGGTGGCCGGCCTTTCCGCCACCGCCGCGCCCGCCGCCGGCCGGGCCGGCTCCTATTACGAGTACTGCCTCGCCCGGCAGGCGTGGCTGCGGCGGGACTTCAGCGACGCGCTGGACCACATGAAGCGCGCGGTGGCGGCCGATCCAGAGGCTCCGGATCTGGCGCTCGAGTTCAGCCGGCTTTCCTACGAGGCCGACCAGGTCGAGCTCGCGGTGGAAACGGCGCGCAGGGCGGTGCAGCTCGCGCCCGATTCAGCCGATGCGCGGCGCTCGCTGGCCGAGTCTCTCCTCGCGATGGTGCTGCGCGAGGGTTCGGCCCCCGATCTGGCCGTTTCCGCCGCTGATGCGTACCAGGCGGTGATCGAGAGAGATCCCGAGGATGCGGACGCGTACCTGAACCTCGGCAAGCTCCGGCTGTCGCTCAAGCAGGTGCCCGAGGCGCTCGAGGCGCTGCGCCGCCATCTCGTCCTGGCTCCCCGTTCCGACGAGGGGGCTTTCCTCGCCGCCCAGGCACTGCTGCGCCTGTCGCGGCAGGACGAGGCGATCGCGCTTCTTGAAGAGTACGTCAACAGGCGCCCCGACAGCCCGCAGCTCCTCGTGGCGCTCATGGAGTCATACGAAGGGGCGGAGCGCCTGCAGGAAGCCGCCGCAGCCGGGGAGCGGCTCCTGCGGCTCAAGTTCGACGTGCTGCGGACCCGCTTGGCGCTGGCCCGCATCAACCAGAGGTTGGGCCGCCATGACCAGGCGGTCGTCAACCTCACCGAGGCAGCGCGGGTGATGAACGCGCGCGGAAGCGAGTTCACCGACGCCGATCGTGCGGGAGTTTCTCTCAGGATCGTCCAGGTGCTGCTGGATGCGGGGCGCCCCGAAGAGGCGCTGGCGTCCGCGGGATCGGGCGCGGATCGGTTCCCCGCGGATCCGAGGTTCGAGCTGAAGAAGGGCGAGGCGCTGTTGATGCAGGGCCTCGCGGCCCGGGCCGAAAAACTGTTCAAGGAGGTCAGGAGCGCGCACAAGGACGACGACTCAGGGCTCGTCGCGCAGATCTCCGACGTCTATCTTTCAGCGGGGGCGCGGCTCGAGCGCGCGAAGGACTACGAAGGCGCAGAAAAGCACCTCAAGCGCGCCATCGAGGTGAATCCGGACAACAGCCAGGCTCTGAATTACCTCGGCTACATGCTCGCCGATCGAAGCGTCCACCTCGACGAGGCGATCGGGTACATCCGGAAGGCGCTCGAACGCGATCCCGATAATGGCGCCTACCTCGACAGCCTTGGGTGGGCCTACTTCCGCAAGGGCGAGTACGTCCGTGCTGAGAAGGCGCTGGCCTCGGCGATCGTGGCGTCGCCCGATGAAGCGGAGATCCATGCACACATGGGCGAGCTGTACTCCGCCACCGGCAGGTTGATGGACGCCATCGAAGCATGGCAGGACGCCCTGAGGCACGGCATCCCGAACGCGGAGGACATCCGCGCGAAGGTGGCCGCCGCGCAGGAGAAGACTGCCCCCGCCCCTCGGTGAGACACCTTCCCGGAAATTTCCCGCTCGCCGCGGTACTCGTGCTATCGTTGGCGCCCGCGTGCGCCGCGAGAGGCCCGGTTATGACACCGGAGGGCGAGGGCGCGGGATCGCTGCGCGCATTGTTCAAGGGACGGCTGAGGATCGGCGCCGAGACGTTGCGCCTGGAGGGAGCCGTCGCGACTGCGCCGCCCGACCATCTTCGCGTGGAGATCTGGGGACCGATGGGCGGCGTGCGGGCGATCCTGGCGTCGCGCGGCGGCCGCGTCGTCGTGGTGCTCCCGGCGACGAGACAGTACATGGATGAGGAAGAGGGGACCGCCACGTACGAGGCTCTGCTCGGAGTGCCGCTCGACACGCATGGCCTCATCAGGTTCATCGCCTCCGCACGGCCCGGCGGCTGCGCGCGGCGAGAGGAGGCCGGCGTCACCCTGACCTGCGTGGATGGGTACCCGCGGGCGGTGTTCGACGAGGGAGTGCTGGATCTGCGCCTCACGGACTTCCGGCGGCCTGCTTCCGGGGAGCTCGCGGCGGCTCTCTTCGATCCGGCCATCCCCGAGGGGTTCAGCAGGCTCAGGCCGGAGCCTCATCCGGCCCGGGCGCGCCTTCTCATTCCCTGAGTGCATGATCAAGGTCCGCGCCTTCGCCAAGATCAACCTCGGCCTCAGCGTGCTAGGTCCAAGGCGCGACGGGTATCACGAGGTCAGGACCGTCCTGCAGGCGATTGACCTGGCCGACCATCTCACTTTCGAGGAGGCTTCCTCGCTCTCTCTGCGAGTGCTGGGAGGGTATCCGGCGCCTCAGGATGACACCAACCTCGTGATGAAGGCGGCGCGCTCCTTCGCCGAACGGTATCCGGGGCGCGGCGCTCGCATCACGGTGAGCAAGTCGATCCCGTCAGGAGCCGGACTCGGCGGCGGCAGCAGCAACGCCGCCGCCACCCTCATGGCGCTGGACCGCCTGTGGGGGCTGGAGGCCGATCCGGGGCTTCTCTACTCGGTGGCGCGCGCTCTGGGGACCGACGTGCCGTTCTTCCTCTTCGGCGGCGCCTGCCTGGCGGTGGGCCGGGGCGACGAAGTCCTGCCCCTCCCGGACCTCGCGCCATGGCATGTGATCGTGCTCTGGCCGGGCGTGAGTCTCTCCACGCGGGATGTCTACGCCGGCTTATCCGGATCGTTGACAACCAACCCGATCCTTTCTAGTATGAAGGGCTTCGTGCCGGACCCAGGGGGCCGCACTGCCCGGGATCCGGGCACCTCCCCGGATAAAAAGGACGAGGGCGAGGACGAATTACCGCCGCCGGAGGTGACCAACGACCTCGAGGTGATTGCCTTCCAGAAGCTCCCTGTCCTGAGAAGGCTCAAGGAGCGGCTGATTGACTCGGGGGCGGCGGCGGCGGCGATGACCGGCAGCGGCTCGGCTGTGTACGGCCTGTATCGCTTGCGCAAGGGGATCGAGAAGGTGGCCGCCTCCCTCGCGACCGACACGACAGCGGCCTTCACGTGCAGAACGCTGACAAGAGAGGCTTATCGTCTGAACCTGTTCGAACGCTCGCGGACTTGACGTGACGCGCAAGCGCCGGCGCCTCGCCGGCCCGCTCGATTGATCTGACGGGCCGTCGGGCGCAAGCGATCCATGATGGAGGAGCGCCAACCATGGAAGTCACCGACGTCAGGGTGTTTCCGGTGGAAGAGGAGAAGCTGAAGGCGTTTGTCTCGATCATCTTCGATGACTGTTTCGTGGTGAGCGACATCAAGATCATCAACGGCAACAACGGACTGTTCATCTCGATGCCGAGCAAGAAGCGGAAGAACGGCACGTTCAGGGATATCGCGCACCCGCTCAACAACGAGACGCGTAAGATGATCGAGGACAAGGTGCTCTTGAAGTATCAGGAGGTCCTCGCGAACCCTCACGTCGTGGCGAAGGAGGCGTTGGAGGAGCACCTGCGGACCTCCGAGTCGACGTCGGACATCTTCTCCAACTGAGCGATCGCGGCGGGACCAGCGGCTTTCGAGAATGGGGCGTCGTCAAGCGGTAAGACACTGGATTTTGGTTCCAGCATCCGGAGGTTCGAATCCTCCCGCCCCAGCCAAGGCGGGGCATGGCAGGAAGGTGTGAACGGTTTCCCATGAAGCCGATGGACCGCGACATCAAGATTTTCTCGGGCAGCGCCAACCGGCCGCTGGCAAGGGCGATCTGCGGCTACCTCGGCGTGACCGAAGGACAGATCACGCTGCGGAAGTTCCCGGATGGAGAGACCTATTGTCAGGTGACCGAGAACGTGCGCGGCAGCGACGTGTTCGTGATCCAGCCGACCTGCCCTCCCGTCAACGAGAACCTGATGGAACTGCTTCTCATGATCGACGCTTTCAAGCGGTCCTCGGCCGATCGGATCACGGCGGTGATCCCTTACTACGGCTACGCGCGCCAGGATCGCAAGGACAAGCCGCGCGTGCCGATCTCGGCCAAGCTGGTGGCCGATCTGATCTCGGCCGCGGGAGCCCAGCGCATCCTGGCGCTCGATCTTCATGCGCCGGCGATCCAGGGCTTCTTCGACATCCCGGTGGATCACCTCTTCGCCGCGCCGGTGTTCGTCGCCTACCTGGAGAAGATGAAGATCGCCGATCTCATGATCGTCTCTCCCGACGCGGGCGGCGTGGAAAGGGCCCGCGCGTACGCGAAGAGACTCAACGCCAACCTCGCCATTGTGGACAAGCGGCGAACCGAGTCAGGCGTGGCGCAACTCATGCACCTCATCGGCGACGTCGAGGGAAAGAACACGCTGATCGTTGACGACATCGTGGACACGGCCACGACCCTGGCGGAAACCGTCAAGGCCCTTCACAAGGGAGGCGCCCGCAACATCTTCGCCTGCTTCTCCCATGCAGTGCTGTCCAGCAGCGCCGTGGAAAAACTGGCCGCCTCGAATCTCTCAAAGACGCTGGTGACCGACACCATCCCGCTGAAGCCGGGGGTCGCGGAGGCCGCGCGCATCGAAACGCTGTCCGTCTCGGAATTGCTGGGCGAAGCGATCTTCCGGATCCACAACAACTCGTCCGTGAGCAGTCTCTTCATCTGAGGACATCGAGGACTCCGCCGTGATCAAAGAAACGATCGTCGAAACCGAGAAGCGAACCGACATCGGGAAGAACGCCTCCCGCAGACTGCGCCGCCTGGGGAAGATCCCCGCCGTCCTCTACGGCGGCAAGGACTCGGCGATGCCCCTGGTCGTGGACCCGAAGAGCCTTGAGGAGATCCTGCACTCCGAGGCCGGCGCGAATACGCTGTTCGGCCTCAGGGTCGGATCGGCGTCGGTCCCGGGGCGCGTGATGATCAAGGAGTACACGACCGACCCGGTCACGGACGCTCTGACGCACGCAGATTTCATGAGGATCGCCATGGACAAGGCGATCCGAGTCCAGGTCGCTTTGCACGCGGTGGGCATCGCCCGGGGCGTCAAGCTGCAGGGCGGGATCCTGGACCACCCGATGCGCGAGGTGGAGGTCGAGTGCCTGCCCGTGAACATCCCCGAGAGGATCGACGTGGACATCGCCGAGCTGGACCTGGGCAAGAGCATCCGCGTATCGGATCTGAAGGTCCCCGCGGGAGTCAAGATACTCACCGATCCCGCAAAGCCGGTCATCGCGGTCGTGGCGCCGACCATCGAGAAGGTCGCGGCGCCGGCGGCCGAGGGCGCTGTCGTGGCGGAGGCGCCCACCGAGCCGGAGGTCATCAAGAAGGGCAAGGCGGAGACCGCCGAGGAAGGGGAAGCGCCCGCCGAGAAGAAGTCGGCCGAGAAGAAGCCTGCCGAGAAGAAGCCGGCCGAGAAAGGCGGGAAGGCCGAGAAGAAGTAGGTGCCGACCGAGGCGGAGGTCCGACGCGTCAAGATGGTGGTCGGCCTCGGCAACCCCGGGCCGCGGTATCGCAAGACCCGGCACAACGTCGGCTTCATGGTTGCCGAGGAGCTGCTGAGGCGCACGCGGGTGGCGGAGGATCGCGTCGCCGCGATGTCGCTGGTGGCGACGGCCAGGATCGGAGACGAGGAGATCCTCGTGCTCCGACCGCAGACGTACATGAACCTATCCGGCCAAGCGGTCGCGCAGGCGGCACGGCGGCGCGGGATCGAAGCGTCCGAGATCGTCCTGGTCTATGATGATGCCGATCTCGAGATGGGAAGGATCAGGCTCAGACGCGGAGGCAGTTCGGCCGGGCACAAGGGCGTGATGTCGGTGGTCGAGGCGCTCGGCACCCGAGAGATACCGAGGGTCAGGCTCGGAATCGGGAAGGACGACGGGGAGTTGGCGGAGAGGGTGCTCCGTTCCTTCACGAAGGCCGAGCTGCCCGTGATCGAACAGATGGTCCAGGAAGGCGCGGACGCGGTCGTCGCGGTTGTAGTGCGAGGGCTGACGGTCGCGATGAACACCTACAACCGGCGGGATGCCGCCGGCGGAGTGTGAGAGATCTCCTCGCCCTGTCCGGAGCGTCGCTCACGGAAGGGCCGAGAGTTTCCAGGCCGGGAGGAGACCTGAATGCCGAAGTACGAGACGCTGTACATCGTCCAGCCGAACCTCGTCGAGGAACAGGTGGACGAGATCATCCGCGCGTTCGAGGCGATCATCCCCGAGACCAAGGGGACACTGATCAAGACCGAGAAATGGGGCAAGAGAAAGCTCGCCTACCGTGTGGGCAGGCACTGGGAAGGATACTACGTCCTGTACGAGTACGAGGGGGAGGGCGCAACACAGCGAGAGCTGGAGCGCAGGATGAGGATCCACGAGCACATCCTCAGGCACCTCACGGTGGCGGTGGATCCGCGCATGGCGGCCGAGCTGGAACGCAAGGCCGAGCGCGACAAGCGCATGGAAGGCCGCCGCGACGAAGGCGGTGATTCCTGGGGCGAGGGCCGGGACCGGTACGGCGACAGGGACGACGACAGGGGCAGGCCGCCCCGGCGCGAGCGTGGGGATCGGGGGGAGCGGGAGGACAGAGCATGAGGGGGGAAAGGGGCGGTGGAGGCGGTGGCAGGTCGGGAAAGGGCGGCCGCGGCGGGACCAAGGGGAACGCCGCCGGGGGCGCGAAGAAGAAGTATTTGTTCCGCCGCAGGAAGTTCTGCAAGTTTTGCGATGAGAAGGTCGAGTTGATCGACTACAAGGACGTGCGGCTCCTGCAGAGCTTCACTCCCGAGCGCGGGAAGATCCTCCCCCGGCGCATCTCGGGGACCTGCTCGATGCACCAGCGCAGGCTGATGCGCGCGGTCAAACGGGCACGGCACGTCGCCCTGCTGCCGTACACGATGGATTAGGAGTTCTCATGCGATTGATTCTCAGAACCGACGTCGAGCAACTCGGCAAGCGAGGCGAAGTGGTGAAGGTGACCCCGGGATACGCCAGGAACTTCCTCGTCCCCAAGGGAATGGCGTACGAGTTCTCCGAGGGGAACCTCAAGCGTTTCGAGAAGGAGAGGAAGGTCCTGGAGGTAAGGCAGGTCAAGGAGCAGCAGGAGGCGCAGGCGCTGGCCGGCCGGCTCGCGAAGGTTTCGTGCACGATCGTGAAGAAGGTGGGCGACAGTGACACGCTGTATGGCGCGGTCACCAATGCGGACGTGGCCGAGGCGCTCACCAAGGAGGGCTTCTCGATCGACAAAAGACGGATTGTGCTGGACGATCCGATCAAGACTCTGGGAATCTACACCGTCCCGATCCGGATCCATCCCGAGGTGACCGCCGAGCTCAAGGTCTGGGTCGTGAAGGAATGACCAGGGTGCTCCGTGGCTGATCCCAAGCGAGTGGCCTTGGCCTGCATTCTGGCGTGGGCCGTGCCCGGCAGCGGGCACTTCTACCTCGGCAAGCGGGCCAAGGGCGTCTTCTTTCTCTGCATCGTGGTGGCCACGTTCGCGGTGGGGCTCCTGCTCGACGGCCGCGTCTACCTCGCCAACCGCGAGCAGCCGCTTTCCTACCTCGCGACCTTCGCCAACGCGTCGCTCGGTCCGCTGGACATGCTGGGCCGGCAGGTGACGTACCAGCGCGTCATCTACCGTTCTCCCCCGGAGACCGACCGTGCCTCCTTCCAGGACGTGCTGGAGCGCACCCGCGCGCGAATCCTGTCGGTCACCAATGAGTACGGAACCACCTTCGTCCTGACGGCCGGGTTGATGAACATCCTGTTGATCCTCGACGCATTCGACATCGGGATCGGCCGCAAGACCTGATGGCGAGCCACTTCCTGATCCTGTGTCTGTTCTCGATTCTGGTGGGCGCCTTCTTCGGCGCCCTGACGCGGGACACCCTGCGGGAGGGGATCAAGTCGGCCATGCTGCTCATCGTGACCATGATCGGCATCTCCCTCATCGTGGCCTACATCATGTATTTCCTGCCCCTCGGCAAGTGACTCCGGTTCCCGGGCAGCAGCACCGCCCCTCCTCCTCGGGATCCCCGAGTGCCCGTCTCTGGCTCTGGGGCCCGGTGGCGCTCTACCTGGGCGGCATCACGATCCTTTCGCATCAGCCCTCCCTGACGCCGCCCGGCGGGCTGCCCGACTGGGTCTACCACGTGGCCGAGTACGGTGGTCTGGGTTTCCTGCTGACGCGCGCCCTGTGGAGAACTCCGGGCATCACGGCGTTTTGGGCCCGCTGGGCCGCGCTGGCAGGCAGCGCGATCTTCGGCGTGGTGGACGAAGTGCACCAGAGTTTCGTGCCGGGCCGGACCGCGTCGGCGCGCGATGTGCTGGCGGACGCCGCCGGCGCTGCGCTCGCCATCGTCTTGGCCGCGATCCTGAGCTCCCGCGGGAGGATACCTGATGGACACGGCGCCGGGCCGCGTGTTGAGATCACGTTGTTCGGGCGCATCGGATGCCATCTGTGCGACGAGGCGGAGGAGGTGCTGAGACGGGCGGCCTTGCAGTTTCCCCTCGATCTCGTGAAGGTGGACGTGGATTCTGACCCCGATCTGGCGCGGCGGTATGCGAACCAGATTCCCGTCGTGACCATCAACGGCCGCAAGTGGTCCAAGTTCCACGTGGACCCGCGGCGGCTGCGCCGCAAGCTCGCGGCATTGCAACGCATTTCTGGGGCGGGACGGACGCCATGATCGAGAAAGCCATCGCGGTGGTGCCCGGTGACGGCATCGGCATCGAGGTCACGCGGGAGGCCGTCAAGGCCCTGAAGATGCTAGGGGAGGCGGCCGGCGTGCGGTTCCGGATCACGGAGTACGATTACGGCGCCGAACGCTACATCAAGACCGGCGTGAGCATGCCGCCGGGCGGACTCGCCGAGTTCCAGCAGCACGACGCGATCTTCATGGGCGCGTTCGGCGATCCCCGCGTGCCGGACATGAAGCACGCGGCCGACATCCTGCTCGGCACGCGGTTCTCCCTGGATCTGTACGCGAACATGCGCCCCGTCAAGCTGCTGGACGACAGACTCTGCCCCCTCAAGGGACGCACCCGCGCCGACGTGAACTTCGTCGTGTTCCGGGAGAACACCGAAGGGCTCTACGTCGGCATGGGCGGGCGCTTCAAGAAGGGCACCCCGGACGAGATCGCGCTTCAGGAGGATGTCAACACACGCAAGGGCGTGGAACGGATCATCCGACACGCCTTCGACCACGCGGCTGCTGCCGGCAGGAAGCGGGTCGTGATGAGCGACAAGAGCAATGTCCTGACCTACGGGCACGACCTCTGGCAGCGCGTCTTCCACATTGTGGCCGCGGAGTTCCCCGGGATCACGGCCTCGCACATGTACGTGGACGCCCTCGCGATGCAGATGGTGAAGGACCCTTCGCAGTTCGACGTGATCGTTACCTGCAACATGTTCGGCGACATCGTCACCGACATCGGCGCGCAACTCCAGGGAGGGCTGGGGATGGCGGCCTCGGGCAATATCAACCCGTCGGGGGTCTCGATGTTCGAGCCGGTGCACGGTTCGGCGCCCAAGTACGCCGGCCGTAACATCTCGAACCCGATGGGCGCTATCCTGACCATGCAGATGATGGTTGAGCACCTGGGACTGGCGGAAGGGGGCCGGATGATCGAGGAGGCGGTGATCCGGTGCCTGGCGTCGGGGGCGACGACGCGCGATCTCGGAGGGAGCCTCTCCACCTCGCAGACCGGCGACGCGATCTGCGAGCAGATCCGCGCGGCATCATCGAGGTGACGGAGTGGGTGACGGAGCGGGAGGCTTTTCGGAGGCAATCGCTTCCAGTCCGATGACGCGCGCGGTCTCCTCGCCATAGCGCGCCGCGGCGATCACGATCACCCCCCCGGCGAGCGCGGGAGACGTCACGAACCGATCCGCACCCGTTGGAAGCGACGGGCCGCCTGCCTGCGTGCCCCCCGGAAGATGGAACACCTCCAGCCTCTCCGCGTTGAGCGGGGCCAGCACAAGAAGATCGCCCATCAGGACCCCCTCGGCACGGGGGCGCCGGCCCAGCCTGACCTTCCACGAAAGATGACCGTTGTCCGCCTCCACCGCGTACAGGTAGGTGTCGTACGAGAGGAAGAGCAGTTTGCCATCGAAGAGCACGGGGCGCCCCGCGAGGTCGCCGCCCGTGCGGTAGGCCCAGCGGCTCCCGCACCCCCTCCGCTTCAGCTTGAGGGCATGGAGCTTGTTGTCCGCGGACCCCACCCAGGCGCGGTTCCCTTCACACGCGGCCTGGGTCGTGATGGCCGCTCCGAAGGAACGCCGCCAGACCAGCCGGCCATCGCCGGCGGCGAGGGCGATCAGATCGCCCGCGGCCGTCCCGATCAGGAGGATCCCGCCGCACTGGGCGGCCGGGGCCGAGGGAACTTGATCGACGTGCGTCTCCCACAGCACCGCCTTCCTCTCCGCGTTCAGGAGGCGGACCGAGCCGGATGGATGGGCGATGACGACACCGGCGGGCACCGCGGAAAGGATGGGTGGGCTCGAATCCACCGGGGCCGCCTCGACACTCGGCGCCGGCACGGCGGGGAAGCGCTGGATCACCTGCCCGGTCGACGCATCGATGAGGACAATGCCGCCCTCGCCGCCCTCCAGGGTGGGCACTACCAGAGCGCCGCCGTCGCGGACCGGGGAGGCGGTGATCTTCGCGCCCAGCTCGATTTGCCAGCGGGGAGGCCCTCCATCGAGCCCAAAGACGGAAACACGGCCCGACGGCGTGGCCACCACGAACGAACCGTCGAACCCGACCAGGTACGGCACGGGAGTGTCAGGGACGGAAACCTCCCACAGCGGCGCCAGCGTGACTGCATCCTTGGGACTCGGCGCCGGCCGCGAGGCCCCCGCTGCGCGGGGCGCGGCTCCCCAGGCGACGGAGCCGCCTCCGCCGGCCAGCATGGCGGCGAGGATGATGCTGATCGGAGGTCGTTGCATTGATCCGCCGCGAATCTTAGCTTCGCGGCGCCGGCGGGGGCAAGCCGGCCCAGCGCAATACCGTCGCGAGAGAAGGCGCGTTCCTTGCCGCTCCGAGGAGGCTGTGGTAACCTCGGCGCCCTCACGCGATTCGAAGTTCACTTTCGAAGCGAAGACATCACGCCGATGGACATCAGGGCCTCCAAAGGGACGCGCGACATTCTGCCGCCGGAGGTGGAGACGTGGCAGTTCGTCGAGGAGGCGTCCCGCCGCATGTTCGCGCTCTATGGCTTCCGCGAGATCCGCACGCCGATCTTCGAGTCCACCGAGCTGTTCGAAAGGTCCACGGGCTCGGACACCGACATCGTCACGAAGGAGATGTACACGTTCACGGACCGCGCCGGCCGGTCCGTCACGCTGCGGCCCGAGGGCACGCCGGGCGTGGTGCGCGCGGCGCTGGAGGCGGGCCTCCTGCGGCGCCCGGAGGCGGAGCGGTTCTACTACATCGGCCCGATGTTCCGCTACGAGCGCCCGCAGAAGGGACGGCACCGCCAGTTCTCGCAGATCGGCGTGGAGCTGCTCGGCTCGGCCCATCCGGTGGTGGACGCCGAGGTGATGGAGATGGCCCTGGCTCTTTT
>JAWPNA010000075.1:0-9220 GCA_045402695.1 Acidobacteriota bacterium
AATGGGCGGATCGCGTAAGTGGCTGAGAACACTGGCGGAGGGAGTGGGATTCGAACCCACGAGCCCCAGAGGGGCTAACGGTTTTCAAGACCGTCGCCTTAAACCGCTCGGCCATCCCTCCTTGACGGGAGCGATCCTAAGTGATCCGATCCTGGCTGTCCATGTAGGGGCGCAGGGCCGGCGGAATGACGACGCTTCCATCGGCCTGCTGGTAGTTCTCCAGCAGCGCGACCACCGTGCGCCCCACAGCGAGACCCGAGCCGTTCAGCGTGTGGGCCAGCTCGGTTCTTGTCTTGCCCCGCCGCCGCAGGCGGATGTCGGCGCGGCGGGCCTGGAACGCCTCGCAGTTGGAGCAGGAGGAGATCTCCCGGAACGCGCCCCCATCGGATGGAAGCCACACCTCGATATCGTAGGTCTTCGCCGAAGCAAACCCCATGTCACCGGTGCAGAGGGCCACGACGCGATGGTGCAGGCCGAGCCGCCGCAAGATCTCCTCTGCGTTGCCTGTCAGCCGCTCCAGCTCCTGGTGCGAGGACTCAGGCTTCGTGATCGCCACCAGCTCCACCTTGTTGAACTGGTGCTGGCGGATGAGGCCCCGCACGTCCTTGCCGTACGAGCCCGCCTCGCTGCGGAAGCAGGGCGTGTAGGCCGTGTAGCGCAGGGGGAGCATCTCCTCGTCCAGCACCTCTCCCGCGTGCAGGTTGGTGAGCGGGACCTCGGCAGTGGGCACAAGCCAGTAGTCGGTCCCCTCCACCTTGAAGAGATCCTCCTTGAACTTGGGAAGCTGGCCGGTGCCTGACATGGTCTTCGAGTTCACCATGAACGGGGGGATCACCTCGCGGTAGCCGTGCTCGCGGGTCTGGACGTCCAGCATGAAGTTGATGAGCGCCCGCTCGAGCCGCGCGCCCGTGCCCATCATGACCGAGAATCGCGCCCCCGCGAGCAGCGCGGCCCTCTTGAAGTCGATGATCCCGAGCGACTCACCGAGCTCCCAGTGCGGCCTCGGCGCGAAGTCGAGCCTGGGTTTCTCCCCCCAGGTCCTCACCACCACGTTGTCCGCCGCGTCGCGCCCGACGGGCACCGATTCGTGCGGAAGGTTGGGCAGGACCATCAGGATCTCTTCGATCCCCGCCTGGATCTCCTTGAGCCGAGCCTCGTAGGTCTTGATCTTCTCACCCAGCTCCTTCCCCTCGGCGATGGCTGCTGAGGCGTCCTGGCCCGCCTTCTTGAGGTTTGTGATTTCGCCGTTGAGCTGGTTGCGACGCTGGTTGAGCCCCTCGGCGTCCTTCAGCAGCGCCCGGCGCTCCTCATCCAGCTTCACGAAGGGGGCGAGGTCGAAGCCAGAATGGCGATCGGCCAGTTTCGCGCGGACGAGATCGAGATTCTCCCTGACGAAGGAAAGATCCAGCATGTCGCTTGTTTTCCAACCAGTTGAAGGGCGTGTGACGGAGCCGCGAGTCTAAGTCACCGCCGGGGTTGAGTCAACGCGGCCGTTTGCTATACTGAGCGGCCCTTCTGGAGACCCGATGCAGATCCGCAAAGCCGTCTTCCCCGCCGCCGGCCTCGGCACCCGATTCCTTCCGGCCACCAAGGCGCAGCCCAAGGAGATGCTGCCGCTGGTGGACAAGCCGGTCATCCAGTATGTCATCGAGGAGGCCGTGGCCTCCGGCATCGAGGACATCATCATCGTCACGGGACGGGGCAAGAACGCCATCGAGGATCACTTCGACGTCTCCTTCGAGCTGGAGCGCGTGCTGGAGCAACGCGGCGAGCGGGAGAAGCTGAAGGAGGTCCGCGGCATTTCCGAGATGATCAAGGTTTCCTATGTGCGGCAAAAGGAGGCCCTCGGACTGGGTCACGCCATCCTGGTCACCAGAAACATGGTGGGAGACGAGCCGTTCGCGGTGTTCCTCGGGGACGATATCATCGACGCCAAGGTACCGGCGATGAAGCAGATGATGAAAGCGTTCGCGCGCCTGAAGTGCCCCATCCTGGCTCTCGAAAAGGTGGACCGCGCGCGCACAAAGGACTATGGCGTCATCGCGGGGACCCCCGCGGGCGATTCGCTGTTCAGGCTGAAGGATCTCGTGGAGAAGCCCGAGCCGGACAAAGCCCCCTCCGACCTCGCCATCATCGGCCGCTACATCCTCACGCCGAGCATCTTCAAGCACCTGGAGAAAACGCCGCCCGACCGGCGCGGGGAGATCCAGCTCACCAATGGCCTGCGCTCGCTGCTGAGGGAGCAGGCGATCTATGGCTTCCAGTTCGAAGGCAAGCGCTACGACACGGGCAACAAGCTGGGGTTCCTGAAGGCCACGGTTGAGTTCGCTCTTAAGCGGCCCGATCTGGGCGGAGACTTTCTCGAGTACCTGCGGACGCTGGACCTGGGGCCCAGCAGCCGCTGGTGAGCTGTCAAGTCGGAGGCGTGCCAATGTGATGAGAGGACCAGGGCCCGGCGAGCACTACGTCGACTTTTTCTTGTCCTTCGAAGCGGACTTGGCAGCGTCCGCCGGTTTGCCCGTGGTGTCACCTGTCTTGTCAGTGGTGGCACCTGTCTTGCCGCCGGTGTCACCTGCCTTGTCCGCGGTGGCGGATGTCTTGTCTCCGGCGTCCGCCGGCTTTCCCTTGCTGTCCTTGGACGATGATGAGGGATCCCTTCCTCCCCTGCGTGAGTAATCGGTGATGTACCAGCCCGTCCCCTTGAACTGGATGGCCGGCGCTGAAAGCAGCTTGCGGACGGCGCCTTTGCAGATTGGGCACTTCTTCTCGTGAGGATCGCTAAACCTCCGAATCACCTCGAAGCGGTGGCCGCACTTGGTGCATTCGTATTCGTACAGCGGCATCGCGGGGTTCTCCTTGTTGAGTCGCAAAAGATAACGGGCATCCCGTCAGGTGTCAACGAACGGGGCGCCGGGATCACGGCTCGATGGCCGGCGAGCTCCGTGCGAACCCTCTCGCCCCACCACGGCCGTGAATCGTTGTGTTATCCTCGCCCTCCACTGATGCCGCATCCATACAGAATCCCGCATGCGGAGCCGAACCCCGCGCCCCCGTGGAGAGCGCAAATGTGGCATCACTGATTCGAGCGCGCTGAGCGATGGGCCACACGCGGACCGGAAAGCCCACGCCCTGGCATTTCATCACCGGTGAATATCCCCCGCTGCCCGGTGGTGTGGGCGACTACACGTTCAACCTGGCTCGGGAGCTCGCGGCCCTGGGAGACGAGGTGCACGTGTGGGCCCCGCCAGCCCAGCGGGAGACACCGATCCTGCCGGGCGTCCTGGTCCATCGGCTGAGGAGCCACTTCGGCGCCGGCAGCCTCTCCGAGCTGGGGGCGGGGATCGACCAGTGCCCGCCACCCCGCCGGCTATTCATCCAGTACGTCGCCGGCGCCTTCGGCTTTCGCGCGATGAACCTGCCCTTCTGTCTCTGGGTGCGCAGGCGCCGGGAGGACCCGGTCTGGGTCATGTTTCACGAGTACGCCTATTCGATCGGATGGAACCTGAAGCCCAGCCACAACCTGCTGGGCGTGGTGACGCGGCTGATGGGACGCATCGTGGCCGTGCGGGCCGACCGAATCTTCCTCTCCACACCGGCATGGAATGACCATCTCCCCCGGGCCGTGCGCGCCTCCACTCCGATCACCTGTCTTCCCATTCCAAGCAACGTCCCATCGAGAGTCGATTCAGAAGCCTCAGAGCTGGCGCGGCGCCGCGCGACCGGTGGGCACGACGCGACGCTCATCGGACACTTCGGGACCTACTCTCCCGTGCTGGCGCGGATGCTCCTCGCGATCCTGCCTCCGCTGCTGGCGCACGACGCCAGGCGAGTTCTTCTTCTGATGGGCAGGAGTGGCGGACGATTCGGCAAGGAACTGGCGAGGCTCCACCCATATCTCCAGGACCGTATCGTGGCCACCGGTGGACTGCCGGAAGACGAGCTGGCCGCGCACATCCGCGCCTGCGACGTGCTGATCCAGCCTTACCCGGACGGCGTCACCAGCCGCCGCGGATCGCTGATGGCCGGTCTGGCGCTGGGGCTGCCCACCGTGAGCAACGTCGGCGAACTCACGTGTCCCACATGGCGCCAGCAGGAATCGGTCGTGCTGGCGAGCGATCCTTCCCCCGCATCGATCATCGTCGCGGCGGAGGAGCTCCTCTCATCACCGTCGCGGTGGCCGCAGCTCGGAAACTCGGCCGCCGCGTTGTACGAGGAGCGCTTCTCGATGCGGTTGACGGTGGAGACGATCCGCCGGATCGCCCGCGAGGACGACGGTCTCGCTTGAAAGCGGGCCGCGTCCCACTATAATCGAGTGCGGAGGACTCGTCCCGGCGAAGCGAAGCCGGGAGGGAGCCGACACGTTGGACAAGATCAGGGTCCGCGGCGGGCGCCCGCTGTCAGGGAACGTGATGGTCGGCGGCGCGAAGAACGCCGCCCTTCCAGCCCTGGCGGCGGCGCTGCTCACCGAACAACCTCTACTACTTCACAACGTCCCCCGCGTGCGCGATGTCACCACCATGCTCCGCGTGCTGGAGCACCTCGGCGCCTCGACCACGGAAGACGGCGACCGGTCATGCACGGTGCGCGTGCCGAGCCTCGGTGAGCCGGAGGCACCCTACGAGTTGGTGCGCACGATGCGTGCCTCGGTCCTGGTGCTCGGCCCGCTGCTGGCCCGCGCGGGCCGCGCCCGCGTCTCCTTGCCGGGCGGCTGCGCCATCGGGCCGCGCCCGATCAACCTGCACCTGGAAGGTCTCTCGCAGCTCGGTGCCGAGGTGGATCTCGTGCGCGGCTACATCGCCGCGCGCTCCCACCGCCTGCATGGCGCCGACATCACCTTTTCGATACGCACCGTCACGGGGACGGAAAACCTGCTGATGGCCGCGACCCTGGCCGAAGGGCGCACCATCCTTCGCAACTGCGCAATGGAGCCGGAGATCTCCGACCTCACCGCACTGTTGCACCGCATGGGGGCGCTCATCGAGGGGGCAGGAACCGACACCATCACGATCGAGGGAGTGGAGAACCTGCGGGGCGCGGAGCACACGATTCTCCCTGATCGGATCGAGGCGGGCACCTTTCTGATCGCCGGCGTCATCACACGAGGGAGTGTCCGAGTGACCGGCTGCCTCCCCACGCACCTGACGTCCCTCACCGAGAAGCTCGCGCAGGCCGGCGTCCCGGTGAGCGCTCAGACCCATGTCCTGGAGACGCATCCGTGGGATGCCATCACATCCAGGGACATTTCCACCTCCCCGTATCCCGGCTTCCCGACCGACCTGCAGGCGCAGTACATGGCCCTGATGACGCGCGCCACCGGCGCTTCGTTGATCGCGGAGAACATCTTCGAGAACCGTTTCATGCACGTCGGCGAGCTGAGAAGGATGGGGGCCGACATCACGCTGGACGGACACACGGCCATCGTGCGCGGGCCCACGCCTCTTTCGGGCGCGCCGGTCATGGCCACGGATCTGCGCGCGAGCGCGTCGCTGATACTGGCCGGGCTCGTGGCCGAGGGCACGACGGTGGTGGATCGCGTGTACCACATCGACCGCGGCTACGAACGGTTCGAGGACAAGCTCCGCTCGCTGGGCGCGGAGATCGAGCGCATCCGCTGAGCAGGCGTCATCCGCGGAAACAGTCTTCCCGCATGGTGCGGGCACATGAGGAGGGCTGAATGGCTCCAGACTCTGATTGCCTTTTTTGCGGCATCATCGCAGGGAGGATTACCGCGAAAACCATTCATCAGGACGATCTCGTGGTGGCCTTCGAGGACATCAACCCGCAGGCGCCCCATCACGCGCTGATCTGCCCGCGCAAGCACGTCTCGACGCTCAACGACGTGACCGCAGAGGATGAACGCCTCATCGGGCACATCGTCCGGGTGGCCGCCGATCTGGCCCGCAGGCTCGGGGCGGCCGAGGAAGGCTACAGGCTGGTGGCCAACTGCCAGCGGGGCGCAGGGCAGTCGGTGTTCCACGTCCACTTCCATCTGCTGGCGGGACGCCCCTTTGCGTGGCCACCCGGCTGACATGCGCCGGGAGGAACCGGGAGTTTTCTCAGCCCCGGCCGCCCATGGTCTTGCGGATGCTCTGGAAGCCGTCCTTGATCCAGCCCATGGCGGTCTGCGGCGCCGCCTCCTCCTCGGGCTCTCTGTAGTACTTGTAGTACGAGTAGTAGTTGTAGTAGGTGCCGGGGGTTTCGAGTAGCTTGTTCAGGATGACGCCGAGGAGCCTGGCCTTGGCCGCCTCCAGCGACTCCTTCACCTGCTGCACCGCCTTTCGCGACACGCCGCCGGATTCCGCCACGATGATGGCGGCGTCCATCTCGCTGGCCAGCAGCATGGCGTCGGCGACCAGCAGTGTCGGCGGACTGTCGAAGAATACGATATCGGTGCGGTTCTCCAAGTCCTGGATTACATCCTTCATCGCCTGGGAGTGGAGCAACTCGGCCGGGTTGGGCGGGATGGGGCCGGCAGGAAGGAGCGTTAACCCAGGGTGCGTGGTCGGCTTCAACGCCTCGGACAGCGTCATCTCGCCCGCCAGCACCGACGTGAGTCCGGCCGAATGCTTCATTCCAAGGATGCGCTGCAGGCTCGGGTTCCTCAGATCGGTGTCCACCACGATCACGCGCCGCCCGGCGGCCGCGATGGCACAGGCGAAGTTCAGCAAGGTCGTGGACTTCCCCTCTCCCTTGCGGGCCGATGTGATGAGCACCGACTTGATCGGCTTCTCCACCTCGGCGAACTTGAGGTTCGAATAGACGCGCGTGTAGTCCTCGGCGACCTGGTTCAACGCCTTGCCGTTCTCGAAGACCAGTGAGCGGGCATCTTTCAGTTTCACAATCGAGCCAAGGTAGCCCAGCCCGATCACGCTCGTGATCTCCTCGGGCGTCCTGAGCGTCGTGTCGGCGAACTCGACCAGAAAACCGGCGCCCAGGGCCATCATCAGACTGACGATCAGGAGCAGCATTGCTGACGTGGTCTTGCTGATGGCCGGGCTTGGAGCGATGGCGCGGTCCACCAGCTCGGCGTTGCCTGGGACCTTCGAATCCTTGAAGTCGATCTCCTCGATCCGGCTGGTCCAGGTCTTGTAGCTGTCGCGCGCGGCGAGGGCGCGCGCCTCGAGAACCTGCAGCTCGGCGAGCTTCTCGGGGTATCCCTTCAGTTGCTGGCGGACCTCGTCGATCTGCCGGTTCCAGGAGTTGATGGCCGTCCGCAGGTCGGCCATCTCCGCCTCGGCCTTGGCCAGGTCCGCCTTCAGCGTGAGGAAGGCCTCCGGGCTCAGATTGGCCCCGCTGCGGGCGATGGTGTCCTTAAGTCGGTCCTCGATGTTCTTGACCTGGGCGGAGAGGTTTCTGAGGACGGGGTGGTCGTCCGTGTACTTGATACGGGCCGCCATCACCGCTTCCTGCAGCTTCCGGTACTCCTCCAGCCGCGGATCGTCGAGGTACAGGTCCCCAGCCGTGCCCACTCTGGCGAGGTTCATCAGCTCCGCGTGGTGGGACTGCGCGATTTCCAGTTTCGTCATCACCTCGCCGCGCGACTGTTCAAAGGTCGCGATCTTATCCCGTAGCGTCTGCATCTCGCTGTCAATCTCGACGAAACCCATCTCGCGGCGGAACTGGACGATCTCGCTCTCCGCCTCCTCGGCGTCCTTGAGCGCTTTCTCTTGACGCCCCAGCGCCGACTGGCGGCCGCTCTTGAGCTCATCCCTCATGGTGTGCTTCGTGTCCTCGACGAACACGTCGGCGGCCGCGTTGGCCAGCAGCACGGCCACATCCGGCTTCTGGTGCGTGGCGAAAATCCTGATGAGATCCGGATCCTGGTACTGGGCGTTGAGTGCCCCGTGGATCTCCATCGGATCCATCGGTGAGCCCTGCGTCACGAGGTGGTCAGAAACCCGGCCGGCGAAAGGGACGCCGTTGATGATCTCGACGTAGGTCTCCCCCGACAGCGTCGTGGCGGGGGCGTCCGTTCCCTCGGAAAAGCTCAGCACGGAGATGCGGGAGTAGTACTGGTTCTTGACGGCTACTTTCGAGTGCACCTTGTAGGTTGTCTTGCTGAGGCTGATGGCGATGACCCCCAAGGAGGTCACGATCGTGAAGACCACCAGGATGGCCCACTTGCGCCTCCAGAGAATCTCGGCGTAATGCTGGAGGCCTATCTCCTCCTGCTGCATAAACCCCTCGCGATTGTCCTGAAGTAGGCGCTCAATCTACCATTCCCACGGCGGTCGATCAAGGAATCGATGATCCTGGCAGCCGCTTGACAGCCGGCGGGAGGATCGGAGGAAGAAAACGGTGCCGGTCCGATCGTCAGGAACCCACCACCGTCACCCTCCCGTCCCGAAGCGGCACAGCCCTGACTTCGCCGCGATCAACGAGGCCGCCCTGCTTCGCGCCCCGCGCCGGGGGCGCCGGCGGTCGAATCCAGAGCATCCTCGGGAAGGCGGGATCGTCGGAGAACCGCTCACGATGCTCCTCCATGTACCAGGCCAGGCCATCCTGCACGAGAGCGGCCAGCGGTGGCTTCAGCGGACCCGTCCTCACCAGGAGCATAATGTGCCGGGGGGCCGATGGCTCCGCCACCACGGAGTGCACCCGCACACGACGCGAGAGCATGGCCCGGATGTCCGCGCACACGGTCTCCATCTCCGCCGATTCGGGGACGCTTGAACGGAATCCCCCCACCTCGCAGATCATCGTGTCGAATTCGCCGGAGAGCGCCGGCGAGGAGTGAGACCTGGCTTCACGCTCCCCGGCGCCGCCGCGTGCGGCCGCGGCGATTCCGGCCTCGAACCGCTCCTCGATGAACTGGAGGGTCCTCAGGCCGATCACTCCGCCCGCCGTCAGCAGCACGAGGAACATGAACGCGGTCTGGTACGGGATGTTGGCGATGCTGTACGCGGTAAGCGCCAGATACGCGCAGATGAAGTAGAGCACCAGCACGACGCTGCGATGGTGTAGCCCGATGCTCACAAGACGGTGGTGGATGTGCTGCCGGTCGGCCTTGAAGGGACTGACACGGCGCTTGGCGCGGCGGACGATCGCGAACAGCGTGTCGAATATCGGGATGCCGAGGACGATGATTGGAAGAAACAGCATGGTGGCGGTCGTCGCCTTGCGTGATCCATGAAGGCCGATCACCGCCAGAGTGAAGCCGATGAACATGCTTCCGGCGTCGCCCAAGAACAGCTTCGCCGGATAGAAATTGTGCCGCAGA
>JAWPNA010000142.1:0-4888 GCA_045402695.1 Acidobacteriota bacterium
ACGATCGCTGTCTACGGACAGGCCGAGCTCATGGTTGGTGTCGCGTCGCCCTGGCTGCCGTAGGAGCCTCCGCCGCAGATGTTCCGGCCGCGCACGAGCCAGTAAAGACCGTGCGCAGGCGATGGCGCGGTCGTGTCGGTGATGGTGGTGCTCGTCACGGAGGAAGCACGACACGTCTCGGACGGTCCGGCTCCGACCGGCCACTCTCCGAGCGCGCCGCGCAGGATGTCATAGGTGATGCCGGTGCCGATGCCGGGACCGGACGCCGGGTCCCAGCTCAGAGTCACCTTGTCGGATGCGAAGTTCAAGCCGGTCACATACGGTGTGGTGAACACCGATGCGTTTGACGGCGCACAGTCGGTGCTGTCGCTGCGACCATCCAGATCCATGTCCGTGAAAGAGTACCTTCCGCCCGCTTTGACGTACTCGGCGGTGAGGCCCCCCCACACCAGCATGAGGCCGCCTGCCCAGACAGCCGTGGGCAGGTCGCGCGCGGCAGGGGCGTTCTCGGTCGCCATGGGGGTCCAGTCATCCGAGGATGGGGCGTATCGGCCTCCTGTCGCGAGCTGGCCCGACGTATTCGATCCCCCCCAGACAAGCATCGCGGTGCCGGCCCAGACTGCGGCGTGAAGCGCTCGAGTGGTCGGAGCGTTCGTGAGGGAAGTGGCTATCCAGGTGTCGGCTGTCGGGTCGTAGCGGCCTCCCGTACCAAGGCTGGGCTGTGCGCCCGAGCCTCCCCAGACGATCATCTGGCTGCCTGCCCAGACCGCCGTGTGGTCCTGGCGCCCCGACGGCGCGTTGGTCGTGGCCGTTGAAGCCCAGGTATTGCCGACAGGGTCGTACCGCCCCCCCGTGTTGAGATTGGGCGACGATCCCGATCCACCCCATACAACCATTCTCGATCCGGTCCAGACGGCCGTGTGGTAGGAGCGTGGCAGAGGCGCGTTCACGGTCGACATGGTGGTCCAGGCATTGCCGGTAGGATCGTAGCGTGCCCCGGTGTTGAGATCGGCTGATGCGCCAGACCCGCCCCAGATCACCATGCGGCTGCCCGTCCAGACGGCCGTGTGCAGGTAACGCGCTTCGGGGGCACCGGTCCCTGTGACGCCCGACCAGTTGTTTGCCGCGGGGTCATAGCGCCCGCCCGCGCCGAGCGGTCCCGTATCGTTGAGGCCTCCCCAGATCACCATGCGGGTGCCGGTCCAAATCGCCGTGTGGGAGTCGCGAGCCGCCGGAGCGCTGTTCGTTGCCGTGGATGTCCAGGTGTCGGTCATCGGGTCGTAGCGCGCTCCACTTCCGAGGAATCCCAACGATCCCGAGCCTCCCCAGACGACCATGAGGCTTCCCGTCCAGATCGCAGAATGGAATGCTCTGGCCTCCGGAGCGCTCGTCGTGGAGGTGGGCGTCCAGTTGTTGCCGCCTGGATCGTACCGCCCACCCGTGTGGAGGGCGCCGGTCAAACTGGCTCCACCCCACACGATCATCCGTGTTCCGCTCCAGACGGCGGTGTGGGAGTCACGCGCCTGGGGGGCGTTGGTGGTCGTCGTCCCGCTCCAGCTATTGCCCGCGAAGCTGTAGCGCCCGCCTGTGTTGAAGTACCCGGATGAATTCGATCCTCCCCAGATCACCATCACCGTGCTCGTCGCGATGGCCGAGTGATACGCGCGGGCGATCGGCGCCCCGGTCGTCGGCATGGCGGTCCAGGTATTGCCCGCGGGATCGTAGAGCCCACCCGTGTTGAGGTAGCTCGAGGCGCCAAAGCCCCCCCAGATGATCATCCGGGATCCGCTCCAGATTGCGGTGTGCGCGATGCGCCCCGTCGGAACGCCTGTGGTGGACGTGGGCAGCCAGGTATCGGTGGAAGGGTCGTAACGCCCCCCTGTGTCGAGCTGGCCCGTTCCACCATCGCCGCCCCACACGATCATCTGGGTGCCGGTCCATACGGCGGTATGCACCTGGCGCGGCGCCGGGGCGTTGACGGTCGAGATGGACATCCAGGTGTCGATGACAGGATCGTATTGCCCCCCTGTGCGGAGTCGGCCCGTGGGGCCCGAACCGCCCCAGACCAGCATGCGGTCTCCTGTCCAGACGGCAGTATGGCCGAGGCGCGCCTCCGGGGCGGCGGCCATCGTCACCGTCGTCCATGTGTCCGTCGCCGGGTCATACCGACCTCCGGTATCCACCGACGCGTTCCCGTCGTAGCCGCCCCAGACCACCATTCGGCTGCCGGTCCACACGGCGGTGTGAAACTCCCGGCCGGACGGAGCGCCGGTCGTCGAGGTGGGAGACCAACTATCCGTCACCGGGTTGTACCGGCCTCCCGAGTTGAGCCACTGGCTGTCGAAGCCGCCCCAGACCACCATCAAAGTTCCCGTCCAGATACTCGTGTGGTCGTACCGCTGCAACGGCAGGTCATCCAGGATGCCGTTGTTCCATGTGTTGTCAGGCACGGCGGCCGCCGCGAGGAATGGTTCACGCGTCTGGGCCGGGCTTGTCTCCACGGCTGAGTCCTCTAGGTGTTCCTCGACAGTGGACCACCAACTGTCCCATGTGACCTTGGGCACCACGTAGGATGCGACGAGCAGACTGTCGGTTTCCGCCTCCATCAGGATGCGGATGACGAAAGCCTCTCTTTCCTCGACCACCGGTCCAACCTCACCGACCTCCCGAGGGAACCGCGATCGGAAACGATCGAATTCGTCTCCCGGCAGATTCAGATGAGTCGCCTGGGCGGGCCGGGGACGGCTTCGGCCGCGCTGCGTTTCGGAGCGCGAGACCCGCACAAGGAGGGCCGGCGAGTCCAGGGCGCTCTCTCCGTTCACGAGGCTCTCGCGGAGCCGCGCAACCTGCCGCCGGCGGGCGGCATGAATGCGCTCGTCGAAGGCGAAGAATCCATGGGCGAGCCGGTCGACGAGAGTGGGGCGCGCCAGGCATTCCTGCAGGAGCACGGGGTCATCGTCAAGCGCTTCGTAGATCCTCCTGAGGCGATCGGGAAACCGCGTGTCATGTTCGATGCGATCCATCTCCTGATGGAGATCGGTTCCGGTGATCTGTGTATTCCAGAGCTTCTCGATCGCCACGGACTGCTTGAGATAGAGATGAACCTTCGCCTCGATGACCTCAGGAGTCACGGCCTCATCGAAGGGAGCATCCGCGCCGATCTGGTAGGAGAAGTAGATCTGCTCGATGGCCCGCTGGGCCTCGACACGGTCGTCGAAGGTCAGATGCCGCGTCCGGGAGTCGGCCGCGTTCGTGGGGATGATCAGACACACCGCCGCGGTGATGCAAAGCATGGATCGCATGATGTGTACCCTAGCTCCTCGGCAGATCCCACACAAATATACGCCACGCCGTCCCTTCAATCTTTCCCTTTCTTCGAGAGCCCGTCCGCTGGTGCCGGACTGATCACGATTGTTCCGATCGGGGCACTGCGGCGTGTGGTCGGCGAGCGTGCGGGCGAGGGAAATCGAGCGCCTTCGCACTTTTCACTTGCCCGATCAGCCGCGCCAGCCGTACACTTCCACAGACCTTTCCACCCAAGGTCGACCAGGCAGAACCGACAGCCGTGCAGATGTGTAGGCTTCGCGTTGCGGCCTTGGAGGCGCTCGGGCTTTCTCCCGAGGGCCTTTCCGCGGACACCCGACTTCGACATCAACGCTGCCCGCCGGCATCAATCATCACTGGCAGGCAAGTCCACCAAGGTTCGAGCGAGGCCAATGTCTCGAAATCTGATGGATTGCATCCATCATCACAAACTGTTTGAGGGGAGGCACATCGATGTGTAGCAAGGATTCCGCGTCAGGTGCGTGTAGACGGTCGCCGTGGAAGGTGGCCGCGCTGGCCGTGGGACTGTTGGCCTTCGGAGGCGTGCAGCCGACATGGGCCGATATCGATCCGCCGGGGTGCGGCACCACGGCAGTCAATCAGTCACTCTCGATCTTCCGTGCTGACGGGGTGACCCTCGTCGCGGGCGGAACTGTCACCGAATGCGAGACTCTGATATTCAAGGGGCATCTCGACAAGGGAAGCGATCCGACCGCTTGCGCATTCGAGGGCGGTCAGTGGGTGCTTCAGATCGGTAACAGGGCACCGATTGTTCTGCTTGATCCGGTACCATGTGTCGGCGGCACCGCTCCTGGCTGTGTGACGGGGGTTGACTTCGGTCCGGTTGCAATTGTCGTCACTCCGGCTACAGATAGTATCGGAGACGGCGACATCGACGCCTCGCTGGTTTTCCAGAACGCCTTTGGCCATGAGGCGGAGACCGACACGCCGGGTGTTGGCGCGACGCTTCCCAAGACGGTGCTGGTCTCGCCCTGCGACGACAATCTCTTCTGCGCGCCGGAGGTGTGCGACCCGAACCAGGTGTTCCAGTTGCCCGTCTCGGGGTTCGGTAAGGGCACTTGCGTCGCTCAGGAAGTGCCGTGCGTGGACAACCTTTTCTGCGGGGATGTGGCCTGCAACGAGGCCACGGACCAATGCGACACCACCGACCACTCGACTCAGACCTGCCCGGACGAGCTGTTCTGTGGGGACGTGGCGTGCAACGAGGCCACGGACCAGTGCGACACCACCGATCACTCGACTCAGACCTGTCCGGACAACCTGTTCTGCGGTGATGTGGCATGCAACGAGGCCACGGACCAGTGCGATACCACCGACCATTCAGTGCAGACCTGCCCGGACAATCTGTTCTGCGGTGATGTGGCGTGCAACGAGGCCACCGACCAGTGCGACACCACCGACCATTCAGTGCAGACCTGCCCGGACGAGCTGTTCTGCGGGGACGTAGCGTGCAACGAGGCCACGGACCAGTGCGACACCACCGACCATTCAGTGCAGACCTGCCCGGACGAGCTGTTCTGCGGGGACGTGGCGTGCAACGAGG
>JAWPNA010000088.1:0-5710 GCA_045402695.1 Acidobacteriota bacterium
CACTCCGGCAGGCCTGCCGCCACCATGGCCTCCTTGTGCGGCCCCTCGATGAAGTACGACCGCGCCGTGGAGTGACACTGGCCGCAGACCTTGTCGATGTCTCCAACGCCGGTTGGAGCCGCGCCGTGCGCTCCGTGGCATCGCGAGCAGTCGGGCGCCGTGACGTTGCCCTCCTCCAGCAACGCCTTGCCGTGAATCCCCGAGGTGTAGTCGTTGAATGATCCCGCCTTGAGGCCGTACCCGGCCATCAAGGCGGAATCGGCGTGGCAACGGCCGCAGGTCGAGGGGATGTTGCGGGGAAAAACGCTGCTTGAAGGGTCGCTTCGCGCGCGGATCTCGTGCACGCCGTGGCAGTCTGTGCAGATGGCCGGTTTCTCGTCCCCTTGCGCGAGACGCCGGCCATGCAGCGACGTCTGATACAACGCGTACTGATCCGCCGGCAGGTTGTAGGGGCGCATCCGCGCGATGTCCGCATGGCACGAGGCGCACAGCGCCGGCACGTCGCGCCTCCTGATGTCGCCGCGAAAGCCCTGGCGGTGAGCGTCCGGGACCGTCGTGGCCGCCGGATCGCCTCCATGACATGACGTGCAACTGATCCCCTCGCCGTGATGCACGCCGCGTTCGAACTGCACGCGCACATCCGGATGGCACAGCGTGCAGCGGCTGTCGGGCCGGGTCACGGCCGCCACCGCCAACACCAGGACCGCGGCGTTCACCGGACCATCTCCAGCCGGTAGCCGTACCAGCTCATCACGAGCCATCCGGCGAGCGTCAGGACGCCGGCGGCGAGAGCCATGCGTCGATCCTTCGGCGCGCTGCCGCCGGATCGATCGATGAACGGCAGCAGGACGCAAAAGGCCAGCACCGCCTCCAGCAGAAGCCCGCGCAGCGCGCGCGGCACGATGGTCGGGAAGATCTCGATGAATCCATAGGAGGCCAGCAGGTACCACGGTGGTCGCGCGCCCGGCGGCGTGCTGAACGGATCAGCCTGGGAGCCGAACCCGGAGGGGAGGAGAGTCGCCAGAGTGACGAGGACACCCAGGATCACGACGACGAGGATCAGGAGGTTGTAGAGGTAGACCTTGTACACGGCGCCGCCGGCGCGCACGTCGCCCGGCGATCCTGACAGCCCGACACGGCGCACGCCCGAGAAGCTCAGGTAGAAGAGCACCAGGATGAGGACCGGCAGCATGACGACGTGGAGGAAGTAGAACCGCGCCAGGACCAGCGAATCGATGGTGAGCCCGCCCGCGAGGAAGGAAAAGATCGGCCCCAGCACCGGAAGGGCGTACAGGATCTCGATCGCTCGCACGGTGGTCCAGTAACCCTGCCCGTCCCACGCCAGCAATCGTCCCGTGAGGTCGGCGTGCGTGGCCGCCAGGAATACCAGGATCGCCAGGATCCACAGCGCCTCTCTCGGTGTCTTGTAGATGCCCTGGAAGAAGAACCGCCATCCGCGCACCAGCAGAATCAGCAGGAAGGCATGCGCCGCCCAACCGTGCACCTGGTGCACGAACCACCCGAAGTTCACGTCCCGCACCAGGATGGTGACCGACTCGTACGCCTCGGAGGGGGTGGGTTGGTAGTAGAAGGCGAGCATCACGCCGGTGAGGCACAGGAAGAGAAACAGCAGGAACGAGAGGATCCCCAGCACGCGCGGCCACCGCGCGTAGGACGGCATCGTGCGCGACAGGGCCTGGGAGATCGCCTCTTTCAGCGGCCGGCTCGTGTCCAGCTCGGCCGGGAAGAGCCCGAAATTGGTCAGGAAAGAGAACATCTCGGTGAGGTTGAACCGGTTCTCCAGCCACTGGCCCACGGATCCGCGTGCGCCGTCCGGGCGCCGCCCTGAAACGCTCGAGGTCTCTCCCTCAGGTCGTGTGGACGATGATCTCATCGGCCCGCACCTCCGCAGGATACTGGGACAGGGGACGGTTCGGCGGGCCCGAGAGCACGTTGCCGCCGCGGTCGAACGCGCCGGCGTGACAGGGGCAGAGAATCGTCTTCGTCGTGCTGTCCCACTTCAGGACGCACCGGAGGTGGGTGCAGATGGCCGAGAGTGCCAGCACCTGCGTTTCCGAGGCCCGCACGACGAGGAGCGGCTCCGTGCCGTGGCGGATGAAACGGGCCTCACCCACCTGCAGGGACGAGAAGGCTCCGCACCTGACGGCGCCCTCGGCGGGCCTCTTCTCCGCCTCGGGAGCCTTCAAGAAGGAAATCCCCACACCGGCGGCAGCCAGCCCCCACAGCGAGAGAAAGCTGCCGATCAGCCATCGCAGCGCGCTGCGCCGTCCCACTCTCTCGGCCGGGCCGGCTTCCATGTTGAGCCCACCCTCTTCACGATGCTTCCCGCTCAGGTTCGGCCTCCTCCTCTTTCGTCTTCAACGCCGTCAACTCCCTCGGATGCTCTTCGGCCATCTCCGCCTCGGTGAGCCGGCCCGTCAACCATGCCAGGCTCATGGGATAGACGTCTGGGTTGAAGACGACGTAATAGATGTGCCACAAGAGGATGGCGAGCGTCGCGAGCCATGCCTCGTAGAAATGAATCGTCCGGGCTATGTCCCAGCCCAGCTTGGTGAGCAGCCCGATCGATCTGTTCTCGAACCACATGATGGCGCCCGTGGCCACCATGACAATCGTCCCCCAGACCAGGGCCCAGTATTCGGCCTTCTCGATGTAGCTGAATCGGCCGAACTCCGGCTTCCGGCGCGATAGCCCGAGGTTGTACAGCACCATGCCCACCGCCTCTGTCCCATCGCGGAAGCTGGGGAGAAGATCGCGCACGAGTTGTCTCCCTCGAATGGTGAAAGCCACGTACGCCACGTGGTAGACGCTCGCCGCGGTCATCACCACTGCCGCGATCCGGTGCATCAGGCTTCGCAGCTCGAAGACGTTTCCGCTGAGCCGGCGGATCGTGACGACCCACCAGGCATCGGGGTATCGCAGCATGAAGCCCGTGACGACCAGGACTGTGAAGCTCAGCATCAGCGCTCCGTGCTGGATCCGCTCGCTTCCGGTCATGCGCAGGTACTCGGCGGCGCCGGGGGGCTCGGAAGAGATGACCCCCGTCCGGATCTTGAACCGCCGCACGGACTTTCTGATGAAGTCGAGAAGATTGTGCACCAGCATTCCGCCCACGACGATCACGATGAGGCCGATGTAGATCGTGGCGATCCAGTAGAGGATTGGAGACTCGGCCTGGGTCATCCGGACGTGGACCGAGCCCACGGCGAAGCGTTCGTTGGCTCCCGGGTGACACTGGCCGCAGGTCTTCGCCAGGTTGGCCTTGTTCACCCGGGAATCCGGGTCCTTGGAGGCCTTGATGGCGTGCGCGCCGTGACAGCTCGCGCAGTTGGCCGCCTCGACCGATCCCCCGTGCAGGGCCAGGCCGTGATAGCTGTCGGAGAATGTCCTGAAGCGATCGCTGGCGATCCCGTACTTCTGCGAGAGCTTCACCGAACTGTGGCATGGGGAGCAGACCTGGGCGGAGACGTTGGCCGCCGCCACGGGGGCATTGGGGTCGGTGTGCGTGAGGATATTGTGTTCGCCGTGGCAGTCGGTGCAGACAGGGGCCTCGATGTTGCCCTTGCCGATCGCGGCGGCGTGGACGCTGTCCGCGTATTCACGCGCGATGTCGTCATGGCACCCGGCGCACGTGCCGGGGATGTGCTGCTTGCTCACGCGCGAGGACGGGTCCATCCCCGGCTTCATCTCGTGGCTGCCGTGGCAGTTGATGCACGTGGCCGCCTCGCCGTTGCCCTTCAGTAGTGCCGCCCCATGCACGCTCCTCTCGAAGGCGGCGATGAAGCCCGCCTGAGGGCCTACCCTCGCCCTCACGTCCGGGTTGTCGAGATGACATGAGAGGCAGATCTTCTCCTGCGCGAGCTTCAGCTCCGCCGCGCTTCCCGAGGAGCGGGCCAGGGTGATCGGTTGATTGTGGCAGGAAATGCAGTCGGGGGCGCCGGCCACACCCGAGGCGAACGATCGGCCGTGCGCCGACGAGACGTACTGGCGGGCGACCGCGTCGTGACAACCCCCGCAGGTCCGGGGCAGGTTCGATGGCTGGAACTTCGAGTCTGGCGACGCCACCGCGGTCACGTCGTGCGTGCCGTGGCACTGCTTGCACGAGGTCCCCGGGAGCCCGTCGGTTCCCGTGGCCTTCGACATCTGCGAGTGAAAGGGATGCTTTTCGGCTGCGTCGCCGTGGCACGACATGCAGTTGATCGGTGCTATCCGCGCGGCATGCGGGACGTTGCCCGGGTCGATCCCTGCGTGACAGTCGGAACACTCCAGGTCCTTGTGAGGCGATCTGGCCAGGGCCGCCCGGTCCACGTGCAACGAGATCGTCTTTCCTTTGCGCTCGGTGGTGAGCGATCTGTCGGCGTGGCAGAGGAGGCAGTCGTCGGACGAGGAGGCGCGCGGCGGCGGCGGAACGAGCAGGATCGGCAGCAGGACACTCAGCCACAAGGCGGCGCGCCGTCCTCGATCTCCTAGCTTCACCGCTCCATCCTTCGGACCTTCAGACTCAGAGCGACGATGACGGCCGAGATGACGATGAGGGAGAAAGCCAGGCCCATGCGCCGGTAACGCAGCTCGTCGAAGGCGCGCCTCCCCGCCGCAACCCCGGCCTCCGCCACCGTCAGGCCGCCGGTGACCGCGGCCGTGAAACGCTCCAGGTCGAAGCTGTGAGCCAGCACGCGCGACTCGACAAGCCCATCCTGCGCCGCTTGCAGAGCGAACCTGTCGGGCCCCACTTCCACGCCGGCCTGTTCGGCGCGATCCAGTAGGTCGTGGGCTTCACTAATCGTGCTCCTCAGCCTCTGCATCGAGTCGGCCATCTTCGCGGCCGCGTCGTATCCCTTGTCTCCTTCACCGTGGCAGGGGGTGCAGGTGGAGCTGGGGCCGACGCCCAGCATCTCGGGCGACGGCTCCTTCACGGCGTGGTTGCCGTGACAGATGACGCACCGGATGCACGGGGTGAGGTCGAGCTTGAGCTTCGTCTGCGTCTCGCGGAAGAGGGTCGCCTCGCGCCCGTGGCAGCTCCCGCAGACGTTCGCCACGTTCTCGACGCCGGGCGGCACCGCGCCGTGGCTTCCGTGGCAGTCGTTGCAGGTGGGGGCTTGAGTGTCTCCCTTCTCGTACAGCGCGCGCGCGTGGACGCTCGTCTGGTACTCGGCCTATTGTTGGGGGCTGAGATTGTACGCCTTCATCACGGTCTCGTCGCGGTGGCAGCGAGAGCAGGTCTCGGCGACGTTGGTGGGGTAGACGCTGGACCGTGGATCGCCCACCGCCCTGATCCCGTGCACTCCGTGGCAGTCCACACACACGGCGGTCTTCTCGTCGCCCATGGCGTTGCGCTTTCCGTGCACGGAGGTGCGGTACTCGGAAAGCTGGTCCACGCGCGCGCGGGGGTCGAACCGCTTCATGAGCGCCGCGTCGGCGTGGCACGTCGCGCAGAACTCGGGCACATTCAGCCGCGAGGGCTTTCCCTTGAACCCCTTCGCCTCATCATGGGCAGCCATCGGATCGCCGTCGAAGCCAGCGGCCGGGTCCCCGCCATGACAGTCATTGCAGGAGAGCCCCTTGGCGAAGTGGATGTCCTCTCCGGTGTGCTTCGTGGGCTCGAGCGCCGCACCGTCGAGCTGAGAATGACAGTTCACGCAACTGGTTTCGAGCGGGCCGGGGCTGGCCGGCTTGGCGGGCGGTTCCCCGG
>JAWPNA010000481.1:0-3638 GCA_045402695.1 Acidobacteriota bacterium
AACGACATGCAGATCAACACGCGCCTCGGTGGGAAGAACGTCTACTGGCAGGACGCGGACGGTCATCTGTGGGAGATCCTCACCGTCAGCTACGCGAGGGCGGGCTCGCCGTCGTTGAGCGCTGCCGGATAGCGTCGCCACGCACCGAGGACGACCGACATCGGCCGGGGAGGAAAACGCTCAGGATCCGCGTTTTGAGCGGGCAAACATCGTGATCACGAGGCGATCCGTCGGTGCGTGATGTCAGACGACTCCGTTCTTGCAGCCGGGTGAGCGAGGGATAGCGCAGGGTCCGGACTACTCGCTTCGAGTAACGCACGACGTGCCTCGAGGCGACGTTGGCGTAGTCCACTAGTGACAACAATTGCTGCAGCCATCAAGAACCCGATGATGACGGGCGCGATAAGAAGAATGACGTATCGGCCCATGTCAACCTCCTGTGGGCCGTGTTCCGGCCCTTGGTCAGTACGCCGGCCCGGTGAGCGGACCTTAGCGCCGATGAGGTCTCGGCGCAACTCAGGGCGGCCGTCAGGGCGTAGAATGCTCGCGACCGCACCTTCTTATCGAGGGGCGTCGCCGAATCGAGGGGCATCAGATCCTCAATCTGGTGATCAGCATGTCGCTGAGCCGCTCGGTGAGAACCTCTAGGTGGGTCGGCTACTGGAGGGGCGCCTGACCTTCACGCCCCACGAAGCCCAGCGACTCTGCACATTCAGTGGCCTGGCCAGTCTCGGCGGGTTGATCACTGGCGCTGTGCCATCATTGGCGATGGTGACCCCGGCGGGATTCGAACCCGCGATCTCAACCTTGAAAGGGGCTCGGCGCCTCTAATGATTCCGAGTGGTTCCGACGCTATTGGCATTGCGTATTGGCAATCGCCCGCACGGATCGGACAACTCACGGACAGATCTCGCGGGCAGCGGCGCCAATGCGAACGAGAACGAGCACCGTCCAGATGATGATCGCGGAGTACATCAGCCCCATGGGAAGTTGGAGACGCCTGGACTGTTCCGCCTTCCCGGCCTCGATCTCGTCAAAGATGGGCTTCGGGATCCTGTACCCTTGCCAGGAGCAGTGTGCGAAGGGCTCCTCGGCATTAATTTCCTCAGCGACGATCTTCGCCTCGACGGTGACGCATGCTGCCTCCGCCGTCGCCGCGTCCAACCGCTTTCGGAGCTGCCAGGAAAGGAAGAGCCAGACCATCACGCCACCAACAACCGCGACGACCGTCGAGATGACGATCGTGAGAGGGCGAGCCAGGGTCCAGAACTGTCCGGATGCTGCCCACCACGACGCGGCGCCGACGTAGAGCGTTGTCGCGGCGTATGCGGTTTTTTCTTTGTGATCGTGGTACGTACTGAACGCTCTCCGATGATCCTGTACCACCTCAAGGAGCTTCATCGCTCCACGCCTTTCTCCAACCAGCGTTCGCTGCCACTGACGGCCTCCGCCGCCGCCCGCAGCGTCGCATCGGTCACGGCAGCGTAGCGCCGCATCATGCGCTCGGTCTTCCAGCCGCCGAGCGCCTGGACGATGGGCGCCGTGAAGCCGCGGTTGAGCGCCATCGTCGCCCCGTGGTGGCGCAGGTCGTGAAAGTGGAAGTCGCGGAGCCCCGCGGAGCGCGCCGCACGGCGCCACACGCGCCCCACGTGCTCCCGACTATACGGTGAGCCGCCGGGGCCCGGAAACACCCACCCAGCCTCCCGCTGGGCGTCGGTAGCGCCGTCCAGGAGCCCGCCGAGGATCTTCTGCGCCTCCGCGCTCAGGATGACCGGCCTGGCGCCCGCCTTGGCCCGTGGGAGCATCACCACGCCTTGCTCGAGGTGCACCATGTCCCGTCGCAGCAGCCGGATCTCCGACAGCCGCATCAGCGTCAGCGCCGCCAGCTTGGCCATCTCGCGAAACGGCGAGCGCATCGTGTCGATGACGAGGATCTCTTCCTCGGGTCTGAGCCACCGCACGCGCGTCTCGTCCTCGGGCAGGAACGTGGCGCCCGGGAATCGGAAGTCGGGCCGGGCCTGCTTGAGCATCGCGCGCAGGCTCCGTAGGTCCCGGTTGATGGTGCTCGGCTTGGTCCCGGCCCGGATCCGTCCCTGCTGGAACTCGTACACGTTTCGCGCGGTGACGCGGCTGACGGGCAGCGCCAAGAGCGCCGGGGCGACGGCCTCGATCGCCTTGGCCGTCGTCACCGCGCACCGGATGCTGTCCGGCCCCTTCCCGCGCCGCTCCAAGTCGAGCACGTAGTACTCGCACAGGTGCTTCATCGTGGCGGGCGCCACGCCCTCACGCTCGGCCCGCTCGGCGTCCTTGCGACACTCGGCCGACAGCTCCCGCTCGGCCTGGCGCGCCTCTTCCTTCGTGCGGCAGACGCGACTCTTGCGCACACCGCGAAAGGCGATCCGAGCCATCCACACCTTCGTCGAGCCGTTGATCGTGACGTGCTTGACGCTCATGGCGTGCTCCCTCCGTCACCGCGTCGGGCCATCAGCTCCCTCCTATTCAATGTAGGCGATCCGCGACATTGATTCTTTGCGCGCGTAGATCGCGGCGCTCACGCGAACACCCTGCCGATCTCGTCCTCTTGCCGCTGCTGCGGGATGTGCAGGTAGATCATCGTCGTTGCCAGGTCCGCGTGCCCGAGGTGGCGCTGGATCGTTTCGAGCTGGGCGCCGCCCGTGAGCAGGTAGCTTGCGCACGTGTGGCGCAGCTTGTGCGGCGAGAGTCGGACGTCGAGGAGCTCGCGCGCCCGGTCCTTGATGATCCTGTAGAGCGCGCGCTCCAGCAGCCCCAGGCCCGCCCGCGCGGCGACCCCGGCGCCCCGGCGCGCCGTCACGAAGAGCATCGGCGTCGAGGGTTGCGGCGGCGACAGGCGGGCCAGCGTCTGCCGCGCCTCGGCCTCCGTGGCGAAGGTTCGGGACACCGGCCGGCCGGCCTGCGTGAACAGGGCCAGCCAGTGGCCCCGCTTCTTCACGAACTGGACGGAGCCCATCGGCCGCGCCAGCAACGCCGGCCGGACGTCCGCGAGGTAGGCGCGCAGGATCGGCGCCAGCCGCGGCGGCAGCACGACCGAGCGATCCTTGCCGCCCTTGCCGTGGAGCACCTTGACCCGGTGCGCGACCAGATCCACGTTCGCCAGCGTGAGCGCGGCCAGCTCGGCGACGCGCAGGCCGGTGCAGAAGAACGTCGCCGCGATCGCGTGGTCGCGCTTGCCGATCGGATCGGTCAGCGCCGCCAGCGCGTCAAGGAAGCCGTCGATCTGGTGCCCCTCCAGGTACACCGGCAGGGGCTTCGCGTACTTGATCGGGTACGTCTTCTCCGGGATGTTGCGATCGGCGAAGCCTTCGTGCTCCAGCCACGTCCACAAGGCGATGAGCACCGAGCGCCGATGGCTGGCCGTCCGGGCGCTGGCGCCGTGCGCTTGCAGCCACACGAAGTAGCCGTCCAGCGCGAGGATCGTCACCTCACTCGGCGTCGTCAGCTTCACGCCCGCGGCATAGCGCAGGAACTCGCCCAGGCCGAAGCCGTAGGACACGAGCGTGTTCTTCGCGTAGCCGTGGGCCGACGCCCAGCGCAGGAACGCCTGCGCCGCTTGCGTGAGCGTCAGGCGTCCACGCGTCAGCTCGCCGCCGACGTCCCGG
>JAWPNA010000193.1:0-9316 GCA_045402695.1 Acidobacteriota bacterium
TGCGCGGAGCCGGCTCCCTCTCCCCGCTGATCCTGACTCTTCATCGAGAGGCCGCCTCCGTCCGCCGGCGATAGCGGACATCACCGTAGAGCAGAACGAAGAGGATGATTCCGTAAGGGATCACGGCCGCCGACAGGAGCAGGGAGAAGATCTCGAGCGGGATGAGGAGAGGCAGAGGGATCCCCGCGGGGTTCAGGATGCTGATCTCCGAGCGCTGATCCAGCGCGCGCGCGAGCAGGCTCGTTCCGTACGCAGGAACCGCCGTGACCATGCCCACGATCAGTTGCAGCAGGAGGAGCACGAGCACCAGACACGCGGCCCGCACGACATAACGGCCCGCGAGATCCGTCCCGGGCGCGTCGCGCGTCAGCGACATGCTGCGGCGCAGTCCCTCGGCCGGGCCCGCTCCCTCCAGCACGATGGCCTGCGGGTACAACGCCCAGCGCAGGACGACGTAAAGAATCACAGGCACGGCCCCCACAAAGACCACCAGACCAACCGCGGCGCCTGCGAGATAGGCGAGTCTCTCCCCCGCCACGGTGGTGGCACCCAGAGCGATCCCGCCGGCGGAGCCGGCCAGGATTCCCGCGAGCACCACCATCCCCGCCACGGCAAGGAAGAAAAGGAGCGTTGCTGCGGCGATGCTTGGCAGACGGGGCCCCGTTTCGCGCAGTGCCCTGGCGGAAGAAACCTGGCGCCCACGGAGATGCTCGGCCACCATGAACGTCAGCAGCCCTGCCGTGAGACTGTTGAACAGGGCGTACACCATCCCGTTCGCCACTCCGGCCGCGAGGACCGTCGCGACCTGTCGGACCAACTCCGGCGTCCGAGGATCTCCAAAAGCCCCCAGCGGCGCGCCGCCAAGCCACCAGATCCTGATCACCATGTTGACGATCCAGGCGGCACCGAGGACGATGGCGGCCGGCACGTACAGCTCACGTCCTCGGGCGCGGTAGATGCGGCACGCCGACCGGATCAGATCGGGAATGCCGTGCGACCGCAGGAGCGTGCCCTCCAGACGAGGTTCCATGGAGGCAGGATGATACAGCAGGCCGGGCGCTCGATCGCGTCACTCCGAGCCCGTTGATTACTCTCGTTCCGGCAAGATGCCCGGTCCCGCGCGGCGCAACGACTGGGACAGCCCCACCAGCGTTTCCTCGTCGAACTTGAACCGCACCGCGAAGAAGGGGCCCGCGTGGCGCCGATCGCCGTCTCCGAAGTCGGCATCGCTCAAACCGGTGACGTTGTATCCTCCCACCAGCCACGTGTCCCGCACGAGCCGGTAGTGACCACTTCCTTAAAACACTGACATAAAAGAAATTGCCGACTGCCTCTCAGTCAAGAACATCGCGAATATGAGCAGAAGGATAGGCCCAGTCAATCACTGACCGATTTGAGTCGAGCGAATGGCAGATGCGGCCGGGCGGGGCTGCATTCAGCGGAAAAGCAAGCGATTGCGGGTTAGAGCTTGAGGTACTTCGGGCCGCCCTCGGTCGGGGCGCGCCAATCGATGTTCTGGATGTGATCGTCGCCGAAGATGTCGATTGGATCCAGGATGACGCAGGTCTTGCAGTGGACGCAGTTGGTGAAGTTGATCTGGATGCGCTTGCCGGCGCTCTCCTCCACCAGCTCGTACACCTTGGCCGGGCAGAAGTTGGTGCAGGGGGCCACGCCGTAGGTGGGGATGCAGACGTCTACGCACTTGGCCGGGTCGAGGATACGGATGTGGGAGGGCTGGTCCTCGCGATGCAGCGTCCCCGACTTGAAGACGTCCGTTAACTTGTCCACGATGGTCGAGGGATCGTAGCCGGCCGGCTCCGGAGTTTCATGATGAACACGGGCCGCAGGCTCGAAGCCAAGGTGGTCGGGTTTGAGGCGCGTCAACTTCTTGGAGCCTCCCCCCGTCACCATGTGAATGCCTGTCGCCGCCAGTCCGCCGTAGAGACCCTTCTCGAAGGAAACCCTGAAGTTGCGGTCAGCCCACAGGTCCTTCATGACGTACGATTCCTCGAGCCGTCGCTCGTACTCCGACAAGCTCTGCGCCGAGACATCGTCCTTTGCCAGCGCCTCCATGGCCGTCTCGGATGCCAGCATTCCCGACTTCATGGCGTAGTGAATCCCCTTGAGCTGTTTCACGTTCACCAGACCCGCCGAGTCTCCAACGATCAGGGCCCCCGGCGCGTACGGGCGGGGCACCGACCAGTAACCGCCCTCCGGGATCGTCTTGGCGCCGTAGGTCATCACCTCTCCGCCCTTGATGAACGACTGGATGAGAGGATGCTTCTTGAGCGCCTGGAGCGCAGCCTGGCAGTCGAACATCGGGTCCTTCCAGGAGAGGCTCGCCACGAAGCCGATCGAGTACATCTCCTCGTCCATCTCGTAAAAGAATCCGCCGCCGAACTGATGGGACCGCAGCGGGAAGCCGAGCGTATGGAACACGAGGCCCTCGCCGGCCGTCTTCGGGACTTTGATCACTTCCTTGCAACCCAGCGAGTAGATCTGGGGGTTGCGCCCTTCGCGAAGTTGGTAGCGGTGAATCAGGTCCTCCGTGAGCGTGCCGTAGGGCCCCTCTCCGAAGATCGTGATCCGGGACATGATGTTGATGCCCGGCTCGAAGTTGGCCTTGCGGCCCCCGCCCTTCTCCAGTCCCTTGTCTCCCGTGCGCACGCCGGCAACTCGATCGCCGTCGTACAGGATCTCGACGCCGGTCGTCGCGGGAAACAGGTAGATTCCCAGCGACTCGGCGATCTCGGACAGCCATCGGGTCAACCTCTGCAGCGAGACGGTGTACAGCCCCTTGTTGCTGTTGCCCGGGGGGATCATGAAGTCCGGCACCTTCAAGTGCCCGTTCGGAGTGAGGTAGTAGAAGGCGTCCTTGCGGACCTGTAGCGCGAGGGGGCACCCCTTCTCCTCGAAGTCGGGTATCAGCTCTCTCAGGGCCACGGGGTTGATCACCGCGCCCGAAAGCCCGTGATGGCCGAACTCGCGGGCCTTCTCGATGACGCCGATCTCCAGCGAGATCGGCGTTCCCATTGAGCCGTGCGCGCCGGGCAAGCCGCTTGGGTCGCCGCCCGTATTGTGCCGCGCCACAAGCCGCGCCAGGTGGATCGCGCCGGCGAGGCAGCCCGGCCCGCCGCCCACGAACAGCACGTCGAGAGGGAACGATTCTCGTTTTTCGGGCATCGCATCTCCTCCGGGAGACCGGCAAGTCTATCACAGCCCCGCGCGGGAGCACGTTTGCCAACCGGACCATGCCGTACTAGAATGCGAGCGCCTTGTTCAATCAACAACGTTACGGTGAGGAGGAGACAGATGAAGAGAGTTGCTGCGATCGCGGGCGTGCTGGCGCTGATCATGGTTGGAACGCTTGCCTACGCTGGTGAGACCGCGAAGGCCGAGAAAGGGACGACGTGGACCGGCTGGATCACGGACGAGGCTTGCGGCGCGAAGAACGCCAACGCCGATGGGAAAGCCTGCGCCCTGAAGTGCCACGAAAAGGGCTCCAAGCTCGTCCTTTACACCGACGGCGAGAAGACGCTCGTGGGCCTCGACAATCAGGACGAGGCGGTCAAGCACGTCGGCCATCCGGTCGTCGTGACGGGCACCATCGAGAACGGCACGATCAAGGTGACCAAGATCGAGGAGAAGAAGGGCTGATCGGATCGCGGCCTTCTTTCCGATGGAAGCGACAACGGGCCGGCGAGAGCCGGCCTTTTTTTTGGCAGGGAATTGACTGAGCGCCCGGTCGCCGGCACCTCCCTCGGCTCGCTCTTCCACGGTGACTCCGTCAAATGGATGGAATCACTGCCCGCCGGCCGCGCTCGGCTGATCATCGCCGATCCTCCCTACAACATCGGCAAGGCGGACTGGGACAGATTCCCCGATCGCCAGACCTATATCGATTGGACCCGTTTGTGGGTCAGCCGGGCTCACCGGCTGCTGGCGCCTGACGGAACGATGTACATCTGCGGGATGCCCGAACACCTCGCCAGGATCACGGCCGAGGTGGCGGCGATGTTCACTTCGCACCGCTGCCTTGTCTGGTTCTATCGAAACAAGGCCAGCATGGGGCGCGATTGGGGCCGCTCCCATGAGGGTGTGCTGCACCTCCGCAAGGGGCGCACGATGGTCTTCAACACCGACGATGTGCGCGTGCCATACAACCGCCACACGGTTCGATACCCTCAGCGGCCGCAGGCGGCAACGTCGCAGTACGGGAAGAGTTCCACCGTCCATCCGCTCTGGACGCCCCATCCACGTGGCGCCAAGCCTCGCGACGTGCTGGAAGTGCCCACGCTCTGCAACGGGAGCCGGGAGAAGACACGCCACCCCACGCAGAAGCCGGAGGAGTTGATCCGGCGGCTGGTCCTCGCCTCCTCCATACCGGGGGATCTCGTGATCGACCCGTTCGGCGGGTCGGGGACCACCTACGCGATCTGCGAAGTCACGCGCCGGCGCTGGCTCGGCTGCGAGCGTGAGAAAGCCTACTGCCGTTTGATCGCCGAGCGGCTCGAGCGGCCCGAGGAATTCCGATCCGGACATGCGGATGAGACCCTGCAGAGTCGCGCTCGGCGACGCGATCTCCTGCGCGGGGCATCACATGCGATCGGCGCCCCGAAGGATCCAGGATGACACCGGCCGCGGCGCCCGTGGATTCCGTGCTCTTCATCGGCTTCGGAGGGCCGACCTCGCCCGAGCAGGTGATGCCCTTCCTGCGCAGGGTGATCGAGGGCCGCGGCGTGCCCGACGAACGCCTGCGCGAAGTGGCCCATCATTATGATGCCGTGGGTGGGCGATCTCCCTACAACGACCTGACGCAGCAGCAGGCCGAGGCGCTGGGGGAATGGCTGCTGAGCCGCGGCCGGCCGCTGCCGGTCTACGTAGGGATGCGCAACTGCGATCCGTTTCTCACTGAGGCGATCTCTCGGCTGCGCGCGGAAGGGCGCCGGCATGCCGTCGGGGTCGTCCTCTCGGCGCACCGCTCCGAGACGAGCTGGGAACGATACATGCGCGACGTGGAGGAGGCCCGCCGGTCTCACGGCAGCGCGGCGCCGGCGGTGACCTGCCTGCCGGCCTGCTTCGACCAGCCAGGCTATCTCGAAGCCGCGGCCTGCCGCGTGGAGGAGGCCTCCGGCCACCGCCGTGGCGCCTGGCCGGTGCACGTCCCGCTGGTCTTCACGGCCCATTCGATTCCGGCGCGCATGGCCGCGGGTTCTCCATACGTCGAGGATTTGATGGCCTCATGCCGCGGGGTCGCCGCGATCCTGGCTGTGAAGGACTGGGAGCTCGCGTATCAGAGCCGCGGCGGGGACCCTCGCGCCCGATGGCTGGAGCCGGATATCTGCCAGGTGCTGCGGGATCAGGCCGCGAAAGGCGTGAGGGAGATCGTGGTGCAGGCGATCGGATTCCTCTGCGATCATGTGGAGGTGCTGTACGACCTGGACGTGGAGGCAGCCCGGCTGTGCGCCGAGCTGAAGATCACGCTGCGCCGCGCTCCCTGCGTGAACTCGCATCCGGCATTCATCGCGATGCTGGGCGAGCAGGTCCTGAAGGCGGCGGGGGCCGTTTCGTGACCGACTCGCCGACCGCAACCAGGGTCGTCGTGGTCGGCGGCGGAATCACCGGCCTTGCCGCCGCGCACCGCTTGGTGGAGCTGCGTCAGGAGCGAGGCCTTCCGCTCGACGTTATCCTCCTGGAAGCTGAGGATCGCCTCGGAGGCGTCATCAGCACCCGGAAGCAATCCGGCTTCCTGCTCGAGGAGGGCCCCGACTCGATGATCACCGACAAGTCGTGGGGGCGCGCGCTTGCCGAGCGGATCGGGTTGGGCGAGCGCCTCGTCGGCACGCTGGACGAACACCGCCGCAGCTTCGTGGTTCGCGACGGGAAGCTCGAGCCGACCCCGGAAGGATTCTACCTGCTCGCGCCCTCCATGATGCTCCCGCTTGCCATGAGCCGCATCTTCAGCCCGATGGGAAAGGCGCGCATGGCGATGGACCTGTTCATCCCACGCCGCGCCGGAGGAGGCGATGAAAGCGTGGGGAGTTTCGTGACACGGAGGCTCGGGCGCGAGGCCCTGGAGAGGATGGCGCAGCCGATGGTGGCGGGGATCTACGGTGCCGACCCCGGCAGTCTCTCGCTGAAGGCCACCTTTCCCAGGTTCCTTCAGATGGAGGCGGAGCACGGCAGCGTGATCCGGGCCATGTGGAGTTCGCGGCGCCGCAGAGGATTCGACGGGCTGCCCGCCGGTGGAAACGGCGCCGCCAGCGGCGCCAGGTACGGCCTGTTCGTCTCATTCGACGACGGGCTCCAGGTGCTGGCGGAGGCCCTGGCGGCGCGCCTGCCCCTGTACGCCTCGCGGACGGGGGTGCGCGTCACCGCCGTTCATCCAATCGCATCGGGCAGGCGGGCAGGATGGAGGGTGACCACCCATGCCTTCGAGGTTGAGTGCGGGGCGGTCATCATCGCGCTGCACGCGCCGGACGCCGCGCCCCTCGTCCAGCGGTTCGATCCCCGGCTTGCCGTGCAGCTCGCCTCGATCCGATACGCCACCGCCGCGACGGTCTCGATGGCGTTTCGCGAGGAGGATGTCTCCCACCGGATGGACGGATTCGGCTTCGTCGTGCCCGCGATCGAAAGGCTCTCGATCATGGGATGCACGTTCTGCCACAGAAAGTACCCGGGCCGGTCACCCGCGCGCCACGCGTTGCTGCGCGCCTTCTGGAGCGATGAGTCCACGCGGCTGACGGACGATGAGCTGGTCGTCCGGACGCTGAAGGACTTTTCGCGACTGTTGGGAATTCGATCGTCACCACTGCTGGCGCACGTCGCGCGGTGGCCGCTCTCGATGCCGCAGTACGCCGTCGGCCACCTCGATCAGGTGGCCGAGATCGAGGCGCGGGCCGGGGTGCATCCAGGTCTCGCCCTCGCCGGCAATGCGTACCGCGGCATCGGCATCCCCGACTGCGTGCGCAGCGGGGAGAGCGCCGCCGAGGCCACCGCGGCGCAGGTTTTTCGGGAAGCTGGCTGACCAAACGATTCACCGGCTTTCCGGTGGCGGCGCGGACTCGAACACCTTATATTCCCGCAAGTCCGACGGGCGATCCGCGTGGGGGGCTTCCCGGCATCCTTCACTTGATGAACCAGGTCGAGTCCCCCGCGGAAGGAGCGCCGTTGAACCGGCTACGAGCCGTCGCCCTCCTGCTCTCCGTCATCTGTCTCGCGCCCGCGGCGGTGCTTCCCGCCTGGGGCGCTGACCCCGAGATGAGGCCTCCCCGAGCGATCGATGGCCTCCTCCAGCCTCGGGAGATCGCGCCCGGAACGGATACCGAGGGACTCTCCGACTGGGGCGACCTTCGCATGACCGCCAGGCAGATCACCTTCCGTGCGATCCACCCGACGATGAGGGACGGCCTGGCCTACGCTGGCCTCGCCCTCGGCGCCATCTACCTCGAAAGCAACAAGCTCGACCTGGCGGGTGATGCGCAGACGCGCCGCGACGAGGAGACCAACGAGCTCGCCGCAAGGACCCGCCCATTCGGCGAAGCGATCATCCCGATCGCCGCTCTTTCGACCTATGTCATCGGACGCCTATCTGGTTCCGAGAGCACGCGCCGCGCCGGGCTGGTCCTCTCCGAATCGGCCCTCTTCACCGCGGTCGCGACCGAGATCGGCCAGTTCGTCCTCTCGGAGCAACGACCGGACGAAGGCGGTAAGCTGCGTTTCTTCACCGGAGGCGGCCACGGGATCTCGGGTCACACATCGATCGTCGCCTCGATGTCGGTGCCCCTCGATCGCCTCTTTTTCCGGATCGATCCCGATGACGGCGCCTGGAAGAAGACAGGCAAGTTCCTCGGCAAGGGTTTCGTCTACTCGTTGCCGGTGCTCACCGGCTGGTCCCGCATCAATGACGACAAGCACTTCGCCTGGAATGTCCTCCTGGGCCTCGGCACCGGGTTCCTGATCGGCGACTTCGTCTCCTCCGCGCACGGCCTTGAAGGCCGCGAGCGGCCCGGGAACTGGAGCGTCGTGCCCATCAGCGGTGATCGCGGAGCCCCCGGTCTCGCTCTGCGGTGGACGCACTGACCGGCACGCCGCGATCCAGGAACCTCAGGTCGGTCACCGCCAGCGTGACCGCCCCGAAATCCTCCTCCACCTTGCCCCGCAGCACGTAGGGCCGCGTGGAGCTCAGCATGTGGCAGAATCTCCGGTAGGCATCCGGAAACAGCGCGGTCTCGTACAACGCGGTGGTGTCCTCGAAGGAGACGAACTCCATCGGTTCGTCCTGATTCGTGCCGACCACCTTCCCCGTGACGAGCCAGCCGATGGTGGTCACGGTGCGCCCCGCGTGCCGGTACAGGTCGGCTCCGGGCACGTGCTTCAGACCGGCCAGCTCCTTGCGGTACAGCGTCAGCGGATGGCGGCTCACGAGGAATCCGAGCGTCTCGGCCTCGTGCCGCAGCGCCGTGTCGGCGTCGTAGTCGGGAGCCGGGGGAGAAGGCGGCGCGCCCCCATCTCCCGTGTCGAACAACCCCCTTTGCCTCGCGGGGCGCGACGATTTGCCGCGCCTTGCGCTCCACTGAACCCATCGCCACATCTGCTCGGGACGCGTCCGCCCTCCCGAGATCGCGTCGAAAGCGCCGGCCTTGATCAGCAGGCGCGCGTGGGATGGATCGATCGCGACGCGCCGCAGAAAATCCTCCAGCGAGCGGAACGGGCCGCCCTGGCGGCACTGCGCGATCGCTTCCATCGAGTCGGCCGGCAGCCCCTGCACCTGCATCAGCCCCACGCGCACCCGCCGGTTGATCCCCGTGTAGGGGATCGCGCTCTCGTTGACGTCCGGCGGCAGCACCGCGAGCCCCAGCCTCCGGCACTCGGAGATGTAGGCGAACGTCGAGTAGTAGCCGCCCTGATTCGAGATGACCGCCGCCATGAACTCCGCCGGGTAGTGCGCCTTGAGGTAGGCCGACTTGAACGAGACCAGAGCGTACGACGCGGAGTGCGGCTTGCAGAACGAGTAGCCGGCGAACGAAAGGATCATCTCCCACACGTGTCCGATCACCTCGGAGGTGAAGCCACGCGCGAGCGCCCCCGCCGTGAAGCGCGCCTGGTAGTCGGCCAGCTTCCTTATCTTGTGCTTCTTGGAGAGCACCTTGCGCAGATCGTCGGCCGAGGCCGCGTCTAGGCCCGCCATCGCGATGGCCACCTTCGCCACGTCCTCCTGGTACACCATGATTCCGTGAGTCTCGGCCATCAGATCGTCCATGAGCGGGTGAATCGATCGATACGGCTCCCCTTTGTGCCTGAGGATGTACTCCCG
>JAWPNA010000312.1:0-24801 GCA_045402695.1 Acidobacteriota bacterium
CGCGTACTCGCGCAGCAGGAACGTCATTTACACGAGACAGTCGATGTGGTCCCAAGGCAGGCGCGACTCCACGGGCAGATCGGCGAGGTAGGGCGCAAGGTCCACCTCCGCCTCGCGGAATGCCTCCAGCCACAGGTCGTATCGGAACAGCTCGGTCCACCCGTCGAACCGGCACCCTTTGCGGTACGCGATCTCAATGGCGCGCGCCACGCGCCGGTCTCCTCGCGACATCACTCCCTCGAGTTGCGATGTCTCCACATGGTGCCGCTTGAATGTGATCCCTCTGCGGCGGATGCGATCCGCGATGAACCGTTGCTTGGCGTACAGGGAATCCACCGACTCCATCGCCATCCACTGGAACGGGGCGAACGGCTTGGGGATGTGCGAGGAGGCCGACAGGTTCACCCGAGGCTGGAGCCTGCCCGGCTTGCCCGGACTGGCCGCGGACACCTTCCTCAGCTCGTCCCTCTGGATGTCGTAGATCCGGTGGGCCAGGTCCACGATCGCGAGCAGGTCCTCGTCGGTTTCTCCCACGACGCCGATCATCATGTAGAGTTTGATCAGGTCCCAGCCCTGGGCGGAGGCGTTGCGCGCGGCCGTCAGGATGTGCTCCTCGGTGATCCCCTTGTTGAGCACGTCGCGCATCCGCTGGCTGCCCGCCTCGGGAGCGATCGTGAAGCCGGTCCGCCGCACGCGCCCGATCTGTCCGGCGAGGTGCTCCGTCAACCCGTAGGGACGCAGCGATGACACCGACACGCCCACGCGCGCGTCCGCCACGCGGTCCATGACCTTCTCCACCAGCGCCGGCAGACAGGAGTAGTCCGCCGGAGACAACGAGGTGATCGAGAGCTCGTCGTAGCCGGTCTTCTCCAGCCCCGACAGCGCTGCATCGATGATTGACTCGGGGGTGCGCTCTCTCACCGGACGGTAGATGATCCCCGCCTGGCAGAAGCGGCAGCCCTCCGTGCAGCCGCGCGCGATCTCGACCGAGACACGGTCGTGCACGATCTCCGAGTGCGGCACGATGGTACTGGCGGGAAACGGGAACTTGTTGAGGTCGTCCAGCACCGCCCGCTTGACGGGAAACGGAGGCTGCCATCCCAGATCCTCGCGCGGCACGACGTAGTCGAGGTTGCAGTGCGGATCGCGCCGCGTCGCGTAGAACTGGGGCGCATAGGTGCCGGGGATCTTCGTCAGTTCCGCGAGGATCTTCAGGCGCTTCTCCCGAGGGGGCCCGTCCATCTCTCGCTTCAGCTCCACGTAGCGCTGGAGCAGCAGGGGAAAGCACTCCTCGCCGTCCCCGATGTGGAACAAATCGAAAAATGGCGCGATCGGCTCGGGGCTGAACGCCACCGGCCCCCCGCCTACGATCAGCGGAAACTCCTCGCCCCTCTCCTCGGCGTACAACGGGATGCCGGCCAGGTCCAACATCATGAGGATATTCGTATAGCACATCTCGAATTGGAGCGTGAAGCCGACGATGTCGAACGCGGTGAGAGGCGAGCGCGTCTCCAGCGTGAACAGCGGAAGTCCGCCCGCGCGAAGCTCGGCCTCCAGGTCGGGCCACGGAGCGAACACGCGCTCCATGAGCATGTCGTCCCTGCGGTTGAACAGGTCATAGAGGATCCGAAGCCCGAGATGGGACATCCCGATCTCGTACGTGTCGGGGAAGGCCAGCACGGCCTTCATGGGGATCTTCGTGTGGTCCTTGGCGATGGAGTTGTATTCGCCGCCGAGGTACCTGGCCGGCTTCTCGACGCCGGCGAGAACCTGCTCGATCGATCTTGTAGGGATCGGAGATGTCATGGCCGCCGCATTATACTACCGGTCCCGTCCAATGACGTGGCACGAGAAACCCCCTGTGCCACAAGACCTTCCGTCCTTTTACATTTTTCTTGCGGAATCCTGACTGATTCGATAAAGTATCGGCCGTCTTGGGTCCGTGTTGGTGGGAGGCAGAGACGATGCACATCAGCCGCCGCGGTGAGTACGGTCTGGCGGCGATCCTGTACCTGGCGGCCCAGCCCGACGGCAAGCTGAGCCTGGGCAACGAGATCGCGGGACGTTGCGGCATACCGCGCAATTTTCTCGCGCAGATCCTGGCGCGGCTCCGCAAGAAGGAAATCCTGGGGTCGGTCCGCGGATCCCGCGGCGGGTACTACCTGAAGGCCGAGCCGGGCCGCCTGTCGCTGGCGGATGTGCTGGAGGCGCTGGAGGGTCCCATCGAGCTGATCCGGATGATCAAGAACGAAGAGAGCCAGGACGCCGATTTCGTCAACACGACACTGAGAGGGTTCTTCGGGCGGCTCCAGGAGCGAGGTTACGAGCTGCTCAAGTCCATGAAGATAGCCGAGTTGCTTCCAGCCAAGGAAGGCAAGTAAGTCGGAAACGACCTGCGCCCGTCCCCAACTCGACCCCGCATCTGTGAAAGCACGGGCCTAACCAGTCACGAGTTTTCTGGAGGGCAGGGCGCCATGACCACGAGAACAATCATAGGCAAGGGCGTATCGGCCGCGGCCGCGGCCGCGTGGCACACGTTCCAGGCGGTCAACCGCAAGATCCCCTACGGCACCCTTCAGCCCAAGTGGGCCCCGGCGCCCCTCCTGAAGAGCCACGAGCGGACCTTCCCCGAGCTGGGCTACCCCCGGCAGACCGATTCACTGTGCCCCGGATGTGTCAAGGAGGTCCGCGGGAAGATCATATCCGGAGATACGGACTGGCATGTCCTGATCGACGGACGGCCCGGCGAAATCAAGGCCGAGATCGTCGAGGAGGGCGGCAAGATCCTCATGAGAAAGACGTGCGCCAAGCACGGCCAGTTCGAGGATGTCATGGCCATCGACTCGGCGTTCCTCAAGCGCATGGAGAGCCTTTACCCCGGCAGGGACTTCAGGATGGCGCCCGACCCGTACCACAACCACGGGACCTCGAGCATCAAGTACGGCCGCGGCGCCGTGCTCACGGTGGATCTCACCAACCGCTGCAACATGATGTGCAATCCCTGCTTCATGGACGCAAATCAGGTGGGCTACGTCCACGAGCTGACCTGGGAGGAAGTGAAGGAGATTCTGGATCACTCGATCCAGATCAAGCCGCGCCGGCAGATGTCGGTGCAGTTCTCCGGCGGCGAGCCGACGATCAGCCCCTACTTCCTGGACGCGGTGGCCTACGCCCGCAAGGTCGGCTACGAATCTGTGCAGGCCGCCACCAACGGGATCCGTTTCGCGCAGGACGAGGACTTCGCTCGCAAGGCGAAGCAGGCCGGGCTGCGGCTGGTCTACCTGCAGTTCGACGGGGTCACCAACGAGGCCAACATGCACCGGGGCGTGGGCAACCTGTTCGAGGTCAAGCAGCGTGCGATCGAGAACCTCACCACCGCCGGAGTGGACATCACCCTGGTGGTCACGATCGTCAACTCCGTCAACAACGAGCAAGTCGGGCCGATCGTCCGTTTCGCCATCGACAACATCGAGAAGATCAACGCCGTCTCGTTCCAGCCGGTCTCGTTCACGGGCCGCGACGAGGATATAGACGACGAGACGCGCGCGCGGCAGCGCTACACGCTGTCGCACCTGGCCCACGACGTGAAGAGCCAGCTCGGCGTCACCGAGCCGATGAGGGACTGGTATCCGCTCTCGGCCTCGGGTCCCTTCTCGGACCTGAAGGACCTGATGGACGGCGAGAACGCCGAGTGGGGCTCGCTGAAGTGCGGGTGCCATCCCAACTGCGGCATCGGCACGATGCTGCTGGTGAACCAGAAGACCAAGCAGACCGTCCCCTTTCCGCAGCTCCTGAACGTGGACCAGCTGCTGGAAGACCTGAAGGCGATCACTGACTCGGCCCGGGGCCGTTTCCTCACCTCCACGCAGGTCGTGCTGTCACTTCTGCGCAACTTCAACCACGATGCGGCGCCGGAGGGTCTGTCGATCTGGGACGTGGTGAAGATCGTGGACGGCCATAATGGTCAGAGACTCGGCCTTGCCGAGAAAGGCCGCTACGACTGGCGCGTGATGCTGGTGGCCGGCATGTGGTTCCAGGATCTGTTCAACTACGACTTCCGCCGCACGGAGATGTGCATCATCCCGTACGGCACGCAGGTCGGGGAGGTCTCCTTCTGCGCCTACAACACCGGCGTGGGATGGAGGAACATCGTGGAGAACATGTTCCAGGTGGCCAGCACCAAGGAGTGGTACAAGACGCAGGGCCGGCACAAGGTGTACGCCGCGGGCCACAGCGTGCCTCTCCCGCAGGTATCCGAGTCCGAGCCGCTGCGCAAGAAGGTGAAGCTGCCGGTTGTGACCGGACCGGCGATTGGCAGGCCGTCTCCGGCTCTGGCGCTGGCAGGCGCCAGGATGACTGGGGGGCACGAGGGCGAGGGTTGCGGATCCGGGTGCGGCTGCGGCTGAGGACATTCGCTCCCGGCCGATCTCGATACGACAACGCCGCCTGACTCTCCTCGACACGGGTCGAAGAGGGCCGGCGGCGTTTTTTACTACGGGCCGCGTCAGGCCCGGCGCGGAACCTGGATCGACTCGTCGAGATGGACGTCCAGCAGCATGCCCGAGGGCAGGTTGACCTGCTCGCCCTCCTTGGACATCACCACACCGGTGCCGATGGCGCCGCCCACGATGCTGCCCACCACGGCCCCCTTGGTGTCCTTCCCGATGATGCGGCCCAGCAGCGCGCCGCCGGCCGCGCCGCCGCCGATGATGGCGGCATTGCGCTTCTTCTTGCTCGCGGTCTGCTGCGAAAGGCTCGCCGTGATGTCCCTCGACTGGCCGCCCGGCATGTCGAGGCGCGTGAACTCGAGCGTCATGCTGGCCTTGCCGGCTCCCCTCTTGGCCGGGGTCACCGCGCTCACGGTGCCGTGCAGCGTGCTGCCGGCGGGGATGGCCACGTGGCCGTCAACCATGACCGGCTCGATCAGCTCGGCCGTGAAACTGTCGCCGGCATGGTTCGACGCCGAGTTCAGCGGCGAGTCGAGCTTGACCTCCAGCATGGTCCCCTCAGGCACCGTCACCGGCGGCTGAGCGGCCACGCGCCGGGTGGGCGGCGCCGGAGTCGTTTCTTGCGAGGCCGGCACGGCGGCGTCCGCATCCTGATCGACAGCCTGTCCGCAGGCGGCGAGCGCCAGCGAGCCGGCCATCAAGCTCGCGATGAAGAGTCGTGACATGATCCTGCCTCCTTTCTCGATAGTGGCTAACCCGTGTGTGAGATGAATGCAAGCTAGGTTCCAGCCGCACGGCGTGCCACTGTTTCCCCTAACTCCCTTATCCAAGGCTGTTTCCCAGGCGGAGGCGGTTCGGGCAAGTCCCCCGCAGTGTGACACTGTCCACGTTTGGTGGACGGTTTCCTGACAGGGCGCATCGAACCGACCACGGGATCCTGGCATCAGGAGACTGAACGGTGTTAGGGTTGCTGCATCCCGCCCCGCAGATTTTGTGAGGACTCAGACGATGACCTCCGGACCCGGAGAGCCGTTGCATCGACCCTTGGCAGGGAGCCAGAGCCTTCCTCCTCGAGGTGAACATCTCGGCGCGGCCTTTCTGCGCGAGCGCCAGGCCACGTTGCGCCTCGCCGCGCCGCTCTCCGCGGAGGACTGTGCCATCCAGTCGATGCCCGACGCCAGCCCCGTCAAGTGGCACCTCGGCCACACGAGCTGGTTCTTCGAGACGTTTGTCCTGCAGCCTGCGATGGCTGTGCCCGCACCATCCAGGCCGGAGTTCCGGGTGCTGTTCAACTCGTACTACAACGCCGTTGGAGGGCAGCATCCCCGGCACCTGCGCGGCCTGCTGTCCCGTCCAAGCCTCGACGATGTGCTCGCCTACAGGCAGCAGGTGGATGGTCTCGTGCTCGATCTGCTGCGCCGGGAAGCCCTGCCCGCCGAGTTGATGAATGTGCTCGCGCTCGGCCTCAACCACGAGCAGCAACATCAGGAGCTGATCCTGACCGACATCAAGCATCTGTTTTTCTCCAATCCTCTGCGGCCCGCGTACCGCGCGCCGGAGGGATCGCCGCGACACGAGAGCCCCCCGCAACGATGGATCGGGCACGGCGCGGGGCTGCGGCGCATCGGGCATGAAGGAACGGAGTTCGCCTTCGACAACGAGACCCCTCGGCACCGTGTGTTTCTGGAGCCGTTCGAAATATCATCAAAACCCGTGACCAACGAAGAGTTCCTGGCCTTCATGGACGACGGCGGCTATGCCCGCCCCGAGCTGTGGCTCGCGGACGCATGGACGGCGCTGCGCGAGCAGGGATGGGAGGCGCCCCTCTACTGGGAGAGGTGCGACGACGCCTGGGTGCAGTTTGACCTCTCCGGCCGGAGCGAGATCAGGCCGCAGGAGCCCGTCTGTCACGTCAGCTACTGGGAGGCCGATGCGTTCGCGCGATGGGCCGGCGCGCGGCTGCCCACCGAGGCGGAGTGGGAGGTGGCCGCCTCCGAGGCGCCCATCGAAGGCAACTTCGTGGAGAGCGGACAACTTCACCCTCGGCCCGGCCCGCCACTTGGCGCCGGCAGGATCCCCGATGATCTCTTCGGCAATGTCTGGGAGTGGACCAGCAGCGCCTACGGGCCGTACCCCGGCTACAGGCCGCTTGAAGGGGCCCTCGGGGAGTACAACGGAAAGTTCATGTGCGGCCAGCTCGTTCTGCGCGGGGGCTCGTGTGCGACGCCGCGATCGCACATCCGGGCGAGCTACCGCAACTTCTTCTACCCCCAATCGCGCTGGCAGTTCAGCGGCATCCGCCTCGCCAGGAACGGCCGATGAGCGCTCGCGCCCCCGCGTTGACGCTCGCCGGATTCTCCGCGCCTGGAGATCGCCTCAGGGAAGAAGTCCTTCGAGGCCTGCGGCGCGCCCGCAAGCGGATCCCCAGCAAGTACTTCTACGACGCGCGCGGGTCGGCGCTGTTCGAAAAGATCTGCGATCTGGACGAGTACTACCTGACGCGCGCCGAGCTGGAGATCATGAAACGGCACGCCGGCGAGATGAGCGCGGCGCTCGGCCGTCGTTGCTTCCTGATCGAGTATGGGAGCGGCAGCGGGCGCAAGACGCGCCTTCTGCTGGAGCGGCTCGTGGATCCGGCGGCCTACGTGCCGATCGATATCTCGGGCGCGGCGCTGCGGGCCTCGGCCATCGCGATCGCCGCCGCCAATCCCGCGCTCGAGGTGATCCCGATCTGCGCGGACTACACCCAGCCGGTCAAGCTCAAGCCGCCCAGACTGCAGGCGGCACGGCGCGCGATCTACTTCCCCGGATCGACCATAGGCAACTTCACCCGCTCTCAGGCCCGGGGCTTCCTTTCGAGGGCGTCGGCCCAGGTGGGGGCCGCGGGCGGGATGCTGATCGGGGCGGACCTCAAGAAGGACGCACGTGTGCTCCAGGCCGCCTATGACGATCGTGAAGGGGTGACCGCCGCCTTCAACATGAATCTGCTGGCGCGGGTCAATCGCGAGATGGGCGCCGACTTTCATCTGAGCCGCTTCCACCACCGCGCATTCTACGACCGCCTGCGCGGGCGCATCGAGATGCACCTGGTGAGCCTGGTGCGGCAGTCGGTGCGCGTCGCCGACGAACTGTTCCTCTTCAATGCGGGGGAATCGATCCTGACCGAGTACTCCTACAAGTACAGCGTGCGGGGCTTCACGGCTCTCGCCCGGCAGGCAGGACTAAGGGTGCGGCGCTGTTGGACCGACTCGGCCAGGAGGTTCGCCGTCTTCTACCTCACACCCTCCGGCGAGGCGTCGGCGAGGCGGAAAGACGCCTCGATCGCCTCGGCCGGGTCCTCGGCGGCCGGGCCGGCCGCCTGGCTTTCCTGAGCGCCGATTTCAGCCCCGACCTCTTCTGGCTTCTCTGGTAAGATGAGCCCGCGCGCGATCACAAGGGAGATCCTCTCGTGGCCTACGACGACCTGCAGCAGTTCCTTACCGTCCTGAGAAAGCAGGGCGAGCTGAAGACGATCGAGGAGCCGGTCTCGCCGCGCCTCGAGGTCACCGAGATCTGCGACCGGGTGGTCAAGAGCGGCGGGCCCGCGCTGCTGTTCACCCACGTGGCGCGGCCTGGCGGCGGCCGGTACGAGATGCCGCTGCTCATCAACACCTTCGGGTCGGAGCGCCGGATGTCCCTGGCCCTCGAGGTGGACACGCTCGACGCTCTTGCGGCCGAGATCGCCTCCTTCCTCGAGCCGGAGATCCCCGACTCCCTCATGGGCAAGATCCAGATGGTGCCGAAGCTGGCCCGCCTGTCGGCCTTGCAGCCCAAGATGGTGGGGCGTGCGCCCTGCCAGGAAATCGTCGAGACGAAGAATCCATCCCTGGCCGACATCCCGATCATCACGTGCTGGCCGATGGACGGGGGACCCTATATCACGCTGCCTCTCGTCTTCACCCGCCATCCCGAGCTGGGCACCCGAAACATCGGCATGTACCGCCTGCAGGTGTTCGATGACCGCACTCTGGGCATGCACTGGCAGCGCCACAAGGGAGGCGCGGAGCACTTCCGAGCGGCGGCCGCGCGGGGTGAGCGCCTTCCAGTGGCCATCGCGCTGGGGCCGGACCCCGCCGTCATCTACGCCGCGTCCGCTCCGCTGCCGCCGGAGATCGACGAGCTGATGCTGGCCGGTTTCATCCGCAAGAAGAGCGTGGAGATGGTCAAGTGCGCCGGCATCGATATGGAGGTGCCGGCTTCCTCGCAGATCGTGCTGGAGGGATACGTCGATCCTTCCGAGTCGCGGATGGAAGGTCCGTTCGGCGATCACACCGGCTTCTACTCGCTGGCCGACCAATACCCTGTCTTTCATCTGACGGCGGTGACGCGCCGTCGCGAGCCGATCTACCCCACCATCATCGTGGGGCCGCCGCCGATGGAGGACGCCTACCTCGGCCTCGCCACGGAGAGGCTCTTCCTGCCGCTCGTCAGAAAGGTGCTGCCCGAGGTGGTGGACATGTGGCTGCCACCCGAAGGGATCTTCCACAACCTCGCGATCCTCTCGATCAACAAAAGGTACCCGGGTCACGGGCGCAAGGTGATCCACGCCGTGTGGGGGCTGGGGCAGCTCATGTTCACGAAAGTCGTCATCGTGGTGGACGCCGACTGCGATGTGCACGACCCCGCCGAGGTCGTCTGGCGGGTTGGGACGCACATTGACGCGAAGCGCGACATCGTCGTGAGCGAGGGACCGCTCGACGTGCTGGACTTCGCGGGCCTCGCGCCGGCCTTCGGGGGCAAGCTGGGGATCGACGCCACCCGCAAGATGAAGGAGGAAGGGTTCTGCGGGGAGTGGCCCCCGATCATCCGGATGGATGAGGAGGTCAGAAAGAAGATCGACACGATCTGGCCGCGGCTGGGGCTTGCAGGTCCCGGGGCGCGCGGATGAGTGGCGATCGATCCCGCGCGGCGGTGATTGCGGGAAGGCCCCCCGGACCCGATTTCTTCGCGGCGGCTTCGGACTGGCGGCCGCTGGGCGGGCGCGGCGCGGTGATCGATCTGCCTGGGCTGTCGATCGGCTTTGCGGGGATGGATGAGGACTGGCACGCCGACTTCCTCGAGAGCTACGCCCCCTACGGCCGCGACGTCGCCATCGGGTCTGGCGCCCTCACGCTCACGTTCAGCGCATCGCGCGGGGGACCCGAGCAGTACATCGCGCCGCCGCTTGCCGGCGTGGAGACGGTCAATCCTGTCTGGGTGGAGGTGGAAGGCGATCCCGCAGCAAGAGGCCACAGCCGGGTGCGCTCCTGCACCTACGGGCTCGCGGCGACCTTCTCCAGCGCCGGCGGCTCCGGCTTAGCTGTCTTCTCCCGGGGATTGTTCGATCCCAGGGAGCGCGCGGTGGAAAACCTCGTGCGCGTGGCCACCGCGTGGCTGGCCATCATGAGAGGCGGCCTGTTGATGCACAGCGCCTCGATCGTCAAAGACGGCCGCGCCTATCTGTTCTTCGGCCAGTCCGGCTCGGGCAAGTCCACACTGGCGGCGCTGTCACGGCGCGGGAAGGTGGCCAGCGACGACCTGACGTTGATGCTGCCCGGCGACGGCGGCACCATCGAGATCGTCGGGGCACCCTTCCGCGGCACCTATACCGGCGGCGCGCCCGTGACGGGCCGCTATCCGGTGGCGGCCGCCTTCCGCCTCAAGAAGTCCGCGCCAGAAGAGCCCTCGGCAGTGGAGCCTCTCAAGCCCGGGATGGCGATGGCGGAGGCGATCGCGAATCTCCCCTTCGTCGTGGATCAACTCCACGTGCGACCGGACCTGTTCGCCCGAGCGGAGAGGGTCCTTTCGTCGTTCCCCATCCGACTGCTGCGCTTCGGCAGAAAGGACGACTCGTACTGGGAGGCGATCGCAGCTGCGGATCTCTGAGCCGCGCCGCCCGCCCTGGTCAGAGTGTGTTGAGGCGTTGCGTCGGCGCCAGCTCCGACATCATCATCCCCCAGGTCCTGAACGCCTCCTGGCCGAAAAGGACGAAGCGGATCAGGTCGATCTCCAGATGGGTACCGAGGTAGTCGAGCGCCGTGCCGAGGGCGATGCGGGCGGCGTCCTCCATCGGGTAGCCGTACGCGCCGGTGCTCAGCGAGGGCACAGCGATCGTCTTGAGCCCCAGCTCCGAGGCAAGCGTGAAGGAGTTCCTGTAGGCGTCCGCGAGGAGTCGCGGCTCGCCTTGCAGGCCGTCGTGGTAGATCGGCCCCACGGCGTGGATCACTTTCTTCGCGGCCAACCGGCCCGCCGTCGTGGCGACGGCCCGGCCGGTGGGACAGCCGCCGATCCTGCGGCACTCGGTGATGATCTCGGGGCCGCCCGCGCGGTGGATGGCCCCGTCCACGCCGCCGCCTCCCGCGAGCTGCTCGTTGGCCGCGTTCACGATGGCGTCCACGTTCTGCTGCGTGATGTCTCCCTCGACGATCTCCAGGGTCGAGGACCCGATCTTGGCCTGCATGCTGGACCTCAGTAGGCGAAGGCGTACCGGTCGCGTCGCGCGTCGGCTGCGGCGGACTTGACGCCGGATCTTCTGTCCATCGACACCACGGTGGGGGCGCTGGCGTGGCTCCAGCCTCCGATCACTTCGATGACGTGGCCGCGCTCTCGCAGCGCGGCGATGATCTCCTCGGCCACGCGTCCTTCGATGCGCAGCTGGCCGGGCCGGATCTTGTGCTGGTCGAAGGTCTCCTCCAAGTGCAGCGTATCGAACCGCGGAGTCTCGACCGCCTCCTGCAGCGTGAGGCCGAACTCGGCGATGTCGAGGAACACTTCAAGCAGCGTCTGGTCCTGCACGTCGAGCCCTGGCGTGCTGAAAGCCAGGGACGGCCGCTCTCCCATCCTGCGGGCGAGCGACGGCGTGAGGGTGTAGCGTGGCAGCTTTCCGGGGGCCAGGCGGTTCGGGTGTCCGTCCACCAGCGAGAACGCCTGCATCCGCTGCGACAGCGGGATCCCGGTGTCGCCCGCGATCACGGAGGGGAGCCACGCGCCGCTCGGCGTGGCAGACCAGAGGTTTCCCGCCTCGTCCACGATGTTGATGCAGGTGGTGCCCAGAGGCAGATGGTCGCTGCGCGTCGGCGTCCGCTGCCGCGCAGCGATCAGCGCAGCAACGCGCGGCGGCCACGGCGCGCCCGCGCCCGCCGGCGAGCTGATCGCCAGTCCCAGGTCGGCCGGGTCACCTGGCCTGACCTCACCGCTGGCGCGCCGCATGTCAATGAGACCGCGGCGCCTCCGCGCATACGACTTCGACAGCAGGGCCTCCGCCGGCACGCTCACCGTGGCAGGGTCGCCGTAGTAGCGATCCCTGTCGGCGAAGGCCAGCTTCATCGCCTCGGTCACCGTGTGGATGTAGTCGGCGGAGTTGAGACCCATTCCCTTCAGGTCGAACCCCTCCAGGAGGTTCAGCGTCTGAAGCATCACCGGTCCCTGGCTCCAGAACCCGACTTTGTACACCTCCCAGCCTCGGTAAGGCACCGACCACGCCCTCTCGAGCCGCGCGTGATAGGCGGCGATGTCCGAGCCGCGCAGCAGTCCGCCAAGCCGTTCGCTGGCGCGGCCGATCGCCTCGCCCACGGGGCCGCGGTAGAAGTAGTCGCGCACGGCGTCAATGCCGGCCTCGCGGACGCCCTTGGCTCTCCCTCCCTTCGCAGTCCCTGTGCGCGCCGCCCGGGCCTTCCTTTCGGCCCCCACCATGGCGCGCAGCGTGCGCGCAAGGTCCGGCTGCCTGAAGATCTCGCCCGGCGCCGGCGCCCTGCCTTCCGGGAGGAAGACGTTCGCGCCTCCCGGCATCTCCTTGATCGCCTCGGCGCGCGACGCGATCACCGATGAGAGGAACTCGCTCATGGGGAACCCGCCGGCATACTCGACGGCGGGAGCGATCACTTCTTCAAAGCTCTTCGTGCCGTGCTCGCGAAGCACGAGCAGTAGCCCGTCGACCACCGCCGGCACCGTGGCCGAGAGGATTCCCGTGGGCGGCGGCACCTTGTCGCCCCGCGCCAGGAAGAACTCCGGCGTGGCGAGCATCGGCGCGGGACCATCTGCGTTGACCGCGATGACGCGATCGCCCGTCTGGAGGTAGATCAGGATCGACGCCTCGCCTCCCATCCCGAAGTGGGAGAACTCGGTGACGGCGGCGGCGAAGGTGGCGGCCGCGCCCGCGTCTACCGCGTTGCCCCCCGCACGCAGCAGACGCAGGCCGGCTTCCACGGTGAGCGGATTGCCCGCGGCCACGGCGCCGTGCAAGCCTCTGACGATGGGGCGGAACACCTTGCCCGGCGGCACCTGCTCCACGGAGGCAGCCGCGAGCAGGAGCGCGAGGCCGGCGACCGCGGAGCGCCCGTGAATGTGTGCCACGGTCCTTACTTGTACCCTTCTCACGCCCCTGGTGTCAACAGCCATCCGCGGGCCGCGGGCCGTGTGTGATAACATCGCCATCCTTCGAGACGGAGGGCGACATCCATGGGCGCGGCCACAGCGGGGGAGATGAACGCGCCGATCGCGCGGGCGGGCCTCGAGGCGGTGCACGGTAAGGTCCTCGAGGGCCGGCGGCTGTCGGGCGACGATGGCCTGAGACTTTACGCCTGCACCGACATCAACGTGCTGGGCCACCTCGCCAACATTGTCCGCGAGCGCAGGAACGGCGACGTCTGCTACTTCGTCCGCAACCAGCACATCAACTACACCAACGTCTGCAACAAGGACTGCAAGTTTTGCGCGTTCTACGTGCGCGTGAACGACCCGGCCGGCTACACGCTCTCGGTTGACGACGTGCTCAGGCGGGTGGAGGAGCAGATCCACGAACCGATCAGCGAGATCCACATGGTGGCCGGGATCAACCCGCGCCTGCCGTATCAGTACTACCTCGACATCATCCGGGCGGTGAAGTCGGTGAGGCCCGACGTGATGGTGAAGGCCTACACCATGATCGAGGTCGCGGAAATCGCGCGGGTGGCGAGAAAGCCCCTCGAGGAGGTCTGGGACGATCTCAAGCAGGCAGGACTGGATTCGCTGCCCGGGGGGGGCGCCGAAGTGCTCTCCGATCGGGTGCACGCGGAGATCTTCAACCTGAAGCAGACGCCGGCCGAGTGGCTGGCCATGGCACGGTCGGCGCACAGGGCGGGCCTGAGATCCAACGCCACCATGCTGTACGGCCACATCGAGACGCACGCGGAGCGTGTGGAGCACCTGCTGAAGCTGCGCGAGCTGCAGGACGAGACAGGAGGTTTCCTCACCTTCATACCGCTGGCCTTCCACCCAGAGAACACCGAGATGTCCGGCCTGCCCCCCACCACGGGCATGGACGACCTCAAGCAGCTCGCCGTGGCCCGGCTGATGCTGGACAATTTCGATCACATCAAGAGCTTCTGGATCATGGTCTCGCCGCAGATCTCCCAGGTCAGTCTCTGGTACGGCGCCGACGACATGGACGGCACCATCCTCCGAGAGGAGATCACCCATGCCGCGGGCGCCCGCACTCCGCAGGGGCTGACTCGATCGCAGCTCACCGACCTGATCCGGGAGGCGGGCCGCGTCCCCGTGGAGAGAGACGCCCTTTACCGCCCCGTCTCGCGCGAGGAGGTCGCCGCGTGATCGGCGACATCCAGCAGAAGGTCTCGGCCGGCGAGCGCATCACTCGGGAGGAGGCGCTGCGGCTCTTCGCCCACCACGACCTGACCGCTCTCGGCGCGATGGCCGACGCGGTGCGCTTCAGGCTGCATCCCGAGCCGGCCGTCACGTATGTCATCGGCCGCAATCTCAACTACACGAACGTCTGCTGGGTGCGCTGCAAGTTCTGCGCGTTCTACCGCCCGCCGGGGTCCGAGGAGGGATACACGCTGGGCCGCGAGGAGATCGGCTCCAAGATCCAGGAGCTGGTGGATCTCGGCGGTCGGGAGGTGCTGTTCCAGGGAGGGCTCAACCCCGCCCTCAAGCTGGAGTGGTACACCGACACCTTTCGATGGATCAAGTCGAGATGGGATGTCCACCTGCACGCCCTGTCCCCCGCCGAGATCATCTACCTTGCCCACATCTCCGGGATGCCCCTCGACCGGTGCCTCTCGATGCTGCGCGACGCGGGACTCGACACCGTGCCGGGCGCTGGAGGCGAGATCCTGGTGGACCGTGTGCGCAGGATCCTGGCCCAGGGCAAGGACATGGCCGATGAGTGGATCGACTTCATGAGGACGTGTCACAGGCTCGGCATCCGCACCTCCTCCACAATGATGTACGGATCGGTGGAGACGCTGGAGGAACGCGTCGAGCATCTCGACCGTTTGCGCCGTCTTCAGGACGAGACGGGCGGCTTCAACAGCTTCATCCCCTGGTCGTTCTCACCCGAGCTGACCGAGCTTCCCGGTATCAGGAGGGCCACGGCCTTCGACTATCTGCGCACGCTGGCAATCGCCCGCGTCTACCTCGACAACATCCCCAACTTCCAGGCCTCGTGGGTCACCCAGGGGGCCAAGATCGCACAGGTGAGCCTTCGGTTCGGCGTGAACGACTTCGGATCGACGGTCATCGAGGAAAACGTCGTCTCGGCCGCCGGCACGACATATCAGATGGACATCCCGGAGATGGAGCGGCTGATCCGAGAGGCCGGGTTCATGCCCCTGGTGCGCGACACCAATTATCGGATCCTCGGGCCGTACCGCCGCCCCGCCTCGGCCGAGGCCCTGCTGGCGAGGGGCCTTGCTCCGCCGCACCAGATTCCCGGCCGCGCCGTACAACCGGTGTCTCCCGTCAATTAGTCATGCGCCAGATGAAAGAAGATCGCCCGAGCCCAACGCCTGATGGCCGCTGGGTCAGCGAAAGACCGCCGCGCCGGGCTCGGCCAGCAGCGCTTTCACCGCGCCGCGCAGGGCGCGCATCGCGTCGGTGACCTTCCCGAAGCTGTCCAGGTCCAGGCGGCTGACCGACTCCCCGTTTCTGGCCAGCCATGAGGCGAGGATCTCCGAATCGCGATCGAGCGCGGGGAACGGCCGCACCGGAAAGGCGCCGCAGACGACGCGGCCGATCATCCGGCCGGCCTGCCGCAGACCTCCTCCTCTCGGGCCGATCGTCACGTGGCCCGCGTGCCTGCCGTCACGCACGAACACCATGGTGACACCGCGCCCGCCGGGTCGCGGCAGCAGGATTGCGAAGCGGCGCGTGGCGCCGTAGCTCGGGCCCCGCTCGTGGATCTCCATCTGCACGTTGCCGGACGGCTTTCGCCGCTTGATGAGCCGGGCCTCGCGCAGGAGCGCTTCCAGCTCCGAACCCGCAGTCTCGACCTCGAGCCGGTGCACGCGCGGGAGAAAGCGGGCCCCGTGGTGCGGTCCGGCGCCGCGCCGTGCCAGCGAGGCGCCCGACCGGAAGTAGGAGCTGACCCGCCGCCTCAGGTTCTTGGCCTTGCCGACATAGAGCAGAGATCCCTCGGCATCGTAGAAACGGTAGATGCCCGGCCCGGGAGACAGCGCGGCGAGCTGGCGGGCTGTGATGCCCTCAGGCAGCTTCGGTTCACCTGTCTTCGACCCGGCGCCCTCTGCTTGCTCCCGCAGCCACGAATCGGCCGCGGCGATACAGGCCGCCATGGCCAGCGCCCTGCCAGCGGCATCCTCGGTCTCGAGCCAACGCACGCCCAGTGACGCGCAGATCGCGTCCAGGCCCGCGCCGCGAGCAAGCCTGGGGCCGCCCCGGAGCAGGCCACGCAGCGACACGATCGATTCAGGAGTGCAGAACCCGCTGCGCGCCAGCCACTCCCGAAGTCGCGGACCTTCCGCAGCGAGGTCCATCAGCACGGCGGTGGCCCCCAGGAACGAATCCGTTTCGGGCGACCGGGCCGTGCCCACCTTCTCGCCGCGCACCTCGACGAGCGTGTAGTCCGGTGTCACGCGGTCCGCCCCGCCCTCCCCGCCAAACACGACAACCACGAAGCGCGGCAGGGTGACGTCGTCGGCCGCGCTCGGAGGAAGCCAGCCCATCCCCGGTGTGTAGGTGAGTCCGGCCGGCTCCAGCGCCGGCCGCAGCAGGCGGGTCGCCAGTTCCTCCGTCGGTGTGAAGACCTTGAGGAACCGCTGCGCCAGCATGTGGCTGGAGGCAGGCCCGGCCCTCTGCCCGAGGAAGGCGCGGACCTGTGACACCAGATCGTGACGGCCCCCTCTGCCAGGCTTCATCGATTCCGCCTCGAACGTGGATCCCCGCTTCATGACGGAACATCCAATACACCGGCGACGCGCGCATCATATCAGCGTGCTTTCGTTGAAATGCACTCCTCCGGCTGATATGTTCGGCAAGGGAGAAGCCGCACCATGGGACTTTTCGACAAAGCCAGGAGCGACACTGCCTCGAAGGATGAAGGCCGCGAGCGCCTTCCCCCCGGCCAGGTCACCACCGAGAAGTGGCCGGTGCTCACCTACGGCGAGACGCCGCTGATCGAGACCAAGGACTGGCGGTTCCGTGCTTCCGGACTCGTCGACCAGGAACAGATCCTCACCTGGGACGACCTCCTGGCCTTCCCTGCCGTCCGGATCGTCTGCGACATGCACTGCGTGACGCGCTGGAGCAAGTTCGACAACGCGTTCGAGGGGGTGCGCGTGAGGGATCTCCTCGCGTCCCTGAACGTCAAGCCCGAGGCGCGCTACGTCATGGTGCACGGCTACGGTGGATACACGACGAATGTGCCACTCACCGATCTGATGGACGATGACGTGCTGCTGGCCTACAAGTACGACGGCAAGCCGCTGGAGCCGGACCACGGCGGGCCGTGCCGCCTGCTGCTGCCCAAGCTATATCTGTGGAAGAGCGCCAAGTGGGTGAACGGCTTCGAGCTCATCGAGAAGGACAAGCCGGGATTCTGGGAGAGGGCCGGGTATCACATGTACGGTGATCCATGGAAGGAAGAGCGCCACGGGTGGAGCTGGTGAGGGGCCTCGGCCAGCACTGTTCGCTGATCCTGCTGTCGGCGGCGGGGGGCGTCCTGCTCGCCGCGGTGACGGCCTCCCTGTCCCCGGCCCTGGTGGTGCAATCCGCCTCGCTGCTGGGAAGCGAAGCGTTCGCCCAGGTCCAGGCGCCGGCTCCCGCCCGGATGCCGCCCCGACAGAGGACGGGCCGCACCGAAGGCCTCCCAGACCTGATCCTGGAGAGCCACAAGTTCGGTGTCTACTCCGCCAGGCCCGAGGGTGCAGGGACGTTGCCCGGCGTGGTGCTCGTGCACGATTCCTGGGGGCTCAACGCGGATTTCAAGAAGATGGCCGACCGCCTCGCACGGGGCGGCTTCTTCGTGATGGCCCCCGATCTCTATGCAGGCAAGGTCGCTCTCGACGCCGACAAGGCCCGCGAGATGGCCACACTGCTGGACAAGCCGGCCGCTGTCGGTCTGCTCGACGAGCTGTCGGGCTATCTGAAGACACATCCCGGCGTGGGCGACCATCGCGTGGGAGTCGTCGGCTTCGGCATGGGCGGTCACGTGGCGCTTCTCACGGGGATGAAGTCGCGCGATCTCTCCGCCGTGGTGGTGGCCTATGGCAGTCCCGTGCTCGAGGCCGAGGCGCTGCGGAGCATCCCCTGTCCCATCCTGGCGCTGTACGGCGATGACGACGAGATCACGATTCCACAGCACATCGAGGCATTCCGCTCGGCGCTGGCCGCCGCCCGGCGGACGGCCGATGTGAAGACGTACCCGAGTACCGGCTATGGCTTCATGGACGAGGCCGACTCGCGATACAAGGCCGGCCCGGCGCAGGAAGCATGGGACAGGGTGTCCGCCTTCCTGAAGAGCAACTTGTAGCATGCCGTCACGTCCAAGCCGCAGCCTGGAGACCTTTCCCAATCCGAGGCCGGGGCGCGACTACGAGATCTCCTTCGAGTGCTCCGAGTTCACCTGTCTCTGTCCGAGGACGGGGCAGCCAGACTTCGCGACGATCCGGATCACCTATACGCCCGCCGACCTCTGCGTGGAGCTCAAGTCGCTCAAACTCTATCTCTGGTCGTTCCGCGACGAAGGACACTTCCACGAGGACGTGACCAACCGGGTTCTCGACGACCTGGTCGCCGCCATCGCCCCGCGCCGCATGACGGTGGTGGGCGACTTCAGCGTGCGCGGCGGAATCCACACGGTCGTCACGGCGAAGCATCCATAGCCCCGCGCCGCTCTTGGGTGGTTGCCGAACGGTTCAAGACGTTCCTTGACGCCGGCCCATCGATGATGTATATACATCACCGTGATCAGAACCCAGCTCTACCTCGATGAGAAGATCCACAACCGGCTTCAGGCGGTCGCCCGCAAACAGCACCGCACCATCTCGGAGCTGGTCCGGGAGGCGCTGGCCAGGGTCTACGGTGAAACCAGCCTGCACGAACTGCGCAGGACGCTCTTTGCTATCGAGGGCTTGTGGAAAGACAGAGACGACATCGGCGACACGCGCGCGTACGTGAGACGCCTGCGCCGCGGTACACGCCGGAAGCGCCGTCTGGGGATCTAGCCGGCGTCTTGCTCGACACGGACGTCGTGATCGAGGTGCTGCGCGGCCGCAAGCCCCCGGCGCGGGCCCTCGCCGACCTGGAGGTCGCCGGTGTTCGAACGTACTGCTGCGCGGTGACCTGGGCTGAGATCTTTGCCGGCATCAGGCCCGGCGAGGAGCCGTTCACCGAGGCATTCCTGTCAGGCCGGGGAGAGGTGCTCATTGACGCGACGACCGGACGGCGCGCCGGCGCCTACCTCGCTCGGTACGCGAAATCTCATGGGATAGAGGTCGCCGACGCGCTGATCGCCGCGACGGCGGTGAGCGCAGGCCTGCGCCTCTGGACACTCAACCGTCGCGATTATCCGATGCCCGACGTCACGTTCTACGACGCCAGCAGCGCATAGCGCGCCACGAACAAGAGTCCCAGCAGGTAGACGAGCCACGGCACGTCGCACCGCCGCCCGGCCAGCACCTTGAGGATCGGATAGGTGATGAACCCCAGCGCCAGCCCATCGGCGATGCTGAATGTGAAAGGGATGCCTGCCATCACGAGAAACGCCGGCAGCGCCTCGGTCACATCGTCCCACGGTATGCGAACGATGCCGCGCGCCATCAGGCAGCCCACCAGCATCAGAGCGGGGGCGGTGATCGGCTGCATTGGCGGGCCCCCCTCCACTTCGACGCCGCCGCCCACCATCCGCACCAGCGGCGCGATGAACAGGGATGCCAGAAAGAGTCCCCCCGTGATCACGTTGGCGAAGCCGGTTCTGCCGCCCGCCTCCACCCCCGTCGCGCTCTCGATGTAGGCGGTCACCGTGGACGTGCCGAGCGCCGCGCCGGCCACGGTGCCCGAGGCGTCGGCCAGCAGCGCGCGTTCGCCACGCAGTAGCTTGCCGTCCCGCACGAGGCCGGCGCGCTGCCCCACCGCCACCAGCGTTCCGACGGCGTCGAACAGCGCCATGTACAGAAAAACCAGCACGATCGGCATCATGCGCCAATGAAGCAGCCCGCCCAGATCCATCTTCATGAAGGTGGGGGCCAGGGACGGAGGCGGGCCCACCACACCCTGGAAGCGAACAAGGCCGGCCCACAGCGCGGCGGCCGTGGAGAGGCCCATCCCCCACAGCAGCGCGCCGCGTACGCGCCGATGCATCAGCACCGCCGTCACCGCGAGGCCGAAGAAGCCAAGAAGAGGCGGCGCCGAGGTCACGTCTCCCAGCCGCACGAGGCCACCCGGGTCCCTGCGCACGATGCCGGCGTTGGCCATCCCGATGAACGCGATGAACAGGCCGATCCCGACGGCGATCCCGGCCTTGAGAGACTCGGGGATAGCCTCGATCAGGTGACGGCGCGCGCGCGTCAATGTGAGCACCACAAAGATGACGCCCGAGACGAAGACCGCAGCCAGCGCCTGCTGCCACGCGATACCCATCCCCAGCACCACGGTGAGGAAGAAGAAGTTCTGCCCCATGCCGGGCGCCAGGGCGATCGGGTAGTTGGCGAGCACCCCCATGATGAGGGTGGCCAATGCGGCCGACAGGCAGGTGGCGGTGAAGACGGCGCCGAAGTCCATCCCCGTCTTCGACAGCACGGCCGGGTTCACAAAGATGATGTAGGACATGGCGAGGAAGGTCGTCAGGCCAGCCAGAGCTTCGTTCTTGAGAGAGGAGCCGGCTTCGCGGATCTTGAAGAACGAATCGAGCGAACCCGTCAATCCCGCCATGCCCGCCATGACCTTGGGGGGGCTAGGATGAGGGCCGGGGAGTCGGCCGGCGGAACGGCAGCTCGGCTGCCTCGGCTCCGACACGCTCCTCGGGTGAGACGACGACGAGCCGAGTGCCGGGTGCGGCCTGCTCGTTGCGCACGAAGCCGAGCCCGATGACGCGGCGGAAGTCCAGAGACGGCGCCACACTGGTGAGCTTGCCGATCACGGAACCCGGATGGTCCGGCGCCTCGATGGCGCTCCCGGCTTCCGGGACCGGGCCGGGATCGAGCCACAGCCCCACCAGCAGCTTCGAGATCTTGTGGCGCGAATCGAGGCGTGCCACCACCTCCTGCCCGATGTAGCATCCCTTGGTCCAGGAGATCGCCGTCTCGAGGCCCGCCTCCAGCGGATTGTACTCCTCGGTCAGCTCGCGGCCGAAGCGCGGAACCCCGAACTCCACGCGCAGCATCTCGTACGCCTCCTCGCCGCAGGGCGACACCCCGTACGCCTCCCCGCGATCGCAGAGAGCTTTCCACACGGCCGCGGCCCCCTGGGCGGGCACGATCAGTACGAAGCCGGATCCTCCGATGTCGCCGGTGCGCGCCGCGATGAACGTCACGCCGTCCACCTGAAGCTCGGCGTTGTGATGAAGTGGCAGGTCGCCCAGGCGATGCGCCTTGCAAACCCCCTCGAGCAGGTGGGCCGACTGCGGACCGAACAGCGAGATCATCGCGGTCGCGCTGGTCACGTCCTGGAGGACCACCTCGTCGCGGAATCGCAGCTTTTCGATGGTCTCCTTCACACGCCCTTGATTACCCGGCGAAGTCACGAGGTCGTAGGAATCCTCCCGCGCGTAGAGGCGCAGGTCGTCGATGATCCGCCCCTTGTCGGTGAGCAGAGCGGTCCGGGCCCCCTGCCCCGACTGAATAGTCCTGAGATCGTTGGTCGTGATCCGGTTCAACAGGTCGTAGCGCTTCGCTCCCGTCACGCGCAGGCGTCCGTGATGGGAGCGATCCATGACCGCGACGGTCCCCTTGGCCGCCAGGTATTCCATCTTGATGTTCTCGTAGACCCGCGGCATTTCCCAGCCGTCCACGTCGCCGAAGGCGACCTGTCCCTTGCTCTGGATCTCGTGCAGCGGGCTGACCGGCATTGGCATGGGGATCTCCGGAGTGGTGGTGGTCACCGAGTGGTCACACGGTCATGAACCGAGGCTCTGAGAACGGGGCCGCCTCCCGCGCCTCAATGACTCCCTCCCTGCGGCCTTCTTCCAGGAATAGCCGGATGGCCGTTCGACCGCGCTCGCCGCAATCGCGCGTCAGGTCGTTCACGTACATCGAGACGAACCGATCGGTGAGGGGCGCTTCCAGTCCGCGTCCGTATTCTCGCGCATACTCGAGGGCCTCCTCCCGGTGCTCGAGCGACCACGTGATGGCGCGCGACAGAGCCCGGCCGATGCGGCGCATGAGGTCTTCGCCCAGATCGCTCCGCACCAGGTTCACGCCCAGCGGCAACGGCAACCCTCCCGTGGTGAAGCGCCACCACTCACCCAGGTCGAGCACCTTGTGCAGACCCTCTCTCGCGTAGGTAAGCTGTCCTTCGTGGATCAGGAGTCCCGCCTCGACCTCCCCCTCCACCACCGCGCGCGGGATCCGGTCGAAGGGAATCACCACGTGGTTGAAATTCCCGATCGCAAGGCGCAGCGCGAGATAGGCCGAGGTCATGCTGCCCGGCACCGCCACCGTGACCGCCGCCAGGTCCGGCGCGCTCAGGGGACGGCGCGACACCACGATGGGACCGTACCCCTCCCCCATGCTGGCGCCGCACGGGAGGATGGCGTACTTGTCGAGCAAGTAGGCGCAGGCATGCACCGAGGCGGCGGTGGTCTCGAGCTCCCCCTGAAGCGCCCGGCGGTTCAGGCTCTCGATGTCTTCCAGCACCTGGACGAACTCGAGCCCCTCGGTGTCCACCCGTCTGACGGCCAAGGGGTAATACATGAAAGCGTCGTCGGGATCCGGACTGTGACCGAAGCGGATGGTGCGCGTCGCGGCCATTCGGGTTCCTCCGAGGCGAGGTTTTTGAACCTCCATGCTAGCCCATCTTGACGTCCCCCCGCGAATGGCACTCTAATGAGCGCCGGATTCGGACGTGAAGAGCGTCTTTCCCGAAACCATGAGGAGGCTGGTCATGAACATGAGCCGAGTCGTCCTGGGTGGTGTGGTCGGAGGGGTCGTGTACAACATCGTCTCGATCATCGTCAACATGGTGGCCCTGGCGGATCGCTACACCATCCTCCAGACCAACCACATCCTGCGTACCGACCCGAGGATCCCGTTCCTGCCGATCTGGATCGTCCTCCTCGTTCTGGTTTCGATCGGCCTGGTCTGGCTCTACGCCGCCGCCCGGCAGCGCCTCGGGCCGGGCCCGAAGACGGCGTTCTGCGTCGGCATGACGGCAGGGCTGATCGCCGGTCTGCCCGGCAACATCGCGCAGTTCTCCTGGGGCTATGCCGGAGGATTCGTTTCCACGTGCTGGGCCGTCGAGACGATCGCCGGCTGCACTCTGGCCACGATTGTCGGAGCATGGGTGTACAAGGAGTAACGGTCATCAACGAGGAGAGCGTCCATGGATGAGGCGAACTCGCGCTGGCCGCGCCGGCGTGTGTTGAAGGCGATCTCCGCGGCGGGAGTGGGCACGGCGGTGTTCGGCCGCGCGCTGGTCGCTCTGGCCACCGACAAACCGGCCGTGACGAAGTCCATGATCCGCGAGGCGGAGTGGATTGCGGGGGTGGAGTTCACCGACAGTGATCGCAAGCTGATGCTCGAGGGCGTCAACGACGCCCTCAAGGACTTCGCGAAGCTCCGTGGGGTGGAGATCGACAACAGCGTGCCTCCCGCGCTCCTTTTCTCTCCCGCGCCATGTCCGGTGGAAGGAGAACCCGGATCGACCGACCAGGCGCCGGCGGCCGACCTGAGAACGTCACCCGGGGCGGCGCCTTCTTCCTCGCCCGATGAGCTTGCGTTCGCGACGGTGGGTCAGCTCGCCTCGATGCTGCGCGCGCGCGCGATCTCGTCGGTCGAGCTGACCCGGACGTACCTCGAGAGGCTCGCGCGGTTCGATCCCGTGCTGAAGTGCGTGATCACTCTTACTGAGGAGATGGCGCTGCGTCAGGCGCAGGCCGCGGACCAGGAGATCGCCTCGGGGAGGTACCGCGGGCCGCTGCACGGGATCCCTTGGGGAGCCAAGGATCTCCTGGCAGTGGCAGGCTACCGCACGACGTGGGGCTCGGTCCCATTCAAGGATCAGTTCCGCGCCGAGACCGCCACGGTGGCCGAGCGTCTCGATGCGGCCGGCGCGGTGCTGGTGGCGAAGCTCTCCGTGGGGGAGCTGGCCTGGGGGGATGTCTGGTTCGGCGGGATGACCAGGAACCCCTGGAACACCGAGGAAGGGTCGAGTGGGTCGTCGGCCGGCTCGGCCGCGTCGGCGGCCGCCGGGCTGGTGGGGTTCGCCATCGGAACGGAGACTTGGGGAAGCATCGTGTCGCCCTGCACCGTGTGCGGCGTGACGGGGCTGCGACCGACCTTCGGCCGCGTGAGCCGGCACGGCGTGATGGCGCTGTCATGGAGCATGGACAAGATCGGCCCGATCGCGCGCTCGGTGGAGGACTGCGCGTTGGTTCTCGGGGCGATCCACGGTGCCGACCCGAAGGACCCGGCCTCGGTGAGCCGTCCATTCGGCTGGCCGCCGAAGCGGGATATCAGGTCGCTCAAAGTGGGCTACGTCGAGTCGCTGTTCGAGGAGGACCGTACGAAGGCCGGCGAGACTCCGAAGGACAAGGCGGGCCTCGCCGAATGGCAGCGATTCGACACCGACACGCTCGAGGTTCTGCGCGGCCTCGGAGTCCAGTTGACCCCGATGAAGCTCCCAGACCGGTATCCCATCAGCGCACTCTCGGTGATCCTCACCGCGGAGGCATCCACCGCCTTCGATGACCTGATGCGCAGCGGCCGCGACGATTTGATGGTGCGCCAGGAAAAGGATGCCTGGCCCAACGTCTTCCGCCAGGGGCATCTCATTCCGGCCGTGGAGTACCTCCGCGCCAACCGGATCCGCACCCTCGTGATGCGCGAGATGGAACAGATCATGCGGGAGGTAGATCTTTACGTCACCCCCAGCTACGGCGGCGACAACC
>JAWPNA010000495.1:0-5903 GCA_045402695.1 Acidobacteriota bacterium
GGCTTCGGACCGGGATACCGGTAATCCGACTCGTGGATCTCCCTCACTTCGGGATCCGCCTTTCTCTTGGCCTTCCTGTAAAAGAAGGTGATGAGCCGCGTGCCGTGGTGCTGCGGGATGATGTCCCGGATCTGCCTGGGGAGATTGTACTCCACAGAGAGCCTGATTCCCTCCTTGACGTGGCTCGCAATGATGAGGCTCGACATGCGGGGCGAGATCCGGTCGTGGCGGTTCATCCCGTCGCGCATGTTCTCCACGAAGTACTCCGGCTTGCTCATCTTGCCGATGTCGTGGTAGTAGGCCGCCACCCTGCAGAACAGGGCGTGCGCTCCGATCTCCTCGGCGGCTTGCTCGGCCAATGTTCCCACGATGACGCTGTGGTTGTACGTGCCTGGGACTTCCAGCGCGAGCCGGCGCAGCAGCGCGTTGTCGAGGTTCGACAGCTCCAGCAGCCTGATGTCGGTCAGGACGTTGAAGAGCCACTCGAGCATCGGCAGGCTGAACGCGACCACGGGCACCACCAGCAATCCCCCCACCGCCGCGGCCGCAATCTCGAACAGCCCTTCCGCCACGGGACTGAAGCCGTTCTCGATGCACTTCAGCGAGAAGACGACCGCCACGTTCACCAGTCCGACCACCGCTGAAGCCTTCAGGATCGCGGTCCGTTGCTGGTACCGGCTGATGCCGTAGATGGCCGCGAACGAGGAGAGCAGCGCGAACACCATCGCTCGCGGATCCCAGCCGAGCGCCACACCGAACAGCGCGGAGATCATCGCCGCCGCGACCGTGGCCACGCGGCCATTGGCGAGGAGCGTGATGAGCATGGCGCCGGCGGAGACAGGCAACGCCCAGTAGTAGCTGGACGGAGAGTTGAACGGCGCCATGAAGAACTGGTCCGCCACCGAGTTGGCGATGAACATCCCCACCCAGGCTCCGACGATGATGAACAGCGCCACCACCAGCACCAAGGTGTACAGGTTCTTGACCCTGCGGAACACCCGCTGATGCGCCTGCACGTACCGGTGCATGAAGAGCACCAGAAGCGAGAGCAGAACCGCATTGCCCCCCAGCGTCTTCCAGTGAATCGTCATCAGGCCGGCGCGGCGGATCCGCGACAGAACTTCCAGCGCCTCCGGCGTGAAGACCTCCCCTTCCCTCACGATGACGCGGCCGCGTTGCACACGCATGAAGACCTGCGGCACCGACGCCATTGCCACAGTGCGCCTGCGCTCCGTCTCGCTGGCGTTGTAAGAGAGGTTGGCGACGACGTACCGCTCCAGAAGAGAGGCCAGAGCCTTGCGCTCGGCCCCGGTCCATTCCTGCAGCTCGGCGTCGAGGCGGACGCGCAGCGCCGCGCGCGCTTCCTCCAGGTCGCGGATCTGGTCGAGACGCGAGAGAGACGATTCTTCCATCACGCCAGGACGCACTTCGCGCACCACGATCGATCCGCCGGCCGGGAGCCCATCCTTCTGCGCAACGACCCTTCCTTGCATGATCGCCGAATATGCTCTGACGCAGGAGTCCTCGAGCTCCTGCGAGAACCCCCACTTGCTCAGCAGGAGGAGGGGCTCCTCGGGCAGTGCCTGGCCGACGGCGGCCCGGAGGCGCGCGATCGTCTCGGCGTCGGCGCGCGCGGCGGCGCGCCCGCGGGACACGGGCGGTGAGATCCTGACCGCCGCTCTCCCCTTCTCGAACAGCCCGGAGATCTTCGAGCGCTGCTCGGAGGGAGATCCCACGACGAAATCGTAAACCGGCGCGACCTCGGCCCGCTCGGCCTCGCGCCTTTCGCGCGTCGCGGCCTCGTCGAGCACCTCGATGTCGTAGGGCGCCTTGATGTTGCCCGTGGCCACCTCACCCGCCTTGTAGACTGGTGTGGCCAGGCCGCACTCCTGCTGCGAGAGGATGGGAGTCAACAGCGCTACGAAGACCATGGCCCAGGCAACGTTTCTGCCGAGAACGCGCTCCACTGCATTCTGCATGGAGGAAGCGTTGCCGCGGATGCCCGAGGCCAGACGAAACCAGAATGAGGTCGTGGAGGGCGCCACGCCCGGCTCCGGTCCCCTGCTAACCACGGGCCGGGTCTTTCCCGTCACGGGTGGCGTCGGGAGGGGGGGGGGCTGAGGGGATGTCGCGCGGTGGCGGCACGCCGGCCGGGCCTTTGCGCGCGCCGCCTCGGCCGTTCTCGTACGAGTCGTATGCCACGATGATCCGCTGCACCAGAGGGTGCCGGACCACGTCGCTCTCGTCGAAATGAACGATGCCTATCCCCTGGATGTGGCCCACGACCTGCTCCGCCTCGATGAGGCCGGAGGTCCTGCCGCTTGGCAGATCGATCTGCGTGATGTCGCCGGTGATCACCGCCTTGGAGTTGAACCCGATGCGCGTGAGGAACATCTTCATCTGCCCCGAGGTGGTGTTTTGCGCCTCGTCGAGGATGATGAAGGAGTCGTTCAGCGTGCGCCCCCTCATGAAGGCCAGGGGGGCGATCTCGATGGTCCCCCGCTCGATGAGGCGGTCCGCATCCTCCTTCAACTGGAAGTCAAAGATCGCGTCATAAAGCGGCCTCAGGTAGGGCTCCACTTTCTGCGCCATGTCGCCCGGAAGGAACCCGAGCTTCTCGCCCGCCTCCACCGCGGGCCGGGCGAGGATGATCCGATCCACGTTGCGATCCTTGAGGAACGAGAGCGCCATCGCCACGGCCAGGTAGGTCTTGCCGGTGCCGGCGGGCCCGATGCCGAACACCATGTCCAGGCTCCGGATCGCATCGAGGTAGCGCCTCTGGTTCGGGCTGCGCGGAGACACCGACTTCTTGGTCGAAGGGCGCACCTGTCCCGGCAGCAGGCGATCGAGCCGGGCGTTGCCCTCCGCCTGCATGACGCGCGCCGCCAAGGCGAGGTCACCGTCGGAGATGCCGTGTCCCTGACTGAGGAAGTCTGAAAGTTGCTGGATGAAGTCGGTCGCCATCGCCTCGCTGGCCGGCTCGCCCTTGACCTGGATTTCCCGGCCCCGCGCGGTGATCTCCACCTGGAAGTGGCTTTCGAGGAACCTGAGGTGGCTGTCCCTGGTGCCGGCAAGGTCCTTGAGGACCTTCTCCGCGACTTCAATCTTTCTCATCGTATCCGGATTGGGATTCGGGATTCGGCCGGCGGGAGGGATGCCCCATGACCGGGGAGCGTGACGTTCATCGCGGCATGAAGGTACCACCGCGATCCGGCAATTGTCAAGGCATCAGGTATCCAACCCCATTATTTCCAGGTATTTAGCTACCGCTGTGATCGGTAATTCCCCTGTGGGAGAGGTGAAGCTCGTCCATCTGGTCGGGGTCGATCGCCGCGGGTGAGCCGGTCATGAGGCAGGTGGCGCTGGTGGTCTTGGGGAACGCGATCACGTCCCGCAGCGAAGAGGCCCCCGTCAGCAGCGCCACGAGCCGGTCCAGCCCCAAGGCGATGCCGCCGTGCGGCGGGGCACCGAACCTCAGCGCCTCGAGAAAGAAGCCGAACTTCTCCTGCGCCTGCTCGGGAGTCAGCCGCAGCAATGCGAAGATCCTCCTCTGCACCGGCTCCTCGTGAATGCGGATGCTGCCGCCGCCCAGCTCCCATCCGTTCAGCACCAAGTCGTAGGCCCGCGCCCGCACGCTGAGGGGGTCGGACTCCAGCCGATCCAGATCCTCCGGACGCGGCGACGTGAACGGATGGTGCGCGGGGGTGATGGTGCGGTCCTCCGGCCTCAGCTCGAACATCGGAAAGTCATGCACCCACGTGAGCGCCCAGCCTGAGTCGGGACGCAGCTTTTCCCGCCGCGCGGTCTCGAGCCGCAGGGCGCCGAGGCTCTTGGCCGTCGATTCCAAAGGACCCGCCACGATCAGCGCGAGGTCTCCCGTCCGCGCGGACAACCGATCCATCAGGGAGGATGCTCGATCGTTTCCGAGGAACTTCAGCGCGGGAGACTGGATCTCCCCTTCCGTCCTCTTGATCGTGACCAGGCCCGAGGCGCCAAACCTGCGCGCGTACTCGGTCAGCTCGTCGATCTCGCGCCTCGTGTACCGGGCGCCACCGGGCACCACCAGCCCGCGCACGACGCCGCCCGCCGCTGCCGCCTTCTCGAAGACGGGGAACTCCGATCCTCCCGCGGTCTGGGTGAGGTCGGTGATCTCCAGCCCGAACCTCAGGTCGGGAGCGTCGCTGCCGTACCGATCGATCGCGTCGCGGTAGCTCATGCGTCCCACCCTGTCCGGGAACCCCACCTCGGCGGCGGCGAAGATGCGGCGCATCAGCCCCTCGACGAGCTGAAAAATGTCCTCGGGCTCGACGAAGGAGGCCTCGATGTCGATCTGCGTGAACTCGGGCTGGCGGTCGGCGCGCAGATCCTCGTCGCGGAAACAGCGCGCGATTTGAAAGTACTTCTCGTAACCGGCAATCATGAAGAGCTGCTTGAAGAGCTGAGGGGACTGCGGCAGCGCGTAGAACGTCCCCGGGTGCACACGCGAGGGCACGACGTAGTCGCGCGCTCCTTCAGGCGTGGAGCGGGTGAGCATCGGCGTCTCCAGCTCCAGGAATCCAGCCTCGTCGAGGTACTTGCGGGTTTCCATGCAGATGCGGTGGCGGAGCGTCAGCGCCCGCATGAGCGGCCGCCGGCGCAGGTCGAGGAAACGGTACTTCAGCCGCAGATCCTCAGAGGCGGTCACCTCCTGGTCGTCGAGAGGAAACGGCGGCACCTCCGACTTGTTGAGGACCTGGAGGCGCCGCGCGACCACCTCGACCTCGCCCGTGGGTATGTTCGCGTTCACGTTGGCCGCGTCGCGGGGCACCACGTCACCCGAGACGGCCAGCACGAACTCGGGTCGCACATCGCGCGCGGCGGCGTGCGCCTCGGCGCTCTCCTCCGGACGGAAGACGACCTGGCAGATCCCCGAGCGGTCCCTCAGATCGATGAAGATCAGGTTGCCATGATCACGGCGGCGGTGCACCCACCCGGCCAACGTGACCTCCGTGCCCGCGACAGCGCGCGAGAGGCTCCCGCAGCTTGCGCTTCTCCTAAGCCCCGACGCGCTGCTGACCGCCATGAGCGACCTCCATCGCAATCACATCCCATTGTCCCACCGCGACGTCTTTCTGGACTCCGTCCGACATCCGCTTCAGCGCGTAGGCGCGCCGCTCGAGCTCGCTGTCCCCGATGATGAGCGTGTAGCGCGCGCCGCAGGCCGACGCCCTGGACATCTGTTTCTTGAGATCGCGCGACTCGGGATCGAAACGGGTCGAAACCCCTCTCGACCTCAGCGACCGCGCCGCTCGCAGCGCCTCGTCGAAGCCGGCCTGGCCGAGATGCAAAATGTAGACGTCCGCGGACGAGGGACAACCCGGGAGCGCCCGCTTTCCCTCGGCGACGGCCGTGAGCAGCATGACCAGCCTGTCGGCGCCGATGGCGAAGCCGAAAGCCGGCGTGGGCGGCCCACCCATGGAGGCCACCAGATCGTCGTACCTCCCGCCTCCGCACAGGGCGTTCTGCGCGCCCAGACCGCCGGAGATCACTTCGAAGGTGGTGCGGGTGTAGTAATCCAACCCTCGCACGAGCCTCGGATTGATCGTGAACGGCACCTCCAGCGCGCGCAGGGCCTCCTGCACCCGGGACATGTGGCTCCGGCAATCCTCGCAAAGGTGGTCGAGGATGCTGGGAGCCTTCTCCTTCAGCGCGGCGCAGCCAGGCACCTTGCAGTCGAGGATCCGAAGCGGGTTCACGTCGAGACGGCGCTGGCAGTCGGGACACAACTGCTCACGATGGGGGGCAAGCGCGTCGCGCAGCGCGCGCCGGTAGGTGGCACGGCACTCCGCGTGCCCCACGGAGTTGATCTGAAGCCGGGCGTCACCTATACCCAGACTCGCGAAAAGAGCCAGGGCCATCTCCAT
>JAWPNA010000302.1:0-6666 GCA_045402695.1 Acidobacteriota bacterium
GACATGGTCGATCCTGTCGAAGCGCCGGGTGCGCGGGATCAGGATCCCCTCCACGACCGTGAAGTCGTCGGCGTCCCCCACCGTCGCGGTGGGCGGGTCGGACACCGGGCTGCCCATTCCCACGAGGCGCCCTTTCTCCCGATCGAAGAGGTAGAGGCCCGGCGGCTCCAGGCCGTGCTCGATGCGCACGCGGTCCACGACGGCGCCGGCTCGGACTTCCTCACCGTCATACTCGGCGGTGTATCCGGGCTCCTCCAGGCAGAACGGCAGCGCCAGCAGGCCGTAAGCCCGCCTGACGAAGGCGCGGTTGGTCCTCAGCGACTCGAGATCTTCGTGCCGCTCCTCTCCCACCACGAACCAGGAGCTGCTGCCCGACACCCCCATGACCACCGGCTTGCCGTTCTCCTCGGCCTCGACGACCGCCGCCGTCGCGCCGGCGGCGATGGGGAACTTCACCACGTAGCGGGAGCGGAAGCTGGGCTCGCCGTCCTTGTAATGCGTCCAGGTAGTGGAGAATGCGGCGTCCTTCTTTTTTCGCCAGACCTGTCTTCCACCGTGCGCGGCGATCGCTCTGTCGATGATCTGTCGGGCCCTGGTTTCCGCGGAGGCGATCCGTTCGAGCGACGCGGGAGAGACGGTGGATCGGGTCGCGGCCATGACCAGCGCGACGCCGCCAAGCAAGACCGCGAGCAAGCCGACTCGCCACCTGGTGCTCTGAGTCATGCGGGGCCTCCCGGCCGGGTCACTTCCACGCGCCTTCGATCCAGACGAGTGGACAATAGGGCCCGGCGGGGCGTCCCGCAACGAGATCAGTGCGAGAATTCAGATCAGTCGGTGGCCCCCATCGGAGTCATCTTTCCGACCTGGCCGGCCAGGGAGGCCAGCCCCAGGGCCCTGACGGAGGCCGCCGTCTTGCACCCGATGTAGACGAGCGTGCCGGGGGGAGGCCACCCCACCAGCACCGTCGGCCGGAAGGAACCGGCCGTCAGCCCGCAGACCGCGGCTAACCTCTCGAGGGTGGCGGCCGTGAAGAAGTAATCGTTGGCGGTGTCGCGCAGCGGCTGCCAACGCGCGCCGAACAGCTTCGCGGTCAGGGATGAAAGGCCGGGAGTCTCGACCACGGCGAATCCACCGTCCTTGAGCAGCCGGGAAGCTTCCATGAGCAGAGCGCGGGGGGAGGGCGATCGCGAGAGCGTGCCGAACATCGCGATCAGATCGAAACTTGCAGCGGCGAGCCGGGCCCCGCTCGGAGCCGCCGCCAGCACGTCGCCGCGGACCCCCTTTCCTCGCAATTTCCGTCTGGCCGCGGCGGCCAGATCGGCGGAAGTTTCGAGCCCCACGGCGGAATATCGCGCAGGATCGAGGCCGGCCAGCACACGCCCCTCGCCGCAGCCGATCTCCAGGATCCTGCCGGAGGGAAGCAGGCGCATCAGCGCGGTCGCCCGGCGCGCGTCGCTGCGCGGGTCGCGGTGGGAGTCGTACATGGGCGCCGTCCGGAGTGAGGCAGGCAGGGCGGTCACCAACCCGCAGCTCGTGCAGCCAAGCAACTCGCGCCCCGGTGGCGCGACGGCGCTGTACGGCTCGAAACTGGTGCCGCGACAAAGGTCACAGCAGGAGTCCAAAGTCGTCATGATGCCTCCTTGCCGGCCTCCATGGTAGCACCACCGGCGCCGGAGCCGGCACCGACCTGGATTGACAGGGAGGGAACGCCACGCCAGAATCGGTGCGATGCTGATCAGACTGCCGGCGGCGTTCCTCCTTCAACAGGGGCCGCCTTCCTTCTTTCCGGCGGGGCAGACTCCGCCGGAAACTGCCTCTCGCATCACCACGTCGGTGACAGCCTGGGTGCTGGTGGCGGCGCTGGCGGTAGTGGCCGCGTACTTCCTCATAAGGCTGGTGGAGATGGACCTCACCAACGAGGAGACGCCGAACCAGGACGACCCGTTCGTGTAGCCGAGGTGGACCCGTGGTGGATGAGATGGAGACGCTGTTGGCGCAGATGATCGTCCAGCAGCGGGGCAAGGTGCTGGCCGTCGCGCGGTCGCTCAATGCGCGGCTCACCGAGGACGACATCCTCAGCCCGCACGATTTCCCCGAGCTGGCGGAAAGCCCCCGGTTCAATTACGAGGATGGTCTGCTGGCGGGGCTGCTCAGCGCCCAGATCGCCATGCGCGCCCGCCTGAGGGAGAAACGGGACTGAATCGAGTGCGCCGCGGACTCAGGTGGAAGCAAAGCAGTAGCCCAGCAGCTTGTACAGCAGCCGGGCCGCGAGGAAGTCGGGCGCGTGCAGCTCTTTCAGGGGGGCCAGCTCCATGATGTCGAATCCCACGATGTGGGCCCGCTCCGAGAGCATCCGCAGGAAGCGCAGCGTCGGGTACCACTCGCCGCCTCCCGGCTCGGGAGTCCCGGTCGCGGGCATGAGGGAAGGGTCGAAGTAGTCAAGATCGACCGTCACGTACACCGGGGAGCCGTCGTTGATCGTCTCGAGCGCCGGCAGCGCCCAGTCCACGCCTTGCATCTGATACGCGAATAGCGTCCACACCTCGCCACGTTCGATGATCTCGCGCTCCTCGGGACACTGCGCGCGAATGCCGATCTGGACGAGCCGGGCGTGTTCTCTCATGCGCGCCCCGGCGCACGCGTGATTGTGGCGCGTTCCCTGGTACGACTCGCGCAGGTCCGAGTGCGCGTCGAAGTGCACGATCGTCAAGCCGGGAAAGTGGCGGCTGTACGGCCCGGTGGCGCCCGGGGAGATCGAATGCTCCCCGCCCAGCGTGACCACGAACTTTCCGTCCTCGAGGTACCGTTCGACCCTTCGCTCCACCAACCGGACCATCCGCTCCGGCCGCAGCCGCGCGCAGGCCACCGGCGGAGCTGAGTGGATCCCCACCTTGTGCGGCTCGCGCCGGGTCTCCTCGTCGAACAGCTCGACCTGCTGGGACGCGGCGCGGATCGCCTGAGGACCTCTTTCGGTGCCCCGGCCGTAGGTGACGGTGCCCCCGTAAGGGACCGGGAGCACCACGACGCGCGATGTCGCATAGTCTGATTCCCGCGCCGTCAGGCCGAAGTAGGGGAGGCCGGGGCGCACACGAGTCGCCGGCTTGGCTGCCATCGAGATCACCTCGGGCGTCAGGTCAGATAGGTGTAGGTGTCGAACTGCCCGCGATACTCCGACAGCAGCAGGCGGGCCTCTTTAGGAGTGATTCCGTCGTGACTCTGGCGTTCCTCCAGGATCGCCTGCATGCGGGCGGCGAGGTCTCTCGCGTCGTAGCCGAAGGACGCCAGAGTCTCGCGCACGGAGTTGCCTCTGCGGATTCGCTTGACGTGGACTTTCCCTTCGTCATCCACGACGACGTGAGCCTCGTTCACCGACCCGAACAGATTGTGCAGGTCCCCCATCGTGTCCTGGTAGGCGCCGATCAGAACCAGCGCGAGGTAGTAGGGCTGCCCGTCCAGCGCGTGAATCTCGAGCGCCTCCTTGATGTCCTTGAGGTCCACGAACTTGTCGATCTCGCCGTCCGAATCGCAGGTGATGTCCACCAGCGTGGCCCGGCGGTCCGGCTTCTCACGGAGCCTGTGGATCGGCACCACCGGGAAAAGCTGGTCGAGCGCCCAGTGATCGGGGATCGACTGGAACACCGAGAAATTGCACACCACCTTCTCGTGAAGCTGCTTTTCCAGCTCGACGAACTCGTCGGCCACGAATTTCTGAGTCTTGGCGTACCGCACCGCCTTCGCCGCGATCTCCCAGAAGCAGGCCTCTCCCTTGGCGCGCTCCTCCAGCGAGAGCAAGCCGAGGTTGAACAGCGAGAACATCTCGTCGCGGTGCTCGACGGCGTCGTGGTAGTACTCACGATAGTTCTTCACCGACAGGTTCTTCAGGATGAAGAAGAGATCCCCGATGACCTGAGGATCCTTGGCCGCCGGCTTGAGCTTCTGGTTGGTGCGGGCGCTGATCTCGGCCCGCACGTCCACCACCAGCACGGAGTGGTATGCCGTCATCGCGCGCCCCGACTCGCTCACGATGATCGGCTCGGGCACGTTCTCGTTCTCGCACACGTCCTTGATGGTGTACACGACGTCGTTGGCGTACTCCTGCACCGTGTAGTTGACGCTCGCGTCGGAGGAGGTTCGTGAGCCGTCGTAGTCCACCCCCAGCCCGCCTCCTACGTTGAGATACTCGATCTCCACGCCCATCTTGCGCGCCTTGGCATAGACGCGCGCCGCCTCCTTGATGGCGTTCTTGAGGCGCCGGATCTCCGTGATCTGCGACCCGATGTGGAAGTGGAACATCTTGAGGCAGTCGAGCAGCCGCGCCTTCTTCAGCTCCTGGATCCCTTCGAGGAGCTGTGCCGTGGACAGCCCGAACTTGCTGGTGACGCCTCCCGACTTCTCCCACTTGCCCGAGCCCTTGCTGTTGAGCCGCACGCGGAACCCGATGGCCGGCTTCACGCCGCGGTCCTTGATGATCTGGAGGAGACTCTCCAGCTCGTACGGTTTCTCGACGACGACGATGACGTTCTTGCCGATCTTGTGCGCGAGGATGGCGTTGCCGAGGTAGGCCACGTCCTTGAAGCCGTTGCAGATCAGCAGCGAGTCGGGCGGAGTCTCCATGGCGAGCGCGCCGAGCAGCTCGGGCTTGCTTCCGACCTCCAGGCCGAGGTTGTACTTCCAGCCGGCCTCCATCAGCTCCGACACGACGAAGCGATGCTGGTTGACCTTGATGGGGAACACGGGCCGGTACTCCTTCGTGTATCCAAACTCCCCGATCGCCTTGCGGAACGAGTTGCAGAGGCTCTTGACCTGCGCTTCGAGCAACTGGGGAAACCGCAGCAGCAGCGGCGTGGTGACGCCCTTGCGCGACAGCTCGGTGACTTCCTTGGCGAGGTCCACGAAGCGCGCCTCATCGTTCGTTGGGATGACGATCAGATGGCCATCCTCGTTGATGCGGAAATAACCGTTGCCCCACGAGTCAATCCCATACAGGTTCATGGCATCGTCGATGCCGTACTTCTCCATTTTCTTCAAACCTCCACTAGCGTCTGGGTTCGGCGGCGGAATTATAGAGGAGACGGGCGCCGAGGGGAACGTCTTTCTTTGTCCACGAGGCGCGACTCGGCGGCGGTCAGGCGCGCCAGACTGGAAAAAACATGGTCCAGCGCGGCGAACGCCTCCTCAGCGCCGGCCGCGCCGGGCTGCCTGAGCCGTCCGACAAGGCCCACCACGCGGGCGATGTCGCCGTTGTCCGACGGCGGGGGAACCGGCAGGCGGTTGAGATGGACCAGCTTCAGCTCGGCGAAGATCCTCCCCGCGCGCGGCTGGATCGTCCTGAAGCACCAAGTGGCAAGGGTGGAGTTGAGAAAGCCCTCAAGGTACTCCAGGGGAACCGGACAGCAGGGCCGGGGCAGGGCCACGAACAGGTTGTTGCTGGCGAACAGTCCCGTGCTGTCGCAGGCGGCCACGAGACGATCACCCGTTCGCCTCACGAGCAGCTTCGCCGCCGCGAACCAGCGCTCGTCGCCCAGGTTCGCGTACTCGCCGCGGTCGCGGCGGATGGCGGAGCGGTCGTATTGGACCCGCCATCCGCTCCAGCGCAGGAGAAACGGCCTGATCTCGTCACGTCCCAGGATGAGAGGACGGGCAAGCCGAGGATCTCCGCCGTCGTCCTTGGCCCTCGCCGGCAGGAAGAGCCGCTCGCGGATGTTGCCGGAGTGGATCCCTTCGTGTGTCTCGAGCCACTCACCAAGGCGGACGCACTCCGCCTCGAGCCGGTCGAGCAATGCGGCCCGCCGGTCGTCCAACGCGAGGTTGAAGGCGTGTCGAGGAGTCGCGGCGAACCGGGTCTGGGGGATCATCACCGATTCGCCCTTGGGCCCATCAGGGAAGCAGCGGACCGTTTGTCTCGTCTCGCGCCGTGGCGGTGTCTTGCGGGCAACCATCGTGCAGGCGTCGAGGTTCACACCGGGGAAGGCCCGTCCCCAGTGGATGATCTCCTCGATGTCGTAGCTGTCCAGGACATGCCGGCGCACGGCGGGATAGTTCTTCAGAAGGAAGTAGTCCGGCAACACCAGTCCGAGCCTGCCGCCCTCGGCCAGGAGGCTCGTCGCGCGCTCGATGAAAAGGGCGAACGGATCGATGCGGCCCCGCGCAGTGACGAACTTGGCGCGCAGTTTCTTCCTCTCTTCAGGGCCCAGCCGCCGGTCCCAGCCGCCCCAGGGAGGATTGCCGATCACCGCGTCGAAGAGGCCGCCCAAGGCCTCCACCCTCCCTGCGGCCCCGCACGCCGCCGAGGCCAGGGTATCAGCGAGCAGCAGCCTCGGCCCCGCGCCGTCCCTCCCGTGGATCGCGAGCTTCTCCGCGGCGAGCGTCACCGCGGCCGGGTCGATGTCCACGCCGGTGAGACATCGCTCCGCCCGTAGCATGGCTTCAGCCGGCTGGATGGCCTGCGACTCGCCGAGGCTCTGAGCGATCAGATCGCGCGCGGCCTCGAGGAAGGCGCCGTCGCCCATCGCGGGATCCAGGACGCGCAGGCAGGCGGAGCCACCTGACCGTTCGGAAAAGGCCGCCCGCTGCGCCACCGGCAGCAGCGGGCCCAGTGCCATCCGAACGACGTGCTCCACGATCTTCGAGGGAGTGTAGTAGCTCCCCAGCGCGCGGCGGCGTGCG
>JAWPNA010000359.1:0-7880 GCA_045402695.1 Acidobacteriota bacterium
CGTCACCCTCTCCATCCGCAAGGGCGAGTACATCGCCGTCATGGGTCCCTCCGGGTCGGGCAAGTCCACCCTCATGCACATCGTCGGCTGTCTCGACACTCCCACCAGCGGCGAATACGTCCTGGCGGGAGACAGCGTGTCCGCCATGACCTCCTGGTCGCTGGCCAGGGTGCGCAACCGGCGCATCGGGTTCATATTCCAGACCTATAACCTGCTGCCGCGCGCGTCGATCCTCAGGAACGTCGAGCTGCCGATGATGTATGGAGGTGCGCCTCGGGCGAGACGAAGACAGCGCGCGGCCGAGCTGCTGGCGAGGCTGGGGCTGGGCGACCGGTTGAAGAACGTGCCGTCGCAGCTTTCGGGAGGTCAGCGGCAGAGGGTGGCCATCGCCCGGGCTCTGGTCAACGACCCCGCGATCATCCTGGCGGACGAGCCGACAGGAAACCTGGACACGAAGACGGGGGAGGAGATCCTGTCCATCTTCGATGACCTGAACCGGCAGGGTCACACGGTCATCCTGGTCACGCACGATCACTCGGTGGCGGCCAGGACGCGCCGCGTCATCACCCTGGTGGACGGCCAGGTGGTGACGCCGGAGGCGGCATGACCTTCCCGCTTGTCGAGTCGATCATCGACGGCGTGGTCGACATCCAGGCCCACAAAGGGCGATCGTTCCTCCAGATGGTGGGCGTCATCCTGGGCGTGGCCTCGGTGGTGACCGTGATGGCGCTGGTGGAGTCGGGCCGGCGCAAGAGCCTCGAGTTCTTCTCCACCATCGGCGGGCTCAAGAAGGTCCTGGTCGTCAATCGGCCGGCACGCGGCGTCACGAAGACCGCCCTGGAGCTGTCCAACGTCGGGTTGACCTACGGCGACGCGGAGGCGCTGAGGTCCCTCCCATTCGTGACGCAAGTGGACCCGATCGCCAACGCGCGCGTGCTGGTGACCCGGGGGGATTTCCAGAAAGACTGGGACATTGACGGTGTCACTCCCGACTACCAGACCGTCTACAAGTTCTACCCCGCCCGGGGGCGGTTCATCAGCCAGGACGACCTCGCAGCCGCCAACAGGGTGTGTGTGCTGGGGGACTCGGCGGCGCGGCTCCTGTTCGGATCCGAGGACCCGATCGGTAAGACGGTCTTCCTGGACGGCGTGGGGATGACCGCCGTGGGGATCATGCAGCGCAAGGAATACTTCTTCAACAACGGCGACTTCAACGCACTCGAGTGGATGAACCGCAAGATCATGATCCCTCTCACGTCGGTTCACAAGAGGTTCACGGGCGACCATGACCGCAAGGTGGCGTACGTCAACCTCATGATCGACAACGAGGACAACATCAAGAAGGCGACCTCGGAGATCCGCGCCGTCCTCAATCGGCGGCACCGAGGCGTGAAGGATTTCGAGGTGTGGGATCGCGCGTCACGCCTGGAGCGAGCGCAGCAGCAGAGCCAGCAGCTCCACATCGTGTTCATCCTCTCGGGCGCGGTGTCTCTGCTCGTTGGAGGGGTGGTGATCATGAACATCCTGCTGGCGTCGTTCCAGGAGCGTGTGCGCGAGGTGGGTGTGCGCAAGTCGCTGGGCGCCAACGGCCTGCACATCGTGGCGCAGTTCCTGGTCGAGTCGGTGATCGTCACGCTTCTGGGCGGCGGTCTGGGGATCGTCCTGGGATACGGGTTCACCCAGGCGGTGTCGGCCCTGATCGAGCAACCCGCGGTCATCACTCCCACGATGGCGATGATCGGGTTCTTGACCTCGGTGTCGGTTGGAATCTTCTTTGGCTTCTACCCCGCGGTGAAGGCGGCGCGCCTCAACCCGGTGGAAGCGCTCCGGTACGAGTAGATGAACGTCCCCGAGATCCTGACCAGCGGGCTGATCGAGATTCGCTACCACAAGCTCAGGTCGTTCCTCACGCTGATCGGCATCATCCTGGGCACCAGCTCGATCATCTTCATGACCTCGATGTTGAACGGCATCGTCCGGTCCGTCTGGGATGGCTTCGAGGAGCTGGGCTACGACGGCGTGATGTACGTCGTGCAGAAACAGCCGAAGGACTCCATCGAGCGCGCTCGTTTCGCGCAGTCCGTGGGACTGAGGGCCGAGGACGCCGACGTCCTGATGTCGCGCCGCGACCTGGTGAAGGAGGTCGCGGCCGTGCAGTACGCCGACCTGGTCTTCGCGGCCGGCGGCGTGCGGCGCGATGTGCGCGTCTCCGGCGTGACGCCGGCCTATGCCTCAGTCAGGCGCAGGGCCGTCGCACGCGGCCGGTTCTTCACGGAGCAGGATCTGCGTACCTTCAGCAAAGTGTGCATCCTCGGGCACCGTCTTCGCCTGCGCCTGTTCGGGTCGGAGGATCCGATGGGCCGCGAGATCTCGATCAGCGGGTCGCGCTTCAAGGTGATCGGCGTGGGCGAGGAGCTGGGCAATCAGTTCGTCAACGACGATGACTTCATCGAGGAGATGGAGGGTGCGCTCATTCCGCTGCCGACGCTCCGCAAGTACTTCACCGGAGACGACACCCCGCTGGCCTACCTCGCCGTCAAGACGGCCTCGTTCGAAGCCCTCGGCCGGGTGCAGGCCGAGATCGCCGCTTCGTTGAGCGTCGCGCACCACGGAGTGGGCGACTACAAAGTCCAGAACATCGCTCAGGAGATGGTCAAGCAGCGCGATGAGGTGGAGAAAATCGTCCTCAACTGGCAGGTGGTGCTCGGGAGCATCGCCGGCATCAGCCTGCTGGTGGGAGGGATCGGCCTTCTCTCAGTGATGATCATCTCCATCGGCGAGCGTCTGTACGAGATCGGGATGCGCAAGGCAATCGGCGCGACCGACCTAGAGATCTTCCTTCAGTTCATGGCCGAGTCAATCACCCTGGCGCTGACGGGCGCGGCGGTCGGCGTGGGCCTCGGGCTGATCGCCGTCAAGCTGCTGGAGGGATTCTTCCCGTCAGGGCTGCCGATCGATTGGGGAGGCGTGGCGCTGGCGGTGGGCGTTGCGGCGTCGCTCGGCATCGGCTTCGGGCTCTATCCCGCGATCAAAGCGTCGAGGCTTGCGCCAGTCGAGGCGATGCGGTCGGTGTAGTGTCTCGAGTCTGAAATCCCGAGAGCCCGACACGATCAGTTTCTCGGCTGTTCCTCGGGGAGCAGCGGCGTCACAATGCCGCGGAGATTGTCAAACGTCGTCGGGCCGGTGATCTCCTCGACCAGCTTTCCCGAAGCGTCGTACACGAATGTGGAGGGGAGCGCCCCGGACCAGGCGGGGCTCACGGCATTGATGAAGGCATCGTCATCCCCCGGGCTCTTGATGTATACGGGGAAGGCCGCCCTCTGGGCCTTGATGAAGGGGACCACTTCGGACTCGAGCGCGGAGGAGAGATCCAGCGAGACGGCCACGATCTGCACGCCGCGCACCCCCATCTCGCGATGGAGCTTGACGAGGTCCGGGAATTCCTCACGGCACGGCACGCACCAGGTGGCCCACATGTTGACCACGACGGGGCGCCCCTTGAGGCTCGCCAGCATCCCGGCGTACCCCCGGCGGTCGATGCTCTTGACCGTGACGGGCGGGGCCGTCGCGGCCCCGTAGGTCGCGCCGGCTACGGCGGCCGCGGCGGCAAGCCAACGGCCGATCATCAGTACCCTTGCGCCTTTCTGTCTACGCGCTTGATTGAGCAGCCGAACGCCTTGGCTTCCTTGCGGGCGATCTCCTGGCCGGCCAGCAGCGCATCGAGTACGGTCCTGAGATCCTTCTCCTTGACTCCGGCCGGGTCCTGCGAGTCGTCGATCCGGCCGTGGTAGCGAAGGACTCCGTTGCCATCGATGAGGTACACCTCGGGGGTGACCTGGGCCCCCAGGCGATCGGCGACCACGTTGTTCGTGTCCTTCAGGACGGGGAAGTTCCAGTGGTGCTCCTTCGCGTGCGAGGCCAACTCCTGGGGATCCTCCGCCCGGTTGGCGTTGATGCCGAGGAACTGGAACCCCTTGGGCTGGTAATCGGCGGCAAGGGCGACCATCCTTTCGTTGTAGGCGTTTGAAACCGGACACCGGGTTGATACGAAGATCAGGATGGTGCCTTTGCCGGCACGGTACTGCGACAGCGTCTGCTCCTTGCCCGTGTAGTCCGTGAGCTTGAAGTCGGCGATCTCGGTGCCGATCAGGGCCGAGGCCGATGGCTCCGCCGCCCGGAGCAGCCCGGAACCGGGGCCGGCGCCAGCGGCGAGGCAGATGAGGCCGAGAAAGACCGTGAGGGATCGCTTGCGGACGATGCAACGCATGAACACCTCCATGGATCAGATGGTCGATGACGGAACTTGCCGGGAGGATCGGACCGGATTATACATCACCGCTCGCGATGCGGATTTCGGGCGGGGTGAAGCCGGCTCCCGAATCCAGCGCTTCGAGGATGACCCTGACCTGCTGCACGAGGGAGGGGATCAACAACTCGGGCAGGCTGGAGGTGTCCTGAGTCTGCAGCTTCCGGAGTCCACGGGCCATCAGCGTGCGCGCCGACGCAGGCTGGCCGCGCTGGTGCTTCACCAGCCCCGCGCAGACCTGTGTCAGCCCCTGGAGCAGGAGCCGGCGGTCCCCTTCGGCGGTCCGCCATAGATCCTCGAACGCTTCGTGGGCCTCGAAGAAGGCCGAGGAATTGAAGTGAGCGATGCCGTCCGCCAGCCGCCCGTCCATGCCCGTCATCGTCCAGCGCCGAGCTCTCCGCGAGACACGGCGCCCTCTACGCGACACGGTCTCGGGGGATCTGGTAAGGTGTGAGCGCTATCAAACGTAGCATATCGGAGGCGTGATCCATGACCCGGGGAGCCAAAGGATGCCTTCTGACGGCGGGTGCGATGCTCATCGTGCTCGTCGTGGTTGCGGCGGCGGTGATGCTGGCCGGAGGCGTGCAGAAGGGGACGGTGCTGCAGGTCACGGTCGCCGGCGACGTCGTGGAGGACTTCGAGGACAGCCTGCTCAACCGCGTGATCGGGGGGCAGCCGACCGTCCTGCGGGACATCATCACGGCCATCGGCCGCGCCAAGGGCGACGACCGGATCAACGGGATCATGGCCATCATCAAGCCGTACTCGATGGGCCTGGGAAAGGTCCAGGAGATCCGGGACGCCATCATCGAGTTCCGATCCTCCGGCAAGTGGGCTCACGTCTATATGGACACGGCGGGTGAGTTCGGCAGCGGCAACTCGGTCTACTACCTGTCCACCGCCTTCGATGACATCTCGCTGTCGCCGGCCGGCGACGTCAACCTGTACGGCATTCTGAGCGTGACCACGTTCCTGCGCGGGACCTTCGACAAAGTGGGGATCTACCCCGACTTCGACAGCATCGGAAAGTTCAAGAACGCCAAGGACATCTACACCGAGAAGAAGATGACCGACGCGCACCGCGAAGCGACCCTCTCGTACATGAACGACTGGTACGGCCAGATCGTGGCGGGCATCGCCGAGGGGCGCAAGATGGAGAAGAGCCGCGTGGAAGGGCTCATCAACCAGGGCCCGTTCACCGGAGCCGAAGCGCTCGCCAGCGGGTTGGTGGACCGTCTGGCGTACTACGACGAGTTCGAATCGGCGCTGAAGGAGAGAAACGGCGGCGAGCTGGCGACCCTGAAGTTCAAGGACTACCTGGATCGGAAGGGCGGCTCCGCGGGGCACGCCAAGATCGCCGTGGTGACCGGATACGGCATCATCCTCAACGGCAAGAGCTCGGTGGATCCGATGGTCGGCCCTATCATGGGGTCGGAGACGATCGTCGGCGCGCTCAGAAAAGCGCGGGAGGACAGGACGATCAAGGCCATCGTCTTCCGCGTGGACTCGCCCGGCGGATCGGCGGTGGCGTCCGATCTGATCTGGCGGGAGACGCAGCTCGCGAAGAAGGAGAAGCCGATCATCATCTCGATGTCGGACCTGGCCGCCTCGGGCGGCTACTACGTCGCGGCCGGCGCCACGAAGATCGTCACGCAGCCGGGGACGATCACCGGCTCAATCGGGGTGGTGGCCGGCAAGCTCGTGACCTCGGGCCTTTACGACTGGATCGGGCTGAATCGCGAAGCGTTGCCCATCGGGGACCACGCGACCTTCTACTACGAGGGAAGCAGATATTCGGAAGTCGAGAAGGAACTCTACTGGAAGTTCATGAAGAAGATCTACGAGAAGTTCACGATGGTGGTGGCCGAGGGCCGCGCGATGACGAAGGAGGACGTGGACAAGGTGGGCCAGGGCCACGTCTGGACCGGCGCGCGCGCCAAGGAGCTGGGTCTCGTGGACGAGCTGGGCGGAATGTCCAAGGCGATCGAACTGGCCAAGAAGGAGGCCGGCATCTCCGAGGACGAAGAAGTGCGCCTGGTCTATCTGCCTCAGAAGAAATCGTTCGTCCAGAACCTGCTGTGGCCCGAGGAGGAGACGGCGGCCCGCGTGAGGCTGCCGCGCGGACTTCAGGCGACGGTGAGGCAGGCAGCGCGGCTGAGCCTGCTTCAGAGCGAGAATGCCTGGCTGATTGAGCCCTCCCAGGATCCCGCTCCCTGACTTCGAGGCGCTACATCAAGTACTGCCCCGACGGACCGCCGCCGTCGGGACCTTCACCGGACACCTTCCAATAGTCGTCGATCGCCTTGAGGATCTTCTCCTCCTCCGGGATCGGCAGATTGTGCAGCGCGCCGATGAGCAGCAGCGTATGGCCTGCCATCGCGGTGCTCCTGTCGAGCCATCGTCGCAGGTGAGGCACCAGGTCCTGATGCGCGACGAGCGCCGCGAGCTCTGATGCAGGGTCGGGGCCCAGGGTTTCGAAGGTCTCGTCAAAGTAGTCCAGCAGCAGCTTCAGCGATTCCTCGCGGCCCTGCTCGCACGCCAGGCGCATCAGGCTGTGCAGGACGTCGGGATGCGTCGAGCCGCCGGCGGCCAGCACCGCGCGCGCATGGCGAATGACGGGCGGGCCGATCCGCGCCAGCGCCCGCTCGGCGAATCCGTAGATGTAGGGGTTGTCGTCCGCGAGGTGCGCCGCGATCTCGGGAACCAGGCCGTCGGCCTTGAGCGTCCCCAGGGTCTCCAGCGCAATCGCCTTGGGGAAGAAGGGCCCGCGCGCCTCCAGCGTCCGCACGCACCACTCGATGAGGCGATCCTTGCGCTGGGTGTCGCTCTCGCTCGCCGCGGCCAAGCTGCCCGGCAGTGTCCGGAGCAGGCAGGATGTCTCCACCTCGGCCAGCGACAGGAGTTGGTCGAGGTCCGATCCCGCGGTCTGCAAATCGAGCAGGTAGTTTCGGTAGATCGACACCTTCACGGCGGCGGCCACCAGCAGACCGATCAGCCACTGATGCATGGCGGGCTCGAGCTGCTCGGCCATCTCGACGATGGCGGGAGTCTCGAACGCACGCCCCAGCGCGTCGAGGCGCCGCGGCAGCGCATCGTCGCGCTGAGCCTCGATCTGGCCCACGCGCGTTCTCAGAAAGCCGCCCAGCGACGAGGCGATCTCGGAGAACGCGCCGCGTTTGAGCCTGGCGGAGATCTCCTCGCGGACTTGAGCCGGAATCGCGCCCCTCACCTCTACGTCGTAGCCGCTCTCGATGGCCTTGAGCGTCCGCTCCAGGTCGATCCGCCCGCTGCGATCGGTGCGCACGCACCAGCCGCAGTCCTCGAGCTGCAGCTCCTCGATCAGAACCGTGATGCAGGGCTCCATCCTGTCGATCCCCTTGAAGTGCAGCGCGGTGATCCACTTCAGCAGCAGATCGGACAGGTCCGTGGGAGCGAACAGGGAGACAGCCCCGCGAAGGGCCGCGGGCTCGGCAAAGAGCTCCGGCCGACGCAGGAGGAACTCGCGGGCGCGGTCGGCGGCGTCGGCGCTGTGCTTCGCCGTCGCCATCTCGGCCAACGCGGAGACCATGATGCC